>JAPONY010000022.1 GCA_026713705.1 Gammaproteobacteria bacterium
GGCGACGACGGTGACGGTGGCGGTGGGGTCGACCTCGGACAGCGCGGCGGAGGGCACGGACTACGCGACGGTGTCGGACCTGACGCTGACCATCGCGGCGGGGGCGGCGAGCGCCAGCGGGAGCTTCACGCTGACGCCGGATAACGACGTGCTGGACGAGACCGACGAGACGATCAGCGTGGACGGCACGGCCGGGACGCTGACGGTGACGGACGCGGCGATCACGATCACGGACGACGACGCGGCGCCGACGGTGAGCCTGGCGCTGAGTCCTGCGTCAATCTCGGAGGACGGCGGCGTGAGTACGGTGACGGCGAGCCTGTCGGGGGCGTCGAGCGCGGCGGTGACGCTGACGGTGTCGGCCGCGGCGGTGAGCCCGGCGGTGGCCGGCGACTTCACGCTGTCGTCGGCGACCACATTGACCATCGCGGCGGGGGCGACGGCCAGCACCGGCACGGTGACGATCACCGCGGTGGACAACGACGTGGACGCGCCGGACAAGGAGGTGACGGTGTCGGCCACGGTCGGCGGCGGAGTCTCGAATACGGCTTCGAAGACGCTGACGATCCGGGACGACGACAACCTGCGAATGGTGTCGCTCTCGGCGATGCCGAACCCGGTCGCGGAAGGTGCCGCGGTGACGGTGACGGCACGAGTGTCGACGCCGCTGCAGCAAGACGTGACGGTGCCGCTGACGCTGACCGACGGCACGGCGGAAGCCGACGACTACGGGTCGCTGGCGAGCATCACCGTCGTCGCGGGATCGACCGTCGGCACGGGCACGATCGCGACGCATCAGGATGCCGACAGCCACGACGAGACCTTCACGGTGTCGCTGGGCGGCAGCCTGCCGTCGTCGGTGGCCGCGGGCAGCCCGTCCTCGATCGAGATCACGATTGCCGATGACGACCTGCCAATGGTGTCGCTCTCGGCGATGCCGAACCCGGTCGCGGAAGGTGCCGCGGTGACGGTGACGGCACGAGTGTCGACGCCGCTGCAGCAAGACGTGATGGTGCCGCTGGTGCTGACCGACGGCACGGCGGAAGCCGACGACTACGGGCCGCTGGCGAGCATCACCGTCGTCGCGGGGTCGACCACCGGCACGGGCACGGTCGCGACGCATCAGGATGCCGACAGCCACGACGAGACCTTCACGGTGTCGCTGGGCGGCAGCCTGCCGTCGTCGGTGGCCGCGGGCAGCCCGTCCTCGATCGAGATCACGATTGCCGACGACGACCCGGTGCCGCCGACCACCTTGACGCTGAGCGTGACGGACACCGCCGTCGCCGAAAACGCGGGCACGGTGGCGGTGACGGCGACGCTGGACCAACCGGCGGGCGAGGGCGGAGTGGCGGTGACGCTGGCGGCGGCTGAGGCTTCGACCGCAGCGGCGGACGACTACGCGCTGCCGGAGGCGTTCACCCTCGCCGCGGGCGTGCGCTCGGCGACAGTGACGGTGACGATCGTCGACGACGCCGTGGACGAGGAGGACGAAGTCCTGGCACTGACCGCCACCGCGGCAGACGGGCTCGTCGTCACCGGCGTGACGCTGACCCTCGCCGACGACGATACCGCCGGGGTGACGGTGGGTGCGGCGGTGCTGGAGGTGGACGCCGGCAAAGTGGCCACCTACACGCTGGTCCTGGAGTCGGAGCCGACCGCGGACGTGACGGTCACGCCGGTCAGCGACGATCCGGAGACGGCGGCGGTGTCGCCGGCATCCCTGATGTTCACGCCGGCGAATTGGAATGTGGCGCAGGAGGTGACCGTGGCGGGGAAGGTTGCGGGTGACGCGAAGATCGCGCATGCGGCGGCGTCCGCGGATCCAAAGTATGCAGACGGCCTGGCCATCGACCCGGTGGCGGTGACAGTGAACGCGGTGGTCGACCGCCCGCGGCAGGCGTGGCTGGCACGCTTCGGGCGTACTGCGGGCAGCCACATGGCGGCGGCGGTCGGCGAGCGACTGTCGGAGCCGGCGGCGAAGACCGCGAGGCTGGGCCTGGACGGTGACGGTTCGAGCGAACCGTCGGTCTGGGTCGCGCAGGCCCTGCAGAGTCTGGGCGGCGGGGACGGGGCGGACGGGCGCCGGCGGTTGGCGAACGGCACTTTCGAGATGCCGCTGGCCAGTGGCTGGCGCGCCTGGGGGCGCGGTGCCTACACCCGTTTCGAGGGCGAGGAAGAAGCCTTGCGGCTCGACGGCGAGGTGCGGACCGGGACGCTTGGGCTGGACCGGGCGGACGGGCACTGGCGCTGGGGGCTGGCGCTGTCGCACAGCGAGGGCGACGGCGAGGCGCATGGCGAGGACGGGCGGCACCGGTTCGAGAGCCGCCTGAGCGTGGTGCATCCCTATGCGCGTTGGCGGATGCGGGACGGACTCTCGGCCTGGGGCATGCTGGGCTGGGGCGAAGGCGAGTTGGACAGCCGGGCCGGCGACGGGGCGGCGCAGGCCGATTTGCAGATGCGGATGGCGGCGTTCGGGGCCGAGGGGCCGCTGGGGACGGTCGGGGCGTTCGCGCTGTCGCTGAAGTCGGACTTGCTGGCGGTGCGGCTGGAGGCGGACGCGGACGCGGACCATCCGGCGGTCGAGGCCGATGCGCAGCGGCTGCGGCTGCGGCTGGCAGGCGCCGGGGTGCACGCATTGGAAACGGGGGGCACGTTGTCGCCGACGCTTGATGCGGGGTTGCGCTGGGACGGCGGCGATGCGGAGACCGGGCTGGGCGCGGAAGTCGGTGCCGGGGTCGGCTTCGCCGGTGCGGGCGGGCGGCTGGACGCGGAGTTCTCGATGCGGGCACTGCTGGCGCACGAGCAGGACGGCTACCGGGAGTGGGGCGTGGGCGGTGTGGTCAGGCTGCGCCCGGATGCGGACGGGCGCGGGCCGTCGCTGCGGCTGGAGTCGTGGCGCGGAGCGGTGGCCGCGCGCACCGAGGAGTTGTGGAATCGGCCCGACTTGGGCGGGCTTGGGGACACCGCCGTTGAGGCCGCGGCGCGCTTTGCGGTGGAACTGGGCTACGGCCTCAACGGCCCCGGCAGGCGCGGCACGCTGACCCCCTACGCCGGCTACGAGCACCGCGACTCGACCGCCCGTTGGCGGCTCGGTGCCCGGCTTGAGCGCGGCGACCGCCTGCACCTGTGCATCGAAGGCATCGGCGGCGACTCGCCCGCCCTGGAGGTGCGCATCACGCTGCGCTGGTAGGCGAGCCCGAAACGCCGGACTCTTGCACAGGCGGAGGCAGACGCAGGCTGGGCCATATGCAAGACGCCCTATGGCATAATGCGTTCGACTTAAAACCGGTGTCTCCGACCCCATGATTCTGATCGACGACGCGATGGCACAGGACGCGGCAGGCGCCATGGGCGGCTGGTCCATGTTCGCCATGATCGCGATCTTCTTCGCGATCATGTACTTCATGATCATTCGCCCGCAGAACAAGCGGGTCAAGGAACACCGCGCCCTGATCGATGCCCTGCAAAAAGGCGACGAAGTGTCCACCAACGGCGGCCTGATGGGGCGGATCACGCACATCGGGTCCAGCACGGTGCGCCTGGAGTTGGCGGAAGGCGTGGAAGTCCGCCTGCGCCGGGATTCGGTCAGCAACGTCCTGCCCAAGGGTTCGCTTGCGAAGAGTGACTGATTCGGGCGGCCGGGCCGGCGGCCTTCGGATAAATCCATGAAAGCCAACCAATACCCGTGGTGGAAGAACCTGCTGGTGATCGGCATCCCGCTGATCGCGGCGTTCTATGCGGCCCCGAACCTGTACCCCTCGGATCCATCGGTGCAGGTCTCCTCGTCCCGGGTCGCCGTCGGGGAAGCGGAACAGAAGCAGGTCGAACAGATTCTCAAGCTGAAGGGGCTTCCCTACCACCGGATCGAGCGGGAGGGAGAGGAGTCCCTGCTGGTTCGCTTTGCCGACCTGGAAGACCAGCTGAAGGCTGCGGACGCGTTGCGCGGCGCCCTGTCGGACCGGTTCTCGGTGGCGCTGCATCTGGCGCCGGCCACGCCGGGCTGGCTCGAGTCGCTGAACGCGCACCCGATGAACCTCGGGCTGGATTTGCGCGGCGGCGTGCACTTTCTCCTCGAAGTCGATCTGAAGGCCTCGGTCAGCAAGGCGTATGGACGGCATGCGGCGGATGTCCGGGCCCTGTTGCGCGAAGAGGAAATCCGCTACCGCGGGGTGCGGGTGCACGGCGAGGAAGTGCATGTCCTGGCTCGCGAAGCGGAGTCCCTCGAACCGATCGAAGAGGCGGTCGAAGAGGCTTATTTCGGGATCTTCGACGTCACCACGGGAGAGACCGAGGGACAGCCGTCCGTGGTCATGCGCCTGACCTCGACCGCGTACAGCGAGCTGCGCCGCAACGCCATCAGCCAGAACCTGATCACGCTGCGCAAGCGGGTCAACGAACTGGGCGTGGCGGAGCCGGTCATCCAGCAGCAGGGGCGCACCCGGATCGCGGTGCAGTTGCCGGGCGTGCAGGACACGGCGCGAGCCAAGGAGATCCTGGGGGCGACCGCCACCCTGGAGTTCCGCCTGGTGGACGAACAGTCGGATCCCTATCTGGCCGCGGAGACCGGCAAGGTCCCGCTGGCCGACGAGCTGTACTACGAACGCGACGGCAATCCGGTGCTGCTCAAGCGCGGGGTGATGCTGACCGGAGAACACATCATTGATGCCTCCTCGGGATTTGACGAGCGGAGCCAGCCCGCGGTGCACATCACGCTGGACGGCGACGGAGCCCGGCAGTTCGCCAAGGTGACCGGCGAGAACGTCAAGCGGCTGATGGGCGTGGTGTTCATCGAGCAGCGCAGCGACACGGTGGTCACCAACGGCGAAACGCATCGGATCACCCGGGAGAGCCGGGAGGTCATCAACGTCGCGCGCATCCAGGAGCAGCTGTCCAAGCGCTTTCAGATCACCGGGCTGGACACCTCGCGCGAGGCGCGCAACCTGGCGCTGCTGCTGCGCGCCGGCGCGCTGGCCACGCCCATGTACATCGTGGAGGAACGGACGGTCGGGCCGAGCCTGGGCCGGCAGAACATCGAGCTCGGCGCGCTGTCCGTGCTGATCGGCTTTTTGCTGGTGATGGTGTTCATGGTGCTGTACTACCGCCTGTTCGGGCTGGTCGCCGACATGGCGCTGGTCGCCAACCTGATCCTGATCGTGGCGGTGATGTCGATGATCCCGGGCGCGACGCTGACCTTGCCGGGCATCGCCGGCATCGTGCTGACCGTCGGCATGGCGGTGGATGCCAACGTGCTCATCTTCGAGCGCATTCGCGAGGAGCTGGACAACGGCAACTCGCCCCAGGCCAGCATCCAGGCCGGCTACAGCAAGGCGTTGTCGACCATCGCCGACGCGAACATCACCACCCTGATCGCGGCGATCGTGCTGTTCGTCTTCGGCACCGGGCCGATCAAGGGCTTCGCGGTCACCCTCTCCATCGGCATCGTGGCCTCCATGTTCACCGCGATCATGGGGACCCGGGCGGTCATCAACCGGATCTACGGAACCCGGCGCGCGCCGACCCTGGCGGTCTGACCATGCGATTGCTCCCCCGCAAGATCGATCTCGACTTCATGCGGCACAGCCGGCATGCGATGATCCTGTCGGGCGTTCTGCTGGTCCTGTCCATCGGCTCGCTGCTGTCCCAGGGTCTGAACCTGGGCGTGGACTTCGAAGGCGGGACGCTGATCGAGGTCGGTTACCCGGCCCCGGTGGAACTCGACGAGATTCGTGCGCAACTGGAGGCGTCCGGCTTCGACCGGGCGGTGGTGCAGCACTTCGGGTCGGCACAGGACGTGCTGGTGCGGATCAAGCCGGACGAGCGTCCGCAGAGCGAGTTGAGCAACCAGGTGCTGGATGCCCTGCGCGGCGAAGCAGAGATTCAGTTGCGCCGGGTCGAGTACGTGGGCCCGCAGGTGGGCGAGGAGCTGCGCGACGACGGGGGCCTTGCCATGCTGTACGCGCTGGGGCTGATCCTGATCTACGTGGCGCTCCGCTTCGAATACCGGTTCTCGTTCGGCGCCGTCATTGCGCTGGTGCACGACGTGATCCTGACCATCGGGTTCTTCTCGTTGACCCGGATCGAGTTCGACCTGACGGTGCTGGCGGCCATCCTGGCGGTGATCGGCTATTCCCTGAACGACACGATCGTCGTGTTCGACCGGATCCGGGAGAATTTCCGGCAGTTGAGACGCCATTCCAGCCCCGAAGTCCTCAACATCTCGATCAACCAGACCCTGTCGCGCACCCTGATGACTTCGTTGACCACGCTGCTGGTGCTGTTCGCGCTGTTTTTCTTCGGGGGCGAAGTGATCCATTCGTTCTCCATCGCGCTGATCGTGGGCGTGATCATCGGCACCTACTCGTCGATCTACGTGGCGGGCAGTTCCCTGCTGGTGCTCGGCGTGAGCGGCCGCGACCTTGAGGTGACCCCGGCCGAGGATGCGGACGACCGACCGTAGGGGCGGTCAGGTATTGAATCAGTGGGGCGCGGTCGACGTCAGGGTCAGGCCGAAGCGCTCGAATTTCCGGAAGTCTTTCAGGTTCGCGGTAGCGACGGGGGCCTGTTCTGCGATCGCGGTGGCGGCGATCATGCAGTCCACGAACATCCTGCGGTGGCGTCCGGTTTCATTGAACAGCCGGGACGCGAGCACTGCCATTTCATCGGTGAAATCGATCTGCCGTACCACGAGGCGTCTGGCAATAGGTAAATTCGGCTCCGCAAGCGGGTCGCCGCACAGGTATTCGGCCCAGGCGATGGTACTCATGCAGAGGATCTCCCCAGCGCGCAGCCACTCTCTGAGTTTTTCGCTTTCAGGAGAATTCTCCCCGGCCGCGCATATCAGGAAATTTGCGTCCAAATGGATCATGTCTTGGGCA
This sequence comes from Gammaproteobacteria bacterium, assembly GCA_026713705.1. Classification (GTDB taxonomy): domain Bacteria; phylum Pseudomonadota; class Gammaproteobacteria; order Poriferisulfidales; family Poriferisulfidaceae; genus Poriferisulfidus. The sequence continues at coordinate 6,879 of JAPONY010000022.1, forward strand.
GCCACCGGAGACGGTGCAAGGAACTTTCTCGGCGTATTTTCTTGGCTTCTTCCACCCACTTCTCGACATCAATCCCGGCTTCGGCAACCCGCTGTTGTAGTTCCCCGAGAGCCTTGAGTGCATCTTCCCGGTCACGCAGGGTCTGCTCTGCCATCTTGTCGACGGCGCGCCGTAGGGCGTCGGATTTGGAAGTGCTCCAGTGTTCCGCTAGGCGGTCCAGTTTTTGCACGGTCTCGGCGTCGAACGAATAGGTCGAGCGGATTGTCATCTTGGCCATGTGAATAGTATGGCATGGTCATACAATATCGTCAAACCTGCCGGGCGGGTGCCCTGGCTGTTCGGGCTGGCTATTTCTCCAGGGCTTCAAGCCGCGCCAGCATTTCCTCCAGCACCCTCGGGGCGGCGGCAATGATGTTGCCGCTGGCGAGCGGGTCTTCGCCGCCGTCCAGGTCCTTCACGATCACCCCCGCTTCCCGGGCAAGAACGATGCCGGCGGCCATGTCCCAGGGTTTGAGGCCGAACTCCCAGAAGCCGTCGTATCGTCCCGCCGCCACATAGGCGAGGTCCAGTGCCGCCGAGCCTGCCCGGCGGATTCCGGAGGTTCCCGGGATCAGGGCTCTCAGGGTGGCGAGATAGTGGTCGAGGTCGGCGCCGTCGCGGAACGGGAAACCCGTCGCGAGCAGGGCATCCTCCAATCCCCGCCCGGTGCGGGCACGGATGCGCCGCCCGTCGAGAAAGGCCCCGCGGCCGGTTTCTGCCGTGAACATTTCCTGCTTGAACGGGTCGTATACGACCCCGAGCAGAAGTTGGCCCTGTTGCCGCAGGGCGATCGACACGGCGTAGTGGGGGATGCCGAACAGGAAGTTGGTGGTGCCGTCCAGCGGGTCGACGAGCCATTCGAATTCGGCGTCAGGGAGATCATGGGCGGCGCCTTCTTCCGCCAGGATGGCATGTTCGGGGTGCGCCTTGTGCAGGCAGGCGACGATTTCCTCCTCGGCCTCGTGATCCACGCTGGAGACGAAGTCGTGCGCGCCTTTGCGCTCCACCTTGACCCGATCGGTGAAGTTGTGGTGGCGGATGATGATCCGCCCGGCCGCCTCGGCGGCGTCGACAGCGATGTTCAGCAGGGCGCTCATGGCAGGCGGATAGGTGAGGCGAAGAAGCGTTTGGGGTGGATTTCCACGCTCCGGAAGCAGGTTTCGGGTACTGTCGGAGCGCGCCTATCATAATGTAGTGGGGCGCTTCTGCATTTTCTCGCCTATCCCTTAAGGAATACTTGACTATTCCGGTCAGGTATGTCAATATGCTCTTTATTCCGCATCGCCGGAGACTGGATGTTATGAAACTGAATGCAAAAGGACGTTATGCCGTGACCGCCATGTTGGACGTGGCGATGCACGGCGAGCAAGGGCCGGTGGCGCTGGCGAGCATTGCCGAGCGCCAGGGCATCTCGCGCTCGTATCTGGAGCAGCTGTTCTCCCGCCTGCGCCGGGCCGGACTGGTCGACAGCGTGCGCGGGCCCGGTGGCGGATACTGCCTGGCGCGGGGCGTGCCGGCGATTTCAGTCGCCGAGGTGATCGCGGCGGTCGATGAGCGCGTGGATGCGACGCGTTGCGGCGGGAGCGAGAATTGCCAGGACAACCAGCCCTGCCTGACCCACGGCCTGTGGGAGGAACTGGGCCGCGAGATCGAACGCTATCTGGGTCGCGTCAGCCTGGCGGACGTGCTGAGCCAGCAGCGGGTCCGCGAAGTGGCCTTGCGCCAGAACGTTAAATTCGCCGAGCACCACGGGTTTCCCGTGAATTCGGCCGTGGAAGGGCAGGAGGCCATCCTATGAGCGAACTCAATCTTCCCATCTACCTGGACTATTCGGCCACCACGCCGGTGGACCCGCGGGTGGCGGACAAGATGCGCCAGTACCTGACGCCGGACGGCGAGTTCGGCAATCCCGCCTCGCGCTCGCACAGCTTCGGCTGGCACGCCGAGGAGGCGGTCGACGAGGCGCGCAAACAGGTCGCGGAACTGATCGGCGCCGACCCGCGCGAGGTCATCTGGACCAGCGGCGGCACCGAGTCGGACAACCTGGCGATCAAGGGCGCCGCCCATTTCTACCAGAAGAAGGGCAAGCACATCGTCACCGTCAAGACCGAACACAAGGCCGTGCTGGACACCTGCCGGCAGCTGGAGCGGGAAGGCTTCGAGGTGACCTACCTGGCGCCGCAGGCGAACGGCCTGCTGGACCTGAAAGAACTGGAGGCGTCGCTGCGCGACGACACGGTGGTGGTGTCGGTGATGCTCGTCAACAACGAGATCGGCGTCGTCCAAGACATCGGCGCGATCGGCAAGATGACCCGCGAGCGCGGCATCATCCTGCATGTCGACGCGGCGCAGGGCGCCGGCAAGATCCCGATCGACGTACATGAGATGCAGGTCGACCTGATGACCCTGTCCGCACACAAGATCTACGGCCCGAAAGGGATCGGCGCGCTGTACATCTGCCGCAAGCCCCGGGTACGTCTGGAGGCGCAGATACACGGCGGCGGACATGAACGCGGGCTTCGCTCCGGCACTCTGCCGACGCACCAGATCGTCGGCATGGGCGAGGCTTTCCGGCTCGCCCGCGAGGAGCTGACGGAGGAATCGGCCCGCATCCGCGCCCTGCGCGACCGGCTCTGGAACGGCCTCAACCAGATGGAGGAGGTCTACCTCAATGGCGACCTCGAACAACGGGTGCCGGGCAACCTCAACGTCAGCTTCAACTTCGTGGAAGGCGAATCGTTGATCATGGCGCTGAAGGACATCGCGGTGTCCAGCGGTTCGGCCTGTACCTCGGCCTCGCTGGAACCCAGTTACGTATTGCGTGCGCTGGGCCGCAACGACGAACTCGCGCACAGTTCGCTGCGCTTCACCATCGGGCGTTTTACGACCGAGGAAGAAATCGACTACACCATCTCACTCATCGAGCAAGCCGTGCAGCGGCTTCGCGACCTGTCGCCCCTTTGGGAAATGTACCAGGAAGGGGTCGATCTGGACTCGGTGCAGTGGGCGGTACACTGACAATGCTAAGCAGGAGAAAGCATCATGGCATATGGAAAAAAAGTTCTGGATCACTATGAACACCCGCGTAACGTCGGTTCGCTGGACAAGGACGACGCGCAGGTAGGCACCGGCATGGTCGGCGCGCCGGCCTGCGGGGACGTGATGAAGCTTCAGATCAAGGTCAGCAATGAAGGCGTGATCGAAGACGCCAAGTTCAAGACCTACGGCTGCGGCTCGGCGATCGCGTCGTCCAGCCTGCTGACCGAGTGGGTGCGTGGCAAGACCCTGGCGGAGGCCGGGGAGATCCGCAACACCGACATCGCCGAGGAGTTGGCGCTGCCGCCGGTGAAGATTCACTGCTCGGTCCTGGCGGAAGACGCCATCCGTGCAGCGATCGAGGACTACGAAGGCAAGCAGGCCCGCGAGGCCGATGCGCCGGACGAGGCGCAGCTGGCGGAAGCCGTCTGAACCGAAACCGGCATGGCCATCTCGCTGACCGAGGCTGCGGCCGGGCAGATCCGCGCCCACTTGGAGAAGCGCGGGCGCGGGCTCGGCTTGCGCCTGGGCGTGAAGACCACCGGCTGTTCCGGAATGGCCTACGTGCTGGAATTCGCCGATGATCTGGAAGAGGACGACGAGGTGTTCGAGGACAAGGGCGTGAAGGTGGTGATCTCCCCGAAGAGCCTGGCCTATCTGGATGGCACCGAGCTGGATTACGGGCGCGAAGGACTGAACGAGGGGTTCCGTTTCACCAATCCCAACGAAAAAGCGCGGTGCGGGTGCGGCGAAAGCTTCAGCATCTGAGCACGGGACCAGGGGGCGGCGGTGCCGCTGGAACTTTCCCAAAATTATTTCGATCTGTTTCGGTTGCCGTGCGCGCTTGAGGTCGACGAGCGGCAGCTGACCGAGCAGTACCGCGTCCTGCAACGGGAACTGCATCCGGACCGCTTCGCGGCGGCAGGCTCCCAGGAGAAGCGCCTCGCGGCGCAGGCCGCGGCCCACGTCAACCAGGCCTATCGCACCCTGAATGACCGGCATGAGCGGGCGACCTACCTGCTTCAGCTGCGGGGCGTGGTGGTGGATGACGAGAAGGACACGGCGACCGATGCCGAGTTTCTCATGCAGCAGATGGAGTTGCGCGAGGGGCTGGAGGAGCTCGACGGATTGCCGGAAGCCGAGGCCTTCGGCGTCCGCCTGGAGCGGGAGGCCGGGGCGTTGTGGGAGGATTTCGGGACGTGCTATGCCGGGGAACGCTGGCTGGACGCGCGGGAAGTCCTGCTGAAGCTTCGTTTCTACCGCCGTCTGCAGCAGCAGTTGCAGGTCCGCCGGGAACAATTTTCTACAGGATAAAAATGGCCTTATTGCAGATTTCGGAACCGGGACAGGCTCAGCTCAAGCGCCGCGCCTGCGGCATCGACTTGGGCACGACGCATTCACTGGTCGCGGTGCTGCGGGATGGGCAGGCGGCCACGCTGCCGGGCCCCGACGGGCGGCATCGCCTCCTTTCGGTCGTGCACTACGGAGACGGGCCGGCGACAGTGGGATGGGCGGCGGCGCAAGGCGCCGTGGAGGACCCGGACAACACGTTCTTTTCGATCAAGCGCTCGATGGGCCGCGGTGTCGGGGACGTCGACGACGCGCACGATCTTGTGGAGGATTCGACTTCGGGCGTGCCGCGCTTCCACACGGCGGCCGGGCCGAAAACCGCCGTGGAGATCTCGGCTGACATCCTGGGGGCCCTCCGGGCCCGGGCCGAAGAGGAACTGGGGGGTGAACTGGACGGCGCGGTGATCACGGTGCCGGCTTATTTCGACGAAGCCCAGCGGCAGGCGACCAAGGACGCGGCGCGCCTGGCGGGTTTGCCGGTCCTGCGGCTGATCAACGAACCGACGGCGGCTTCGATCGCCTACGGGCTGGATCAGGAGGACGACCGCGGGCTGATCGCGGTCTTCGATCTGGGCGGGGGAACGTTCGACATCTCGATCTTGCACCTGAGTCGGGGCGTGTTCGAGGTGCGGGCGACGGGCGGCGACACCGAGTTGGGTGGGGACGACCTGGACCGGATCCTGCTGGATTGGGTGAAGGAAGAGTGCGGCACGGAAGAGGTGGACCGGGTCTGGACGCGGACGATCCTCCAGGCGGTGCGCCAGGCCCGGGAGGAATTGTCGGAACAGGATTCCGCCCGAATCGACTGCGGCGACGGCAAGATGCTGACCTTGACCCGCGAAGAATTAGAGCGGCGGTCGGCTCCGTTGCTTGGGCGGACGCTGCAGTGCTGCCGCCGCGCCCTGTCGGATGCCGGAGTCGAGGCCGGGGACATTCAGGAAGTGGTCATGGTCGGGGGCGTGACGCGGATGCCGTACCTGCGCCGCGAAGTCTCGAAGTTTTTCTCCCGGGAGGTCCATACCGGGATCGACCCGGACCGGGTGGTGGCGCTGGGTGCCGCGATCCAGGCCGATGCGCTGGTCGGCAACGCGCAGGATCAGGACATGCTGCTGCTGGACGTCATTCCCTTGTCGCTCGGGATCGAGATCATGGGCGAGCTCGTGGAACGGGTCATCGAGCGCAACACCACCATCCCGGCTCATCATGCCCAGGAATTCACCACTTTCAAGGATGGCCAGACGGCGCTCGCGGTGCACGTGGTGCAGGGCGAGCGGGAACTGGTCTCGGATTGCCGCTCGCTGGCGCGCTTCGAATTGCGCGGCATCCCGCCGATGACGGCGGGCGCCGCCCGTATCCGGGTGGAATTCCAGGTCGATGCGGACGGACTTCTGACGGTGGAGGCGACGGAAACCGTGAGCGGCGTGCGCGCCGGGGTGTCGGTCAAGCCGTCCTACGGACTGGAGGAGTCGGAGATCGAACAGATGCTTCGGGACTCGGTTGAGCATGCCGAGGAGGATGTGGCGAGCCGGGCCTTGAACGAACAGCGGGTGGAGGCGGACCGAGTGGTGCAGGCTTTGCGGGACGCGTTGGAGACGGATGGGCATATACTGTCGGACGATGCGGAACGCAGCCGGATCGAGACGGCAGCCCGGGCGCTGATACAGGCGCGGGACGAGACGGACGCCGATGCGATCCGCGCCGGAATCAAGGCGCTGGAGGAGGCCTGCGAGCCGTTCGTGGAGCGGCGCATGAACCGCAGCATCCAGCAGGCCATGCAGGGGCGCAGGCTTGAGGAATTCCAGGAGCAGGACTGATGCCATCGATACGATTTTTGCCGCATGAGGAAATCTGCCCGACCGAACAGGTGGTCGAGGTCGAGGCCGGCGTGAGCGTTTGCGATGCGGCCCTGTCCCGTGGCATCGAGATCGAGCATGCCTGCGAGAAATCTTGCGCGTGCACGACTTGTCACGTCTACATCCGGGAGGGAGGCGACTCGCTGAACGAGGCGAGTGAGGATGAGGAGGACCTGCTGGACCGGGCGTGGGGCCTGGACCCCGACTCCCGGCTGAGCTGTCAGGCGATCGTCGGCGACGAGGACCTGGTGGTCGAGCTTCCGCGCTACACTATCAATCAGGTTTCCGAGAACCATTAGGAGTGGGAGATGGGGCTTCGCTGGACAGATTCGCTGGACATCGCGATCGAGCTTGAAGACGCGCATCCGGAGGTCGACCCCCAGTACGTGCGGTTCACCGATCTGCACGAGTGGGTCCTGGCGCTGGAGGACTTCGAGGACGACCCGGAGCATTGCGGGGAACGCATCCTGGAAGCCATTCAGATGGCCTGGATCGACGAACACGACTGAGCGAGTGCCGCGCCTCGGGAGAGCCGGTGCTATACTTTCCGTACCCAGTTTCCATGCCCTCCGAGAACGGACTCGAGGAGGGGTTTTGCCAAACAGCTGTGGGTTGGAATAGATGAGGCTGACCGACCTGAAAGGGATCGCGATGAGCAATAAACTCACGCCTGGCGAGTTGATTTCGCTCGGCATTCTTATGGTGACGCTGGCAGGGGGCGGGTATGCCCTGCATTCGGAGATTGCCCAGGTTCGCCATGAATTGGGACAGGTTCGCCTTGAATTAAGCGAGAAGGTTGATTTCAAATCCAACCAGGTTCGCCATGAATTAAGCGAGAAGATTGATTCCAAATTCAACCAGGTTCGCCTTGAATTGGGACAGACTCGGCTTGAATTAAGCGAGAAGATTGATTCCAAATCCAACCAGGTTCGCCTTGAATTGGGCGAGAAGATTGATTCCAAATTCAATCAACTTGACGCAAAGATCGGTGAAGTGAACCACCGCATGGGCGACCTGCAGGAACGGGTGGCGACGCTTGAGACCCTCGCGCGCGTTCAGGCGCCAGGTGCGTCAGCAGGCGACTAGGTCACCACGTTTGCGCGCCGGTTTTTGCGCCGTTCCCGATCCTGAAAATACGGTTGGAGTGCATCCAAATCCGTGGGTCGGACTCGTCTGTCTGTGATAAAATTTGCGCGGCCCGCGGTGCGCCGCGGGTCAACCATTAGATTCTGAACCGGTACACCATTAATGCGTATCATTCTGTTGGGCGGCCCTGGCGCCGGCAAGGGCACTCAGTCCAGTTACATCTGCGAGCGCTACGGCATCCCGCAAATTTCAACGGGTGACATGCTGCGCAAGGCGGTGGCCGACGGTACGCCGCTGGGCAAGGAAGCCGGGCAAATCATGAGCCAAGGCGCCTTGGTGCCGGACGAGTTGATTCTCGGCCTGGTCGAGCAGCGGATCGCCGAGCCGGATTGCGGCGACGGGTTCTTGTTGGACGGTTTCCCCCGGACGCTGGCGCAGGCGGAAGCATTGCGCGATTACGAGATCGAGATCGACCACGTGGTGGAGGTCCGGGTGAGCGACGAAGAGATCATCCGACGCATGAGCGGGCGGAGGGTCCATCCGGCTTCCGGTCGCGTCTACCACGTCGAGAACAATCCGCCCCGGAAAGAGGGGCTGGACGACGAGACGGGAGAACCGTTGATCCAGCGCGACGACGACCACGAGAACGTGGTTCGCCAGCGCCTCGCGGTCTATCATGACCAGACCGAACCGCTGATCGATTACTATTCCCGCTGGGCGGAATCCGGCGGAGAAGGGGCGCCGCGGTATCACGTGGTCGATGGAATCGGAACGATCGAGGAAATCCGGGACCAGGCGTTTTCCGCGCTGGACTGAACATCACGACCCCGGTTTGGAATAACAGGATAAGGAGCACTGAACGTCATGGCAACGCCGACTTTCTTCATGGGCCTTCTCGGAGTGCTGGTCGCGATGACGCTGGTACTGTTCATCATCGCGCAGAACATCGTGGAGCCGGACTTGAAACTGGACGATCCCGAAGTGGCCGAAGCGATCCACCAGCGGATTGCGCCGATCGGTCGCCTCAACACCGGGGACGCCCCGGTCGCCACCGCTTCCGTGGCGCTCATCTCGGATGCCCAGGCGGCGCCGGATTTCGGGTCGGGCGAGGCGATCTACAACGCCGTCTGCCAGGCCTGCCATACGACGGGCGTTCTGAATTCGCCGAAACTGGGCGACCCCGCGGGCTGGGGGACGCGCCTGTCGAAAGGAAAAGAGGTGATGTACCAGAGCGTGCTCAACGGCCTCAACCTGATGCCGCCCAAAGGCGGGCGTCCCGATTTGTCGGACGAGCAGGTCCAGATGGCCGTCGACTATATGCTGGAAAGCCTCAACTGATCGGGTCTTCGGGATCCTGACCGCGCTCCAGCGCATCCAGACGTTTCTGCAATTCCCCCAGTCGCTCGCGGGTCTTGGCGAGCAGCTTGGACTGCACGTCGAATTCCTCCCGGGTCACCACGTCCAGGCGTTGCAGCAGGGCCTCGACGCAGGCCCGGACGGTTTTGTGGATCTCCTCGCGGGTCGAGTGCAGGGATTCCGGGATCAGCGCGTCCAGGCGCCGAGCCAGGTCATCCAGGTGTTTTGGGTCGAGACGAACCATGAGAAAGCATCTGTTTGGCATTATACGAGCCATGTGGGGTCGATGCAGATTCCTGGCGTTTCAATATAGCGATTTGCTTTTAGATTCGTTTGCATAAATAAAGCAATATGCTATATTATCAAGAGGAATGGATTCCATGTACCGGTTGACCATCAAAAGGCATGCCATTAAGGTCCTACTGAAAATGCCGGAGCAGGATTCTCGACGCGTGCGTGATGACTTGGAGAAATTGACAGAAGAGCCAGACCGGCGAGACATTGACGTGGTACGGCTGCGCGGGCGCCCTGGTTTTCGCTTGCGGGTCGGTGGATGGCGCGTCATTTACGAACGGGACGATGAGGCTCACGAGATTCACATTCTGCGCATTGGGCCGCGTGGTGATGTCTACAAAGAATAGGAGGACGACATGGCCAAGCCGCAAGTGATTCTGGACGATGGGGGGAATCCCGCCTTCGCCATCATTCCTTGGGAGGAGTACCGGCGGTGGAGCGAGGAGAATGCCGAGGCGGAACTGAGCGACGAAGAGCTCTACGACCAGGCGATGGCTGCGGAGGAAGAATCTTTTCCCATTGGGGTGGCCGACCGCTTGTTGGCCGGAGAGAATGCCGTCAAAGTCTACCGCGGTTACCGTGGAATGACTCAAAGGAACTTGGCGGAGGCCGCGGGCATCAATGCCGTTTATCTTTCGCAGATCGAAAGAGGCAAGCGCACCGGATCGGCCAGGACCCTGGCTGCCATTGCTGGCGCCTTGGGCATCAGCGTGGATTCCCTGATTTGACGACTCCGGTGATTGCAGGCAAGGCGATTCTGAAGCGTCATCCAGTGCAGCGGGGAGTCGCCGGTGCGGATGATGCCGGACGACGCCTCGACAATTATCTGCTGGCGCGGGTGGACGTGCCGCGCCAGGTCGTGTATCGGTGGATTCGCACCGGCCAGGTCCGGGTCAACCGCGGCCGGGCGAAGCCGTCCTACCGCCTGCGGGCCGACGACGAGGTGCGGATTCCTCCGCACAGTCCGGAGGGCCCGGCCCGGCCCGACTCGCCCCTGCCCGATATTCCGATTCCGATACTGTACGAAGACGACGAGCTGCTGGTGGTGGACAAGCTGGCCGGGCTTGCCGTGCATGGCGGCAGCCGGATTCGCTTCGGACTGATTGACGTGCTGAGGCAGCATCGGGGAGAGGATGAATTCCTGGAGCTTGCGCATCGGCTGGATCGGGGCAGCAGCGGATGCCTCGTGATCGCCCGGAGCCGCAGCGCCTTGCTGAACATCCAGTCGCAGTTCCGGAAAAGGGCCGTACAGAAAACCTATTGGGTGCTGGTCGCCGGACAATGGCCGGAGCATGTCCGGGAAGTCCGGCAATCAATCCGGATCAATCGGCACCATGCCCGACATCGCAAGGCGATGGTCGACGAGGCCGGGAAGGAAACGTATACCCGGTTCCGGCCGCTGGAACAGTTCGAGCAAAGCTGCCTCGTGGAAGCCTGCATCGAGACCGGGCGGACCCACCAGATCCGGGTGCATGCGGCCGAGGCCGGGCACCCGGTTATCGGAGACGACCGGTACGGCGACAGGCCGGTGAACGGCTGGGCCCGGAAGCAGGGATTCAAGCGGCTGTTCCTGCATGCGCGATCATTGGGCTTCGCCCACCCGGCAAACGAGTCCAAAACAACGGTGCAGGCCCCCCTGGATGCAGCCTGCAGGAAACTGTTGGCTTCCCTGCGCGATGAGACTGCGGACCCTTCTCTATAATGGACCGCACCACGGGCCGGGCTGGCGTAGCTCAGTTGGTAGAGCAGCTGTCTTGTAAACAGCAGGTCGGGGGTTCGAATCCTCTCGCCAGCTCCACGCGGTTTTTCCGCCTAAATCCCGGTTTCGCGCGGCTTTTTTGACCCGGTTGAACATTCGATTTGTGATATAATCCATACTTTAGCCTAATTTTGGGAGGGGTACCCAAGCGGTCAACGGGGGCAGACTGTAAATCTGCTGGCTCAGCCTTCGTAGGTTCGAATCCTACCCCCTCCACCAGGGGACTGAGACCGGCGGAAACAGCGGCCTGGGCGGGTGTAGTTCAACGGTAGAACCTCAGCCTTCCAAGCTGATAGTGGCGGTTCGATTCCGCTCACCCGCTCCACTGCCACCGACGGCGGAGGGACGCGGCCCATATAGCTCAGTCGGTAGAGCACTTCCTTGGTAAGGAAGAGGTCACCGGTTCAAATCCGGTTATGGGCTCCAGATTGAGACAACAACCTAACGACCAGGGAGAAAGACGATGGCCAAGGAGAAATTCGAACGGACGAAGCCGCACGTGAACGTGGGGACGATCGGGCACGTGGACCATGGCAAGACGACGCTGACGGCGGCGCTGACGAAGGTGATGGCGGAGACGCACGGCGGCGAGGTGCGGGATTA
>JAPONY010000023.1 GCA_026713705.1 Gammaproteobacteria bacterium
GCGGACAGGATCTTCCGTCGCCGGGAGTCGTTCGAGGGCACTGAGATCGAGATCTGGGGCATGTAGCGCGCGCGGCTGCGGGATTGTTCCCTGCCAAAGAAACAGGCGCCCCGAAGGGCGCCTGTTTTGTGGGGTGTGCCTTAGCTGAGATTGACCGCATTAGAAATAATACCCGCTATGGTCTAACGTGCCGATACTTCCTATCAATTCAGTTGCATTAACTAGTCGCCGCTCCGTCTCCCGGATCCTGCTGGTCGAATCCTTACTTGTTTTTTAGTCACGACAATGATGGCGCCATTGCACATCGCATCATCATGACGTTCGATCAAATCCTGCATCGCATCCACTTCTTCCGTCACTCGCAACTCAACTAACCGCACAATGCACGGGTGTGGGCGGCGGTGCAGAAAGACTAGTTCGCCAAAATCCTTGTCCGCGGTAATGAGCACCCGGTTTTCTTTATATGCCAGAGTGAGCAACTCTTCGTCCGTAGCACTGGAATATCCGTCCCGGGCGGACAGGACGTCATGGCCAAGGTCAATCAGCGCTTTTTGCAGTGTCCGCGACGCCGAACAGGAGTCGAGAAGAAACCTCACGAGGCCTGGCGCATGGCGATCCGCTCATGCACATGTTCACCAGCCATCGACCGGTGTGCAAAAAGCAGGCAAGCCTGAATATCCTCGGAATCTAGGTCTGGATATTCCCTGAGAATGGTCTCTACTGTATCTCCCGCAGCCAGCATTCCAAGGATATGTTCCACCGCAATCCGCATGCCGCGGATAATGGGTTTGCCTCCGAAAATGTCCTTGCATATCGAAATGCGGTTAAGTAATTCGGTTTCTCTGGTCATATTTTCCTCCATCGCTCGTGTTTCCGGTTTCGCTCAAGCCAGTTGAACATGCTCTACCGCCAACACTGACCAGCGGGCAATCCAACTGTGGCAATTTGCTGGGTCAGATGCTCCGACATTATGAAGATAATATACCTGAATTCGCTAACCTGCACAGATCCGACCTCTGCGGCTTTGTGCCGCCAAAGGTAATCGTAGCGAATGACAAGTCCCGGTACTGGTTCAGGGGGTGATAGGTCGCTAGACTAATTCGCGGTCGTATTGCTTGGTTTGTTCAGGTTCGAGGTATTGAAGAGTTCGTAAAAAAACAGGCGCCCCGAAGGGCGCCTGCTTTGTGTGGTGTGCCTTGGCTAGACTGACTTAGTCGAACCAGTGCACGATACCGACTGCGAACATCTCGATCTCCGCACCCGGCGAACCCAGTCCGGTATCGGAGATGCCCTGACCGTAGGTGCCGTTGTCGTCGTTGGAGACTTCGGAGTAGGTCAGACGCAGTTCCGTGCCGGCGGGCATGGTGTAGAAGACACCTACGTTCCATGCGTCGGCCGCGGTTTCGTCCCAGTCGCCCGAGCAGGATGCGCAGGAGACCTCAAGGTCATCCGCATCCATATAGGAGAAGCGGAAGTCGATCGGGCCGCCCATCTTGATCTTGCCGGACACCATCCAGGCGTCACGCTCGACCTTGATGTTCTGCCCTGCGGTACTCGCATCCCGGGGCATCGCCTCAGCGGCCTCGACGGCAGCCGTGAGTTCTTCAAGTTCGAATGCTTCCTCCGCTGCATCAATCGCTGCTTTCTTTGCCGCAGCGACCAGCAGGTCGTACTGAACCTGGGCATTTCTCTGCGCCACAGTGCCGCCAGCAGTCGTGCCGGCATCGGCCGTCAGATCCGGCGCTTGGACGCCTTCATCCGCTGTCGTGGAATCGTCATTATCATCAGCAACCAAGTCGCGGGCTGTATTCAGTGCAGCGATGGCAGCTTGCAGATCAGCGGCCGCATCCTTGGTGGCGTCATAGCCTTCAGCATCAGGAGCCGTATCTGCAACGTAGTCCTTGTCAAAATCCGCGAGACTGACAGTGGTGTCAGTACAGGTATCGTCGGCAGCACACCCGGTTGTCTCGCTTTGGTCTCCATCCAACAGAGGGTTGTTATCAGCAGGCAACGCGAGCGTGGGGAATGTTACCCCGGCGACGTCACTGTCAATCTGGAGGCCAGGCTGAGCCGTATCGTCGAATGTCTCATAGATGAGTAGAAGAGTCTTCTGAGTCATGATCTCGTTTTCACTCAAGTCATCTTCAGTCCTGTCAAACATCGTATAGGTCGCAGGCTTCGCTTCCATGGCCTCCGTCGCCATGAGGGGGTCACCGTCGCTGTCACGCAATGTGTAGCTGCTGGCGAAATTGCCGTACCCGAACGCAGCCATCGCCTTGTCCACCCCGGTCACGCCGTTGAACTCGTACTCCAGGGTCTCCCACATGGCGGACAGCTGAACGCTCATGCCGTCGCCCATGTCCATGATGTAGCGGCCCGCGACGCGCATGCTCTCCGCGTCCGAACTCTGCATTTCACCCACAGAGACTGCGGTCCAGTCCTCGTGATCCTGCCAGGTCACCGCCAGCCATAGGGGGCCGTTGGTGTAGGCAAGGCTGGAGGAGCGGATCACCGGATCGATGTCACCATCCCCTGCAGGAGCAGCGACCTCGTCACGATTGCCGGCGGTCCATGCGAAACGGAACACGAAGCCGTTCCAGTTCGGCGACCAGTACTGGATGATGTTCTCCTGACGACGGTTGAAGCCTGTGTCGTAGCCTCCACCCGCGTAGTTGAACTCCGCGCCGCCGAAGCCGGTGCCCGGACCCGAGGCAGATGCC
>JAPONY010000024.1 GCA_026713705.1 Gammaproteobacteria bacterium
CGTGACCAACGTCGATGCGGCCATGTCTGCATTTGGGTACGGCAACTTTGGTACCTATGCCCTGTTGGACAACGCGGGGCAAGCCATCGGAGCCACTGCGGCAACGGAGGGCACTCCAGCTATGCAGAATCCGGTCGACGATGACGACATCAAGGAGCAGAAGACCATCAACCTGCTGAGAACCCTGTTCCCGGCTTGTTGGGATACTGATAATGCCTCTGTAGATGGTGATGACGACAACAGATGTCCTGCCGGGCTCGGTGCTGACGTACCCGACTACGTCCCACCGACCGACGACAATCCTGCTACCGAAGTGGATGAGAGCGTGGACGAGGACGGCAAACCGGTTGCAGGCAATGGGGGCACGAGTGTCGCGGATGCCACTCCGGATGACACTACTGATACCAATCCTGCTGACGCACTTATGGCTGCCATCGATGCTCTGAATAATGCCCGCGACACGGTTGAAGATGATAATGACGATACCACGACAGCGGACGAAGGCGTTCAGGCACCAGACCTGACGGCCGATGTCAACACGGCTACTGGCGGCACGCAGGCCCAGAGAAACGCCGAAGTCGCGTATAAGGCACTGGTCGCTGCAGCTACCGAGGCAGCTGAGAAAGAAGCCGGGATGACCGAAGCCGTTGCGGGTACGCCAGCAGTCAGTGAAGCTGATAACAGAGCTGCGGCCACTGCAGGCCAGAACGTCAAGATCGAGCGTGACGCCTGGATGGTGTCCGGCAAGATCAAGATGGGCGGCCCGGTCGACTTCCGCTTCTCCTACATGGACGCGGATGACCTTGAGGTCTCCTGTGCAAGTTGCTCGGGCGACTGGGACGAAACCGCGGCCGACGCATGGAACGTAGGGGTCTTCTACACCATGCCCGCCGGCACGGAACTGCGTCTGACCTACTCCGAAGTCTCCAACGACGACAACGGAACCTATGGCCAGGGCATCTCCGGAACCGGACTGGGTACGCCGGGTGCGGAAATCGAGATGTTCGCAGTCGGCATCGTGCACTGGTTCGACTGATTCAGTCTAGCCAAGGCACACCACACAAAGCAGGCGCCCTTCGGGGCGCCTGTTTTTTTTACGAACTCTTCAATACCTCGAACCTCAATAAAGATGGTTTGAGATTGGTGTATAGTTCGATTCGTAATAGGCGAGGCTCTCATTGTGCCTACTTGAGGCTGATTTTTGGAAGTGGAACAGACCATTTCATCAAACTTTCGCCGCAATGCAGATTGCCCAAGTGGCAAGGCATTTCACATGTTGAAAGACATCAGATTATTCCCGCTACGCTGGAGAACGGGATGCTTAATCTGCTGAGGGAACTCAGCCTTATAGAAGACGAGCAGGGTCAGGAATGAAAGGCCTAAAACCGATGGCGGAGATACGTGCATGAAATCTGAACAGATCTCGGCACTCGTGGCATCCGGCGAGTCCGAGATACTGGAATTCAAGTCCACAACGGGAACACGGCGCGAGGCGACAGCAACCGTATGCGCCATGCTTAATCAGCGGGGTGGAAACGTGCTATTCGGTGTCACTCCGGAAGGTAGAGTAACGGGGCAGCAGGTAAGTGAGCGAACGCTTGAGGAAGTAAGCGCCGAGATCCAGCGGATTGATCCCCCGGCATTTCCCGAGATCGAGAGGATTCCGACCTCCGATGGCTTTGAGGTGGTTGCGGTTCACGTAAACCCAGGCTCATCGCCACCATATCAATACCGAGGGGCCCCCTATCGACGCGTTGGTAACACGACTCAAACCATGCCAACCGATGAATACAATCGAATGCTCTTCGAGCGCATACACAACGAGCAGCGCTGGGAAAATCAGCCTGCCGTTGGATGGTCTATCGATGACTTGGATGCGGCGGAGATTCGCAATACGGTTGCGGAGGCAGTGCGGGTTGGCCGATTGAATGAGCCGGGCAGTCGAGAGCCGGAGGATTTGTTGCGTGGTTTGGGCCTGATCCGAGACGGTGTTCTTTTCAGGGCAGCGGCGGCACTTTTCGGGAAAACCGAGCGACTGGAATGCGAGATGCCGCAATGTCTGCTTCGCGTGGCTCATTTTCGAGGTTTCGATCGATCAGAGTTTTTGGACAACCGCCAATTCAATGGCAACGCCTTTACTCTCCTTGCAAGTGCGGAACGTTTTTTGCGTGACACCCTGCCCATCGCAAGCCGCTTTGAATCGGGTCAGATACAGCGTATCGACGAACCCCTATATCCACCCCTAGCCACACGAGAAGCGCTCGCGAACGCTCTATGCCATCGCGACTATGCGATGGGTGGCGGCTCAATTGGACTCGCGCTCTATGCCAACCGCCTAGAGGTGACTTCCACTGGGCCGTTGCCTTTCGGGCTGACTCCAGATCATCTATTCAGACCACACGAGTCGAAGCCCTGGAATCCGCTAATTGCCCGCACGTTCTACCGACGCGGCCTCATTGAAGAATGGGGCCGCGGCACCCTCAAGATGGCAGATTTGACAACCGCCGCAGGGTTGCCTCGCCCCGAAATTGAGGAATTCGGCAACTGCGTGACAGTCCGCTTCCTGCGCGCTGATCACGTGACAGTCCAGCAACCTAAAGGCAGTCTGACGGAACAGCAGAACGCGATTTTGGCACTATTGCATAGTTCAGACCGCACCCTTGCTCTCCGAGAAATTCACTCTCTGGTAGACTCGCAGATGAACATACGGCGACTGCGAGAAGACCTTGCTATTTTGAAAGCTAAGGGGTTGGTTGAATCCACGGGGCATGGCCGCGGCGCTCGCTGGAAGCCGCTATGAAGCAAATCGTTGGCCTATTATGCTGGCTAATTCTTGGCTAATTCTTGGCTAATTCTGGCTTATATTGGACAAGCCAAGATAAGGCCGCTGGGAGGCATCAGACGCTTATCTTGATACCCTCGGGCCTGCTGACCGGAACCCTAATATTTCGGGAATACACAACTAAGAAACAACCAAGAAAAAATTCTGTTCCATGAGAACTTAAGCATCATCTCGAAAACCTGTAGCAGAAACTCAGGGTATCCCATCCAAGCTCAAACACTGGGCCAACTGCTGTAGCATCTCCGGCTCGTTGCGACTCTCTCCGTGCCACTCCGACTCCCCACAACCCTAGGCGCCATCACTACTACGATCGTTTCTTGTAGATATCCAAACCTGCTATATCCTGGTTGTTATCATCCTTTTCCAGAAATAGGCCAGATTAGAATCCACTAGAGAACTCATTTCTAATGCGGTCAATCTCAGCTCAGGCACACCCCACAAAACAGGCGCCCTTCGGGGCGCCTGTTTCTTTGGCAGGGAACAATCCCGCAGCCGCGCGCGCTACATGCCCCAGATCTCGATCTCAGTGCCCTCGAACGACTCCCGGCGACGGAAGATCCTGTCCGC
>JAPONY010000025.1 GCA_026713705.1 Gammaproteobacteria bacterium
CTTCCACAACCATCGCCACCGGATGCGCTATGCGGAATTCCGCCGGCAGGGCCTGTGCGTGTCCTCCGGCGTGGTCGAGTCCGGGTGCAAGCAGGTCGTCGGCCATCGCCTCAAGCGCGGCGGCATGCACTGGACGGTGGCCGGCGGCAATGCCATCATCGCCCTGAAGTGCTGCCTCCTCAGCAACCGCTTCGAGGACTTCTGGGCGCGCCGCGCCCGCCCGGCAACCGATCTGATAGAGGATTCATTATCAGACGAAAACGCCCAATCTACGGGGCTCAAACCGAAATCGCGACCCCTAAAGGCGGCCTGATGAAGGAAAATCTAACAAATTTGACGTACACCCAACTCTCCCTTTCAGGCATCCTCTTCCGAAAGTTGTTCCAATTTCCGCCAGACGCAATCCTGGTCGTCCTCGCACTGGTCCTGGATGATATCCAGGAATTCTTCATGCCGGTGCCGCTCCTCGGGAGTCGCCGGCGGAACGGGAATGATGGCCTCTTCGACTTTGGCACGGCGGCGGCGAGTCTGGACTTCCAGCGAAAGTCCCATCTGCCCTCCCGTCATCCTGAGATAGACATGTGCCAGAAGTTGGGCGTCCAGCAAGGCGCCATGCCTTTCCCTCTGCCTGCGATCGACCTGATAAAAGTCGCACAACTGATCCAGGCTGCTGCCTCCCGATGACTTCTCCCGCGCCAGCATCAGGGTGTCCGTGATTTTCAGACAGCAATCCTCGAACTTGTCTCCACGCCCTGCCAGCTTCATCTCATGGTTCAGGAACCCCAAGTCGAATCCGGCATTGTGAATCAGGACTTCCGCATCCTTCACGAATTCCAGCACCTCGTCGAGAATCTCCGGAAACTTCGGCTTGCCGACCAGTTGCTCGGAGGTGATTCCGTGCACTCGCTGAGCACCCTCCTCAATCTCACAGTTCGGGTTGACATAAGACTGGTACTGTCGGCCGGTCAGATCCCGGCCTATGATTTCCACGCAACCGATCTCGATGACCCGGTTGCCCACCGTCAGACCCGTGGTTTCAAGGTCAAGCGCGACCTGTCGGGGCGTCGAACCGCTCACGACTCCAGCATCCGGGCAATGGCCTCGTTCGCCAAAGCGTCGGCACGCTCGTTGCCTTCCACTCCGGTATGCCCCCGCACCCAGTGCCAATGCACCCGATGCGTCGCAACCAGTGCGTCCAGTTGCCGCCAAAGATCCTGGTTCTTGACCGGCTTGCCCTCAGAGGTTTTCCAGCCCTTGCGCTTCCAGTTGACCAGCCACGACTGCATGCCGTTCTTCAGGTACGTGGAATCCGTCACGACCTCGACTTCGCAGGGTTCCGTCAAACTGTTCAAGGCCTCGATCGCTGCCTGTAGTTCCATTCGATTGTTGGTGGTGTGCTCCTGCGCCCCCAGCAACTCGCGCGTATGCCCGTGCGACTCCAGCACGACGCCCCAACCGCCCGGGCCTGGGTTCCCGGAACAGGCCCCATCGGTATAGGCTCGAACCTGCTTCATGCATTCATTCCTCTGGAAGTCGGCTCCGCTTCGGCCAGCCTCTTGGGGATGAGCGCCGCCGGGCGGTACCACCGTTCACGCGCCGGGGTGACCGGGACGCGCAATTTGCGCGCCAGCACGCAGTATACGCCACCCAGATGATCCAGCCGCCAACGAGCCTGTATCTCCAGACCGCGGGTACGCTGCTGCAAAAATCGGCTCTGAACCGGAGGCCGAAATGCGGCATACCGGCAGTCCTGGATTTCGAAATTCAGCACTGAAAGCCAGTCCTGGATCCGCCGGAAACCGTAGAAATGCCGATCCCATGGGAAACGCCCCACCGCAAGCAGCCGGTAGAGCCCGTACCAGCTCCACGGATTGAATCCGACCAGCAGCAGGTGCCCGTTTCCGACCAGCACCCGGTCCGCCTCGCGCAAGACCCCATGAGGCTGGTCGCTCAATTCCAAGGGATGAGCCAAGGCGAGCAGGTCCAGGCAGTTCGCCACCAGCGGCAGTGCATCCGGCCGCCCCCGGGCCTGTCCCTGACCAGCTCCGGGATACATGAAAAACCGATGGTCGAAGCCGCCTTGCGTCGCCGAGGATTCGTTGAACAGGGCATCCGGCCCGCAGTACAGCGCATGTTGTCCCGACAGATTCTCCTGAAGATGGGCCAGATGCTCGTGAATCAAGGCCAGAGACTCTTGTCCGGCCTGGCTTGCGTACCAGTGTCCCAGCTGTTCGTAGAGATTGGCGATGCCCATGCGGAAAGATTACATTCAGGGAGACAGGCGGTCCTGCCACCACCCTCCCTCGGCCGTTCGCTGATACCGGATGCGGTCATGCATCCGTCCAGAGGCATCCTGCCAGAACTCGATGAGGTTCGGAACCAGCACGTAGCCTCCCCAGAATTCAGGCCGCGGGATTTCCTGACCCTCGAACTGCTGCTCGATTTCCCGGTACTGGCGCTCCAGCTGGTGGTGATCCGCCACTTCTTCGCTCTGCCTGGAGGCATACGCCCCGATCTGGCTGTCGCGGGGGCGGGTCTTGAAATAGGCGTCGCTAGTCTCCTCGTCGAGACGGCGGACCGTGCCTTCCACCCGGACCTGCCGTCCGGGGGGTTCCCACCAGAAAGTCAGTGCGGCATCCGGCCGCTGTTCCAGTTCTCGGGCCTTGGCGCTGTGGTAATTGGTGTAGAACACGAAACCTTCGGTCTCCAGCCCCTTGAACAGCACCATCCGCGCCCGGGGTTGGCCCCCGGCATCAACCGTCGCCAGGTTCACCGCATTCGGCAACGGCAAATCCTCCCGCTCCGCTTCCTTGAGCCAGCGGGAAAATAATTCCAACGGGTCTGCTCCGGCAGAGGTGCGAGTCAACCTGTCCATCAGGGTCTTGTGCTCCACATCAGTTATATTATTAACCAGTCTTAACCACCCCCCTATCCGATGAGCGAAGAAACCCTAGTCAGACCAGCCAGCGAAACAGGCTATATCATTGCCTGGCGGTGCAAGTACCAATTCGAAACCGGGAAGCTGGACGGCGAGATGACCTATGGCGAGGCCACCCAGAAATGCGCCGAGCTGTGTGCCCAAGAGCCGGAAAAAACTTTCTGGCCGCAGCGGGTCGAAAGCCCCGAAACCTCCTACGGAAAATTCCACAAGGCCCACTGACCACAACTTGCCGGATTTATCGCAGCGACTGTTTTTTGCATTGCTGCCCGATGAGGGCGTGCGCACACAACTGCGCCAACTGCAGAAGGATCTGAATCGGGCAGACGGGCGTCCCGTGCCTGCGAAAAACCTGCACTTGACCCTGTTGTTCCTAGGCAACGTCGCGGCCGACAAGATCAATGCCGTCTGCGACATCGCTGAAGGCATCGCGGGAAGCCAATTCGATCTGACGCTCGATATGTCCGGGAGTTTCAGGCAGAACAATGCTCGCGTTCTCTGGCTAGGGGCCTCCAAACCACCCCCGGAACTCGGTGTCCTGCATCAATCACTGTGCCAGCAGGCCAAAAGTATCGGCCTGCCAGTCAGAAAGGAAACCTACCGCCCCCACGTGACCTTGGCCCGCAAGGTCTATTCCCGGTACAGATTGCCGGAAAGACCGGACCGAAGCATTCCATGGACCATACACCGCTGCGCCCTGATCACCTCGGAGTTGCTGCCCACCGGTTCCCGGTACAAGGTTCTCGTGGAGAAGGAACTTTCCGAATAAATTCCAGCCGACTCTGATTTCCAGAGTCGACGCTCACACTCGACTTAATCGAGCCGAAACTCGGAAGCGGATTTCGGCGCGGGAGTCTCTATTCGAGACTCCCGAGTCAAAACTAAATGTGCGCGAAGCCGTTGCTTCGTTAGAACTCCAGCCGGGCACGTGCGTAAAGGAAGCGCCCGTTGATCCCGCCTGGGGAGAAACGGGGATACTTGTTGCCGCGGGAGAACCGTCGCACGGAGCGATCCGGCGTCTCGTCCAGGACGTTATCGGAACCCACCGACACGCTGGCATGGCTGTTGATCCGATGGGTATAGCCGATGTCGACCAAGCCATAGCCATCGTAGTCCTCCCCATCGTAGCCGGAATACCAGTCACCGAAATGGTGGTAACGCAACAGGTACCGGCAACTGCCTATTTCGTGATTGACGGTCGCGCTGTAGCGGGTTGACGGTGCCCCATGCTCAAGCCACCGGATTCCGCCCGCGCTCAAATTGCTGGACTGGGTGACCTCGGTCTCGGTGCGGTTGTATGACAGCAGGAAGTCCGTGTCTCCCACATTACTCTCCAGCTCATACGTCAGGACGATGTCGAAACCGTCGGTCTTGGTGTCGAAGTCGTTCTCAAAGAACCGGATCGAATCGAAACCCTGCACATCCGCAATGTCCACATGCTCGTATCCGTCGACTTGGCCATCACCGATGTCCTCGCCATCATCGTTTTTTGCACCTGTGACGTCTTGGATCTTGATCTGCTCGGAAAGAAAGATCCGATCATCCACGTCAATCCGGAAGTAGTCCACGGTGACATTCAGGGCGCCCAATTCAAAGATCGCGCCTACCGTGAAGTTGTCGGATTCCTCCGGCTCAAGGGTCTCACCCCCAAACTGTTTGGCCAAGGCACTGTTGGAAGGGACAGTTCCGGAGTCGACCGGCTCCACGGTGATCGGGTCGAAGATCGTACTGACGTTGTACGCATTTTGCTGTCCGGGCGTCGGCGCACGGAAACCGGTGCCGGCAGAGCCGCGCAAGGCCAGCACTTCCGAGGCCTGAATCCGGGTGGATACCTTGGCGGTGGTTTCGGTCCCGAAATCGTCGAAGTCTTCCCAGCGAACCGCTCCGCCGATCGTCCAGTTCGGCTGCACGTCCACCTCGAGGTCCAGGTACGCCGCGACGTTCTCGCGGTCCCATTGGCCCTCCGCCGTCGGACCGAATCCGTTGAAACCATTCGATCCGTTCCTGGAGCCACTGAAGATGTATTCGCCCTTATCCCAGGATTCGAGCTGGCCCCGGGTAATCTCAAATCGCTCCTCGCGCCACTCAAGACCCGCCGCGACATTGAGGTCCGAGGCGAGTCCGACGTCGGCCATGTACGCCACATCAATGTTGATGTTCGTTTCCCTCTGGATGTAGGAGCCCAGCTCGAACGAAGTCGGGCTATCGGGCCCCCAGGAGGGGTTCACGGAGTTGTGGAGGAAGTATTCGGCCTCGTTCTCGCCGAGGCTGGCGCTGATGTCGTACGACAGGCGGTCAATATCGCCCTTCAACCCCACAACCAAGGAGTAGTCGGTCACGTTGCCTCCGAACCTGGGCTGGAATCCGCCCGGGAACTATTCGTGGTAGGAGAAGCAGTCGTCGTCCGCCAGCAGCCCCTCGAGATCCGGGGGAAGCCCGGCGGCATTGATCCGGTCATCGACATCATCCACGTATTGTGAACAGGTGTCGCCGGCCGCCTTGCTGTGATTGGTGTCCGGTGCGGTCCGGTCGTAAATCAAAGGGATTTTGTAAGTTCTCTCGTCCCGCGTTGTGAGAGGGTCTGTTTCCGGATTGTTGTCATGGTCATAGGGCTCAACCTCGTAGGGATCGACCATGAATGTCTTATCAAGCGCGAATACCCCGGCCTCATCCTCGGGTTCACGATAAAAGAATCCAGTGGTGACCTTCCGACGGGCATAGTTGCCGAATGCATACACCTGCCGGTCCGCATCCACGTCCATGCCCAGATTGAAGAAAGTCTTGAGGTTACCCTGTATGTCCGGGCTTCCCCAGACATGCGCAGGATCGTCAATGTGAGTATTGCCTCCATCGATCATTCTCTGGACATCACTGCGCAACACACTGCGGGTCGTCGGGGAATCCGAGCTGTACTCAAAACTGGCGTTAGCAAATCCATTCTCGGTGAGCGGCATGCCGAGATTCCCGGAGACCCGGGTCTTCTCCTCATTGTTGCCCTCGTCGTATCGACCATAGCGGAACTCAAGTTCTCCGCCTTCTGAATCGTCCTTGAGAACAAAATTCATTACACCGGCAATTGCGTCGGATCCATACTGGGCTGCAGCACCATCACGCAATACCTCCACCTGCTTCAGAGCGATGCCGGGAATGACGGAAATATCCGGGCCCTGGGCACCGTTTGAGCGTCCGTCGGAAAGCCATGTAATGGTTGCGGCGCGGTGGCGGCGCTTCCCGTTCACCAGCACCAGCGTATGGTCTGGCGCCAGACCCCTCAGATTGATCGGGTTCTGCAGCGCCGACGCGTCTCGGCCCGGCTGCATGTTCACGTGGAACGACGGCACCAAGGCACGCAGCATGAAATTCATGTCGCCGGAGCCTTGGTGGTCAGGCTCTCGTTATCGATCACGTCGATGGGAACCGAAGAATCCAAAACCGAGCGGGGTTGGGCACGGGTTCCGATGACCACCAACTCCTCAACCTCTTCTTCTTCAGCCAAAACAACCGATGGCCAAGTTCCGGCAAGCAACAGTGACAAACCGAAAGTAGTGGAAAGTGAAGCGCTTTTACTGAGCTTCATGCGAATCTCCAAGTGGGCTTTGACCCCGTATTGTATGACACAGAGAGAGGAGAGCAACAGCAGGACAGGCCGGAACGGCAACAGCCTTCTCCTCGAAAATCTCGATCCCGGTGTGCCCCCTCTTCCCTCCAGACGGAAAACCGGCGGCAACCCTGCTTTACAATTGCCAATCGTGGCTTGAAGCGGACGCTTGCTTCTCTCACCGGAGGAGCACCCCGTGCGACTTTGACGCGACGGGGAGTTTCCACGCGAGGTCCATCCAGAAATGCCGGTCATATTATTCGCGGTGCTGGTGGTCGTAGCCTTTACGCTGCTCGGCACCGGTCTTCACTACTACGAGTACGGGAGCCTGAACTGGGTCTTGTTCCTGATGGCCCTGTTTCTCTCAACCAATCTGCTGATCGCCGGTTGGGAGATCTGTCTGTTTCTCCGCCGGGATCACATCAAAAGCCGCAGCGAGTATTGGCGCGACAGGCAAAAGGCAACCGGTCGGGCGCCCGGCGTCGAGTTCCTGACTTCCCGGGTTCCTTGGAGAGGCATGCTGTCTCCGACGTTCTGGGCGGATGTCTGGGCCGCCTATTCCCTATACGACGATGCCTACACCGACCGGGGGACGTTTGGTTTCAACGCTGACACCGGAAACGGCTTCTTCACGCCGGTTCCGACCTTGATCCTGTACGCGGCATTGACGACCGGGTTTATGCCCGCCGTCTATACGGGCATCCTTGGTCTCGCCCTGTTCTGGCAATGGACGTATGTCTCTTCGCTCTACTGGGTCAGCTTCCTCATTACCGGCCGGCAGCACCAGATCAGCAAGCGGGAGGTGTATGCTTACGTTTTCTCGCCCAATGCCGTTTGGATCGCGTTCCCGATTCTGGGGCTGTATGTGTCCGCCCGCTTGATCATTGATGGCAGTTACGGGATTTTAGGCTACTGAAGACAAGAGCATCATGCGGAAGTTCGCCATCGGCCTGCTTGCCCTGTTCCGGCAGATTTCCCTCTCCGTCTGGAGGCTGCGCGGCAAGACGGAAGATGATGTGGCCGCGCAAAGGGTCGCCAGCGGCAAGTCCTGGAACGAGTTCTGCGACACCCTGAAGGCGGCGGGAGCCACACTTCAGTTCCCGGGGACGCCCCGAGATTCGTTCAACCAGGCGGAAGGCTATCGGTACCTAAGCCGGATCGCGCGGGCTGGCCTGACGGCATTCATCGAACACGCCGATGCGAAAGCCCCCGTATTGCACCGCGTCGTCGATGAAACCACCAAACTCGGCGCCGATAATCCCGACAATTTCTACCAGACGGCCGCGCTGGACGGCCGCTACGAGTACAAGATCACCGGGCGGCGCAACAGCATCGCCTGCCTGAGCTTCGGCACCCAGTCCGGCCACTACGGCGAGGGCGGTGGACTACCCCCGACCGGGCACATCGAATCCGGCCAGATCGAAATGGACGAAGACGGGTGCTTCGAACTGATCCTCAGCTGCAAGCCGCAGGACCGGAACTGGCTCCCGATGACCCTCGAGACCGGCACCCTGGTGGTGCGCCAGACTTTCCTCGACCGGGATGCGGAGACTCCGGCGGAATTGAGGATTGAGCGGATCAACTGCCCCGAGCATGAACGCCGCCCTTCTCTCCTCACCCCCCTGCAACTGGACGAGGGATTGAAGAAAGTCGGGGCGCTGACCGCCGGCGCACCTCTGCTGTTCGCCAAGTGGGCACGCGATTTCCAGAAGCACAGCAACGAGCTGCCGCTATTCGACCCGGAAGTGTCTCTCGCCGCCGGGGGCGACCCCAACATCACCTACTACCACAGCCATTGGGCCATCGCGCAGGACGAAGCCCTCGTGATAGAGGTCACGCCGCCGGAATGCGAGTACTGGAACTTTCAGTTGAACAATTACTGGATGGAGTCCCTGGACTACCGCCACCACCGGATTCACACCAACAAGCATCTCGCCCATTACGAAGACGACCGCTCGATTCGGTTGATCGTGGCGCACGAAGACCCCGGCCGGCCCAACTGGATCGAAACCGCCGGACACACTTCCGGAACCATGTGTTTCCGATGGGTGCGGGCCAAGGACCCCCCGCAGCCTCAAACCCGGCTGGTGAAGTTGAGCAGCCTGCGGGATTAGCTGCGTACAGGGGCACCGCCATGGCCAAAGCAGATTTCAAGACGTCCACGGACTATGAACACCCCTACCGTCCTCTCCCGATCAGGATTTTCAATGCCCTCGGAAAATCTAACTCTCTGAGCACCGAAAAACTCCTCGACTGCGCAAGGCGAAAGACCAGGCTCTCGGATTTTGGCGACGACGGGCACCTCCAGGCCCTGGAGGTCCTCGTGGGATCGATCAACGAAGAAGCCCGCCTGACTCCCACGGGCCAGTTGATACAGAAATCCCGGCTCACCAGCGCGCTGGTCCAGCGCCTTCGGATCGAAGCGTTGCTCAAGAAGCATCCGGAAATCCAGGATATCGATCTCGGCACCGTCGTCCTGGTCGCCGGGCTGCAGCGAAGCGGAACCACATTGCTGCATCGCCTGCTGCACTCCCACCCGGAAATTCGGGGCGTCTCTGGCGTGGAAGCACTGGAACCGGTACCGGCAGGCGATGCAAAAAGACATCAGACAACCGTCCGCAAGCTGCGCGCGGTTCTCGCGAAACATGCGATTTCCTATTTGTCCCCGCAGTTCGCGGCCATCCATCCGATCGACCCCGACGAGCCGGAGGAAGACGTCATGCTGCTCGATCTGAACTTCATGAGCCAGGCCCCGGAAGCCATCATGCACGTCCCGTCCTATTCCCGCTGGCTGGAAGGCCAGGATCATACGCAGACCTACGAATACTTCCGCAAGGTCCTGAAAGTCCTGTGCTGGCAGAACCCCAGTACAAACTGGGTGCTGAAGACGCCGCACCACATGGAGTATCTCGACGTGTTCCTGAAGGTCTTCCCGGATGCGACGGTCGTACAGACCCACCGGGACCCGCAAAAGACATTGCCCTCCTTCTGCAGCATGGTGGCTCACAACCGCGCCATCTTCAGCGACCGCGTGGACCCGAGGGAAATCGCCCGACACTGGACCCGGAAAACGCGGCGGATGGTCGAACTGACCATGGAGGTTCGGGCCAGAGCAAACTCTGGCCAATTTGTTGACGTGTCGTACTACGATTTAATAGAAGACCCTCTTGCCCAGCTTCGGCGGGTTCATCAAAGGGCGGGCATCGACTTTGGTGACGACGCCACGCGGATCGCCGAAAAATATGTGGATAGAAACCCGAAAAACCGCTTCGGCAGGCATACTTACCAGCTAAGCGATTTCGGGCTGGACGAGCAAACGATTGAGGAGAATTTCTCTTCTTACCGGGCAAAACACGAAATTCCATTCGAGTAGACAAAAGGCTCCGCATGCAACAGGAACCCCGGCAGATCGGCGACGGCACTTTCGCCAACGCCGTCATCAGTGCGATTCGGGACATTAGGAAACCGAAGGCATCGGGAGTCGATCCGGTACCGGACGATGCCCGGATCGACGGCAAAACCTGCCTGGTGACCGGGGCCAACAGCGGCTTGGGCCGAGCCGCTGCAATCGAACTTGCAAGGCGGGGCGGGAACATGGTCCTGGCCTGCCGACCCGGGCACGTTGAGATCGGCGATGAAATCAAGCGGCTGTCCGGCTCTGGAGCCGTGGAGATGATGGAAGTCGACCTCGCCGATCTCGACTCCGTGCACCGTTTCTGCGACCGCCTGAGCCAGCGCGAGATTCGCATCGACATCGCGTTGATGAATGCCGGGCTGATGCCGCGCAGGGCGATAAAGACCCCGCAGGGGTACGAGGTGATGTTCTCGGTTCATTTCCTGTCCAATCGGGTGATGATCGACCGATGGCTGAAAGACGGGGTACTCCGCTCTTCGAGCCAAACTGGCGAGACCCCGCGCGTCGTCTTTGTCGCCTCCGAGTCGCACCGGTCTTCCCATGGCATCGATTTCGAGCATTTCGGCGCATTCTCCGACTACGGCTTGAAGGAAGGCCTGAAACACTACGGCCTGAGCAAGCTGATCCTGTGCACGTTCGCCACCGAGCTGTCCCGGCGCCTCAACCCCGGCGACAACGTGGAAGTCGCGGTGCACGCGATGTGCCCCGGAGGAGTCGCCACGAATATCGCCAGAGATGCGCCCCTACTGCTGAAACCGGTC
The DNA here is from genome assembly GCA_026713705.1 of Gammaproteobacteria bacterium. GTDB lineage: Bacteria > Pseudomonadota > Gammaproteobacteria > Poriferisulfidales > Poriferisulfidaceae > Poriferisulfidus. The sequence goes on from JAPONY010000025.1 coordinate 10,713, forward strand.
ATCAACCCGGTATTGAGGCTGCTCTTCCAGACCCCGGAAAAAGCCATCGGACCCGCCATCTACCTGTGCTGTGCGCAAGCATCAGGCGAGGCCACAGGCATGTATCTGCACTTGATGCAAAGGAAGTCCGTCTCGCCGGCCGCATCGGACCTGGAGAACGGCACCCGGTTATGGGAAGCTAGTGAAGCCCTGGTGGCGAAGTCCCGAGAATCACTTTAGCCGTATCGAACATGCCGCGAGCACTCTCCAAAACCGCCAAGCATGTGTGGGTTCTTCTCACCCCTAAGCCGATGGCGGAAAAGGTCGACATATCCGGCCGGAACATCATCGTGACCGGGGCCAGACCCTATTCCCTCGGCTATGAAACCGCCAAAATCCTTGCGAGTTGGGGCGCATCGGTCGTCGCCACCAGCCGGCACGCCGCGCAGGCGGAAAAGTCCCTGAAGGACGACCTGTGCAAGATCGGCGTCAACGAGAACAACATTGCGGTCCGCCCGCTAGACCTGTGCGACGTCGACAGCGTCAACGGTTTCGCCACGTGGTACGGGGAAAATTACGGAGACAAGCTGCACGCACTGGTCAACAACGCGGGCATTTTGAAGGATGTGCTCCAGCCGTGGAAAAAGATGCCCCTGACCGAGGACGGCTTCGAGATCCACTGGCGTATCAACTATCTCGGATCCTTCCATCTGACGCACCTCCTGCTGCCGCTCCTGAAGCAAACCGGCTTGGAAAGCGGGGATGCGCGGATCGTCAACGTGTCTTCCCACCTGCACGACCAAGGCAAGAACGAGGATTTGTTCAACGATGAAAAAACCTACCATTCCTTGAGCGCATACGGACGCTCAAAACTGGCGATGATCCATTTTTCCCGCGAGATCGAGAGGCGGTTTGCGCAAGAATACAACCTGCACTCGATGGCCGTGCACCCGGGCTCCGTCGATACCAATATGACGCGGTTGGAGATCCCGGAGGGAAGGATCGGAGACATCTGGAAACGAGTCGGTTCCGCGCTGGCACCCTTGATCATGCTGCACCGAACGCACGGTGCCCAAACCACCGTGATGTGCGCCAGCCAATCCCCCCTGCAAGGCGGGCAGTATTATGTACGCTGCAAGGCCGAGGAACCCACCGACGCATGTAAGGATGAGGCTGTGTCGAGACGGCTATGGGACAAATCCGAGGCATGGGTTGAAACTCTCAAGAAACCCGACGGAGGCGAGCATGAGCAAATTTGAGGTCCGCACCGACCCCGTTCAGATCAACGCACCAATCGACCTTGTCTGGAGTGTCTTGACCGAGGTCGAGAAATACGGAGAGTGGAATCCGTTCACGCCGCAGGCTCAAACTGATTTCAAGATCGGGTCTCCCGCACACTTGCGGGTCAGGATGGGACCGACGAAGATGAAGATCACCGAAACCGTGTGCGCGTTCGAAAAGCCCCGGCTGATTGCCTGGACCAAGACGTTCGGAGTGCGTTGGTTTCTGGTTGCAGTGCGTCGGCAGATCCTGGAGCCGGTGGATGAGACCCGTTGTACCTATCACAACACGGACCAACTGACCGGTTTGATGGCTCCGGTCGTCTTGCTGCTCAACGGAAGCTACATGCGCCGCGGCTTCAACGATGTGGCTGAAGGATTGAAGCGTTACGCGGAAGCGATGTATGAGCGAAAGGGAGCCGGAGAAGCCCCCCATTCCTGAAACCGGTCGTGGTGATTGCGAAGCCGTGAACCCCGAGACCGGTATTTAAGCGAAGCCCCGGCCTGGAGCCGTCATGCGGAATCTTCCCGATCGGCGGTCCCATCCTGCGACAGGCCCTCATCCGGCCCTGTTCCCAAATGCTCAACGAACATGTATCGATACAAATCGATGATCAGCTCCTGTTCGTGCTCCTCCAGCCAATGCCGATCGCCAGGAGTGAGCAACATCGTGCGGCAGGATTCGTCTGCAACGACCGTCGTCTTGGTCTCCGTCGTTGGATCAGCAAGCCAGATTACGTCACCGGGACTGCACTGGCGAAGCCGCATGCCTGCGGAATCGTGGACGGAAGCGTGGCCCGATAACAACAGTTGAAGGCCTTCGTATGGAACGTCTGATCCTGCGAGAACCTCCTCAGCAGCATAATCCCGGGAGGTTAACCACGGCCGAAGTGTTTCGATGAGGTCTTCGAAGCGAACTTGCCGCTCCAGCTGCCGCTCCAGATCCTCGGAGGCTCGCTCCAGCAACGAGGTTCGCCTCTGCTCCATTGTGTCCGCATCCGCCCTCCATGCCGCGATGATGAGTTCTTCGCAGCGTTCCATGCCACGATCGGCGTCCGGTTCCAGCCATAATCCCTCAAACACCGCAGGAGCAACGTTCCGCTCCAAACTGAACCGTAGTTTCTCAGATAGGCCGCTCAAAACCACATGCGCCCCCGCCGTGTTCGCTCGTCGCACGGACCGAGCTACGACGTTCACCGCCGAAAAGTCGAATCCGGAGACGTGGGTGAAATCGATCATCAGGCAGGAAGCCCGTGATGGACCCTCCAGAGACCTCTTGAGACGATCCGCCAAGACACTAACGCTGCCGAAGAAGATGTATCCCTGAAGCTGGTACGCCTGCACCCGGTCGCCCTCCGCCAGGAGGATGGCGCGATCGGGAATAGATCGGGCCTTGTTGCTCCGGCGCTCGCGCGCGGTGAAGCGCGATGCAATCGGATCCACGCGGCTGAGACGCACGGCGAAGAATACGAGGGTGGCCACTGCGCCGGCACCCACACCCTCGAGCAGGCCGAAGATGATGATGACGACAAAGATCAGGACGATGATGGCGTATTCCGATCCGGGCAGGCGTTTGCGGCTTCTCACCAGCCCCTCGTCCAGCATCCCGAGACCGGCGAAGACCAGCATGGCGCCAACAAACGCGGTGGGCACCAGTTCCAGCATGCCGTCGCCAAGTAAAAGCGCAGCCCCGATAACGCAGGCCGCGGTCACCCCGGTCAATCGGGTGGTGGCGCGGAAGAGCTTACTGCGGAGCGATGCAGGGACAATCCCCGTGGCCACCGTTCCCCCGCCGAGTCCGGCGGCGATGCTGGCCACACCCGTCGCCTGGAACTCACGATCCCAAACCAGATCTGCGTCCGCGGCAACCTCAAGTCCAGCAATATTCATAATGACGCAGACCAAGGCAATCACAACCAGCGTCAACATGTTCGGCAACTGCCCGACCATCGCAGACCAGTCCACGTGCACGAGATCGGCTGGCCACAAAGCCGGCCACAGGTTTCCTTGCGCCGTACTCGTGAGCAGAAGCCCTGCCGCCCTGGCCTCGTCTCCGGAAAGACCAAGGGTGGAAAGCGCGAGATGGTAGGCGCCGATCGCGAGTACAACACTCGTCGGCAGAATTAAGGGATTTCTCCAACGCCTCATGGCGCCGTACAAGGCGATCCCGTAGGCGAAGCCCGGCAGCCACGTCCACAGTGCGGTCGGCTCCAGAAGTGCCGATGCCGTGCTCCCATCCGGATTCGCACTCATCAGAGACATAGCGGCCAGACAGACAGCCCCCCCGATCCCGGCCACGAATCCCCCCGCTACCGGATACGGAATGAAACGCAGCAGGTTGGCGAGCCGGAACCGTCCGATCAGCAGACAGCACACTCCCGTCGCGACGGCGCTGATGATCAGCGCGCACGCCGTGGTCGCGAAGAGTCCCTCACCATCTGCTTCCATCGTCGCCGCAATGGTCGCCATCGCGAACACGAGTAGGGGGGACAGGCCTGCGATGACGCCTCGGTATCCACCCAAAAGTGCGACGAGCAGGCACGCGGCAAAGTTTCCGAACAGCACCAGGCCGACGCCCTGGGAAGAATGCGGGGCCAAGGCCCCAGAGAAGATGAAAGTCCCAAAGGCCACCTGAACGGCCAACAAGGCGAGACCCGAACTGATTCCAACCGACATCGCCGGAAGCAATACCGAGGACGGGACCTCGGCCCGAAGTCCGCTGGCCAGATGCCTGAGTGACGATTTCACCCTGCGAACTTTCCCTGCTATGTCGCGTCAGTGGTGGCGTCAAGAACGCCTGCGGCGGGGATCTCGGGCATGCCGAGAAGATAGGCGGCCATCCAGCCGCCATCGACGGACAGGGTGTGCCCCGTGACGTAGCTCGCCAAATCGGAAACCAGAAAGAGCGCGGCCTTGCCAACCTCGTCGCTCGTGCCGAGACGTTTGGCGGGAATGAGTCCCTGGCGGGTGCGTTTCACTCTCTCCGGCGTAGCCGGAATGCGCGGCGTGGTAATGCTTCCCGGCGCGATCGCGTTGACCCGGATGTTGTGGGGTGCCCACTCGACGGCCATGGTGCGCACCAGGTTCATGAGGCCAGCCTTCGCCGCGCCGTAAGAAGCGTGATTCGGGGACGACTGGAGCCCTCCCACCGAGGCGATGCAGACCATGGCTCCGGGTTTGCCTTGCGCGATGAGTAAGCGGGCGACCTCACGCGCGATCATGAAGAAGTAGCGAAGGTTCTTGCGTTGGTCGTGATCCCACTGCTCCGGTGTCATGTCGAGAACCGAGTTGAATGATGCCTGGCCGACAATGGCCACCAACGCGTCGAGGCCGCCAAGCGCACGGTCGGCACGCTCGACGATTTCCTTGGCCTGGGCGTCATCAAGCACGTCGCCCACGATCGAGGCAGAAGGTTGCCCCAGGTCAGCGACGGCGGCGGCAACGTAGTCAGCGCGTTCCTTGGCCACATCGGCGATAGCGACACCACAGCCTGCGCGGGCGAGGAATTTCGCCGCGCTCTCGCCCATGCCCCGGCCGCCTCCCACGACGAGCGCCGACTTGCCTTCGAGTTGAAACAGTGAAGAATCCATGGGCGGCCTTACCTCGACTCGGGAATCTATGTATTTGGAATTGATTGTAACCCGCAACGCGGCCGGCAATCGGCGGGAGTGAGGATTAGCGGCTTAACAGGGACTACATGCGCCGAGGCTCCAACGATACGGGCGAAAGAGACACTACACGGAGGCGCTGCATAAACGAAAGGGAGCCGAAGAGGCTCCCTATTCCTAAAATCAATTGCGGTGGTTGCGGGGGCAGGATTTGAACCTGCGACCTTCGGGTTATGAGCCCGACGAGCTACCAGGCTGCTCCACCCCGCATCATTTGGTCGAAATTAAATTTTATCATATAGCCTACAATCGCCTTGACGCGTATTCCGAATCCATGTCCGCCTCTTCCGTCTACACCGTTGCCGAAATCAACCAGCAGGTCCGGACGCTCCTGCTGGAGAATTTCTCGGAAGTCATCGTTCGCGGAGAGATCAGCGGCTTGAAACAATACGCCTCCGGTCACTGGTATTTCACCCTGAAGGATCCGGACTCGGAAATCCGCTGCGCCATGTTCCGCAACCGAAACCAGCGGATTTCGTTTGCCCCCCAAGACGGGGATGCCATCCGGGTACGGGCCCGGGTCGACCTGTATGTGCAACGGGGCAGTTACCAGCTGGTCGTCGAGGACATGGAACCGGAGGGCCGGGGAGACCTGCTGCGACGTCTGGAGGAGATAAAAGCCAAGCTCAGGGGCGAGGGATTGTTCGACCCGGATCGAAAGCAGCCGCTGCCTGCCCATCCTTCGGCGATCGGCGTGATCACTTCGGGCGACGGCGCGGCCTTGCGGGATGTGGCGCGAACCCTGCGGCGACGCTGGCCGATTGCCCGACTCTGCGTGTATCCGTCGAGGGTCCAGGGCGAAGAGGCTCCAGCCGAACTGGTTCAAGCCTTGGAACTTGCTTCCCGAGACGGTCGATGCGACGTACTGATTCTGGCCCGGGGAGGCGGCAGCTTCGAGGACCTGCTGGCGTTCAGCCATGAAACGGTCGTCCGGACGGTGGCTGCCTGCCCGATTCCACTGATTACCGGAATCGGCCATGAGACCGATACTTCCCTGGCTGATTTCGCGGCCGACATCCGGGCTGCCACCCCCACCGCGGCGGCAGAACAGGCGAGCCCGGATGCAACTGCATTGAAGCAGCAAAGCCTTCGGTTTCTTGGGCGAATCCATAGTCTTCTCGGACTTCGCCTGAAGCAAGCCCATCAGGAATTGAACAATCAGACCCATCGGCTTGAGCTTGCCCATCCGGCAGCCCGGATCCGGGGGCATCAGCAACGGCTGGACGAAACATCCGAGCGCTTGGTCCAGGTGCTCCGGCAACACATGGAACGACGGCAGCATCGGCTGGCCTTGGCCCACCGCCGCCTGCTCGCCTGCTCACCGAGGCCGCGCCTCGCAGGGCTCGTGCAGACCGTCCAGCAATACCGATGGAGAATCAATGCAGCCACGCAAAGCCTGCATCAGGCCCTGCATGCAAGGCTGGAACAGGCAAGCGGCACGCTTGAGGCCGTCAGCCCGCTGCGTACGCTTGAACGCGGCTATTCGATTGCGACCCTGAAGACTCCGACCGGACCGGAACTTATCCGCAAGACCGGCCAGGCCAGTACCGGCGATGCCTTTGAATTGCGGGTCTCCGATGGTTCAATCTCGGCGGAAGTAACCGAAACCGGGCAGGTTAAAACGGAAAAATAGTTTTAATGCCGCTAAAATAGCCGGTTTCCAATCTCCTATCCCCTATGCCAGAGTCGGAAACTCCGCCGAAAACCCACTTCATCCGGCGGATCATCGAAGAAGACCTGGGCTCCGGCAAATGCACGCGAGTCGTCACCCGGTTCCCTCCCGAACCGAACGGATACCTGCACATTGGCCACGCCAAATCCATCTGCCTGAATTTCGACATGGCGGACTCCTTCGGGGGCCACTGCAACCTGCGCTTCGACGACACCAACCCCGAGAAGGAAGAGGCCGAATACGCCCACGCCATCGAGGAAGACGTCCACTGGCTGGGGTACGAGTGGCACAATCTGTGCCATGCTTCCGACTACTTCGAGCAGTTGCACGACTACGCAGTCGATCTCATCCGCAATGGGCACGCGTATGTCGACAGCCAGGACGGCGAGACCATCCGGAAAACTCGCGGCACACTGACCGAACCGGGCACGGACAGCCCATACCGCGACCGCAGCGTCGAGGAGAACCTAGACCTGTTCGCCCGCATGCGGGCCGGCGAATTCCCCGAGGGCTCACATGTGTTGCGCGCACGCATCAGCATGGATGCCGACAACATCAACATGCGCGACCCCGTGCTGTACCGCATCCGCCGCCAGGAACACCATCGCACCGGCGATACCTGGGCGATCTATCCCCTGTACGATTTCACCCATTGCCTGTCCGACTCGCTGGAAGGCATTACCCATTCTCTGTGCACACTCGAATTCGAGGATCACCGCCTGCTCTACGACTGGATACTCGACCAGCTGGACGTGCCCTGCCATCCGCAGCAGATCGAATTTGCGCGCCTGTCGCTGGAATACACCGTGGTCAGCAAACGACTGCTGCAGCGTCTGGTCCAGGACGGACACGTGGACGGCTGGGACGACCCGCGCCTGCCGACCCTGCGCGGTCTTCGCCGACGGGGCTACACCCCTGAATCGATACGGGCCTTCTGCGAGGCGGTCGGCGTGACCAAGAAAGACAGCCGGATTGCCATGAACGTGCTGGAAGACAGCGTCCGGGACACCCTGAATGCCGAAGCCCCCCGCCTGATGGCGGTCCTAGACCCGATCCGGGTCGTTTTGACCAACTACCCCGAAGGTCAGACCGAAATGCTGGAGGCGCCCAACCATCCGAACGACCCTTCAATGGGCACCCGCCAAGTTCCGTTCGGGCGCGAACTGTACATCGAGCGGTCCGACTTCATGGAAGATCCGCCGAAGAAATTCTTCCGTCTCGCGCCAGGCCGGGAAGTTCGCCTGCGTTATGCCTATTTCATCACCTGCCAGGAAGTGGAACGTAATGCTGACGGAGACATCGTCGCGCTGCACTGCACCTATGATCCTGAAACGCGTGGAGGGGATGCGCCGGACGGGCGCAAGGTGCGCGGAACCCTGCATTGGGTGTCGACTGAACAGGCGGTACCTGCCGAGGTTCGACTTTACGACCGCCTATTCAAGGTTCCGGATCCGGCAGCCGAAGCTGACCTGATGGCCGCACTCAATGAAAACTCGCGAATCGACATGCCGCAGTGCCAGATCGAACCAGAGATTCGCCGCCTGCCGATGCGCATCCGCCTACAGTTCGAGAGACAGGGGTACTTTTGCCAAGACGCGGAATCCGCGCCGGATCATCTGGTTTTCAACCGTACGGTGAGTCTGCGCGATACCTGGGAGAAAATCCGCCAGCGGTCCTGAGCGGCCGTTCCCGGTTCAGTCGAACTCCGTATCCTTCCAGTTGCGGATTTCCCCGAACACTTCGTATTCGGCCAAATCCTTGCGTCCCGTGCGGCGTTGTGCCGCCGCCACCACCGCAGGCGCATCAAAGCGCAGGAACGGGTTACATCTTTTTTCAAGGCCGAGCGTGGAAGGCACCGTAGGCGTATTCTCCTCCCGCATCATTCTGGCCTTCGCCTGGTAGGACTTCAGGTCCTCGTTGTCCGGTTCGACCCAAAGGGCGAACTCCACGTTGTCCAGCGTGTACTCATGCGCGCAGTACAGCCGGGTCTCTTCCGGCAGCAAGCGGATCTTGGACAGGGAGGAATGCATTTGTTCCGGGGTTCCCTCGAACAGGCGCCCGCACCCGCACACGAACACCGTGTCGCCACAGTAGAGATCGCCACCCCCGTAGTAGGCGATGTGGCTCCGGGTATGCCCCGGCACCTCCAGAACCTGGAACGTGCCGAGCCCCAGTTCCTCCAGGTCTACGCGCATTCCCTCGGAAACCCGGAAGTCGGCCGGGATCCTCGAATCCTCGGGCCCATACACTGTTGCATCCGGCCAAGCCGACCGCAGTTCGGCCCCCCCGCCGATATGGTCCGCGTGATGATGCGTGATCAGAATAGTGGACAGTTCCAGTTGCCGAGATTCGAGGGCCGCCATTACAGGTTCGGCATCTCCCGGGTCCACCACAACGCCTTTCCCGCGACTGGACAGCAGCCACAGGTAATTGTCTTGAAATGCGGGAATTGCCTCAGCCGGCATCGGCATGGCGCCCGCCGTTGATGTCGGCGGGCTTGTCTAGAAAATTGCGGTGAAGCGGGATCAGTTCGAATCCGATTCGCCGAACCAGACCCACGGGCTTTCCTTGGCCACGACAAAGAAAATCGCAACCCCGACCACAATGATGATCAGAAGCGAAATTGCCGCGCCGATACTCCACAGCGGGTCGTGCATATGGTTTGGAAAGCCGAACCAATTCATCGCCATCACTCCGGCGAAGATCCACACTGCCATGCAAATAATGGCGATTACTTCCTTGATCCGCATCGTTTTCTCCTCAGGTCAGTCAGCCCAAAAATTATTTTACATCATGCCTTCAGTTCAAGCGCCCGGGCGCCCGCCCGGCATGGAACTGGCATCCAGGAACTTATCGAAGAAGATCTGTTCGCCGCTCATGCCTTCGGCCTTGAGTACTTCGATGGCGGCGTCAATCATCGGTGGAGGACCACACAGATAGCCCTGGCAGGCAGCCATATCGAACGCCTTCGGCTCGACATAGGCTTCCTTGAGGTGGTCGGTCACCAGCCCGCGCGGGCCGGCCCAGTCACTGTCTTCGGGTTCCATGTTCAGAACCTCAACGTATTCGAATTTGTAGTCGGGATGCCACTGGCGACGGATCTCGCCCATCGCCTCCTCCCCGTACAGATCCTGCTGGGTGCGCGCACCGAACAAAAACAGCGCGTCGCGCTCCACCTGGTCGAGTACGGCCTGCTCCAGGACCGCCCTGATCGCGCTCATGCCGGAGCCTCCGGCGATGCAGATCATGGGGCCGGACTCCGAGTGGTAACAGAATCCTCCATATGGGAGCGAAACCTTCAGTTCGGTCCCGGCGCGATCCTCAGCAAACAGCCATTCCGTGAACTCCCCGCCCGGCACCTTCCGGATATAGAACGAAAGTTCGTCTGTTTCTTCGTTGCTTGGCGCCTTCGCGAACGAATAGGAACGCGGTACGCTCAGGCCGTCATAACCCAGCTCCGCGTACTGGCCAGCCACCCCGGCACGTTGCAGATCCGGCACCTGTACGATCAGTTCAACGATGTCGTGGGTCAGCGAAGTCATCCGGCTGATCGTGCCCTGGTAGTGGGCAACCGCTGCTTGGGGTTCTTCGGAGGTCAGTTCGACCTCGACTTCAATGTCGCTGCGCAGTTCGCTCTGGCAGGCGAGCACCCAGCCTTCTTTCAGCTCGGCAGGAGTCAGGACGGTTTCGAAGTCGGTCCGGGCCTTGATCTTGCCGGAGGTGATCCGGCAACGGCAGGTGCTGCAATTCCCCTGTCGGCAGTCATGCGGCCATGCAAATCCCGCTTCCAGTGCGGCTGAAAGCAGGTCCTGACCTGCCTGAACCGTCAGCGGACTCGAATCATTATTGATTCGAGCCTGACGATCCCGCTTTCCGCCAAATAAGCCCCACAGCATTAGCCTGTCCGTCTCCGCAGACTTTTTCAGGCCGAGCGCAGGGCTATGACCGTGTTAGAGGACGTTGATCGCGACGTTACGCAACGTGCCGGAATCTATATCCGCCTTGGTTGGCAGCACGTCGAACGGAGTCAACTTTTCCTTACTGGTGCTCGGATGTGACTTGACCGCGTCCCACCAACTCTTGACCGCGCCACGCGAATCCACCAGGTCCGAGGCCCCCGAATTCACCAGCATGTTGGTGCAGGCGCTCCAGTGGATGTCGGCCAGAGTGAACTCTCCGCAGATGAAGCCGCCCTGCTTGGGCGGAGACTGCAGGCGTTGTTCCAGAAGGTCGTACAACTTGGTCAGTTGGTCACGGTCCCCGCCGTCAGCGCTTATTGCGGGCTGGGCGTAAACGACCACGAGATGCGCCCACTGGTACATCTGTGCCCGGAGCACGCCGTTGCGCGGAACCAGCGAGGGTCCGAACCCCTTGTCGTCCAGATAGGACAGGATCGCAATCGTTCCGTACACGACGTTGTCCAGGTCCTTCAGCACCGGGGCGCTCCCCAGCGGAGACATGGACAGGACATCGTCGGGTCCTTGGATTACATGTGTCTCGACATCGACACCCTTCTCGCCCGCCGTCTGCAAACACTTCGCCGTGTTGATACAGGCCGGGTGGCCGAAGAGGTTCATGGCAGTTGCGAGCTTGTCGCCAATCATAATTGCCCCCTTCTCAGGTATTTGAAATTATGGTTATTCTTGTATTTTCAGGGCTCCAGATGGGCACTGACTGACCACGTCCCGCACCTTATCTTCCGGTGCTGCGGTTACGTCAATCTTGAACTGTCCATCTTCGACCTTGAAAACTTCAGGTGCGCCTGCCACGCACTTGCCGGCGTGGATACAAACGTTTTCATCCCAGGTAACTTGCATTGTTGATTCTCCTGTCAGTGGCTTTCTTATTATTATCGCGGACTGAAGCTGGGAACCCCACCCTCATCCGCATCGGCTTAATGTTAGCACAGGGAATCACTCCCCCGGCTACGGCTGCTGCACCTCTTTCATGGTCAGCTTGACCCGGCCTTGCTCGTCGATGTCCAGCACCTTGACATTGACCACCTGCCCCTCGGACAGTTCATCGTCCACGCTCTTGACGCGGTATTCCGCAATCTGCGAGATATGCACCAGACCGTCCCTGCCGGGCAGGGCGCCGATGAACGCGCCGAAATCCATGATCCGGACCACCTTGCCGGTGTAGGTTTTCCCGATCTCCACCTCGCCGGTCAGAAGCTCGATACGCTCGCGCGCCTCCTCGGCGGACGCGTTGTCCGTCGAGGTGATCCGCACCTCGCCGTCATCGTCGATGTCGATCTTAGTGCCGGTCTCCTTGGTGAGGGCGCGGATGGTCGATCCGCCCTTTCCGATCACGTCCCGAATCTTCTTCGGGTCGATCCGCAAGGTCAGGACGTCCGATGCGGAGTCCGATTCCGTCTCGCGTGGAGCCTCAGGCGCCTCGTCCATGTTGTTTTCTGTTGTATCCATGTTGTTTTCCGTTGTCATTTCGTCTATTCCCCGGGTTGCGGTTGCTGTACTTCTTTCATGGTCAGCTTGACCCGACCAAGTTTGTCAACGTCCAGCACCTTGACATTGACCATTTGTCCTTCGGACAGTTCATCGTCCACGCTCTTGACGCGGTATTCCGCGATCTGCGAGATATGCACCAGGCCGTCCTTGCCCGGTTTGAGACCGACGAATGCGCCGAAATCCATGATCCGGACCACCTTGCCGGTGTAGACCTTCCCGATCTCCACCTCGCTGGTCAGCAACTCGATGCGCTCGCGCGCATCCTCGGCGGCCGCATTGTCCGTCGAGGCGATCCGCACCAGGCCGTCGTCGTCGATGTCGATCGTGGTGCCGGTCTCCTCGGTGAGGGCGCGGATGGTCGCGCCGCCCTTGCCGATCACGTCCCGGATCTTCTCCGGGTTGATGCGCAGGGTCAGGAAACGCGGCGCATAGTCCGACATCGTCTCACGCGGGGATGCCAAGCCCTTGTCCATCTCGTCGAGAATGTGCAAGCGGCCAGCCCGTGCCTGGGACAAGGCCTGCTCCATGATCCCGCGGGTGATGCCAGAGATCTTGATATCCATCTGCAGCGCGGTAATGCCCTCGCGGGTACCCGCTACCTTGAAGTCCATGTCGCCCAAGTGATCCTCGTCGCCCAGGATGTCGCTGAGCACGGCGAATTCGTCGCCCTCCTTGATCAGGCCCATGGCGATGCCCGCCACTGCGGACTTGATCGGCACTCCGGCATCCATCAGCGACAGGCTGCTGCCGCAGACCGTGGCCATCGAACTCGAGCCGTTCGACTCGGTGATCTCGGACACCACGCGAAGGACGTAAGGGAAGTCCTCCGAATCCGGCATCACCGCCATCATGGCGCGTTTCGCCAGCTTGCCGTGTCCGATCTCGCGCCGCTTCGGCGCCAACATCATGCTGACCTCGCCCACCGAGAACGGCGGGAAGTTGTAGTGCAGCAGGAACGGGTCGCGATACTCGCCTTCCAGGGCGTCGATGATTTGCGCGTCGCGGGTCGTGCCCAAGGTGGTCATGACCATCGCCTGGGTCTCGCCGCGAGTGAACAGGGCACTGCCGTGGGTGCGCGGGAACAGGCCGGTACGCACCGAAATCTGCCGAACGTCGGAGCGTCCGCGTCCGTCGATGCGTGATTCCCCGCTCAGCACGCGCTGGCGGACAATCGATTTCTCCAGGCTCTTGAACGCGGCCTTGACTTCGCCTTCGGCCGGGCCTTCCTCTTCGGAAGTCAGCTCATCCATGGCGCGTGTCCGGATCTCCGCGACCCGGTCCTGACGTTCCACCTTGTCCGCGATCTGGTACGCCGAAGTCAGGTCTTCCCGACACAGCGAATCCATCTTGGAGGCAAGATCCTCGTTCGCTTCCGGTGCGACCCAGCCCCATTCCGGGGGATTGGCGGCATCGCGCAGTTTCTCGATGGCGTCGATCGCCACCTGCATCTGCTCATGGCCGAACAGCACCGCGTCCAGCATGGTCTGCTCCGGCAGGAGGTCCGCCTGGGACTCGACCATCAGCACCGCGTCGCGGGTCCCCGCGACGACCAGGTCGAGTTGGCTCTGCTCCAGTTGCTGGGCGGTGGGGTTGAGCACGTAGCTGCCGTCCACATAGCCCACCCGAGCCCCTGCAATCGGGCCCTGGAACGGCATCCCCGACACCGCCAGGGCCGCCGAGGCCCCGAGCATTGCCGGAATGTCTGGATCCAAATCCTTGTTCAGGCACAGCACGTTGGCAATGATCTGAATTTCTTGGTTATAACCCTTCGGAAACAAGGGGCGGACCGGCCGGTCGATCAGGCGCGAGGTCAGGATCTCCTTCTCGCTGGGGCGCCCTTCCCGCTTGAAGAAGCCGCCGGGAATGCGGCCTGCCGAATAGGTCTTTTCCTGGTAATTGACGGTAAGAGGGAGGAAGTCCTTGCCGGTGTCTTCGCCCCTGCGGCCCACGGCGGTGACCAGCACTGCGGTCTCGGCCATGCGGACCAGCACGGCGCCGGAAGCTTGCCGGGCGATTTCGCCCGTCTCTAGGGTGACCTCATGGTCACCATATTGGAAAGTTTGGGTGATCGGGTTCATAAACTATCGTATCCTGTGAAATGTTAAAGAGCCGTCCGAATCAGGACCGGCGGGAAAACTGGGTCAAAGCGGGAACTCGTGGGAGAGAGATCAGCGCCGCAGTCCCAAGGACTGGATCAGCTCCGCGTAGCGTTCGTGGCTTTGGCCGCGCAGATGCTTGAGCAGTCCGCGGCGGGCATGCACCATCTTCATCAGGCCGTAGCGCGAGTGCCGATCCTTGGGATGGGTCTCAAAGTGCTTCATGACCTGATTGATTCGGGACGTCAGCAACGCGACCTGCACCTCGGGCGAGCCGACATCGTTCGACTCACGCTGGTACTTTCCGATGATCTCAGACTTTTCTTGCGCAGAAAGTGACATATAGGGGAAAAACTTTCTGTAAGGAAGCAAAAACGGCGCCGACGGCGCCCTTGAATTGGGGCGCGCATTGTAACACAGAGGCCTCCCCCGCGGTCAGCGTAAGTCTCAAGTCGAAGCGGCGTTCTGATTCGTCCGGAACCAGACCGGTGGCGGATGCCCACTTAGAACCGGAGCCGCGCCCCGACTTCGAACGTGCGTCCGGGCTGCGGCGCATAGTCCTTGATATGCGAGGTGTGCAAACGCTGCTCGTCGTTGGTCAGGTTCTTACCGTGCAGGAAGAATTCCATCGTCGACCCGTTGCCGGCCGGAAGCCCCAGCGTGGCATACACGGACAGGTCGTCGTAGCCGTCGGTCGGCAGTTCGTGCTCCGCCGTCTCGTCCTGGTCTTCGGCCCGCAGGTAATCGACGCCCATGGTTGCGGAGCCCCAGCGGGCACTTAGCCCGATGCCGTACCGCAACGGCGGAATGCGCGGCAGCCGGTCGTTGCCGCCGACGGACAATTTCGCGTCCACGTAATCGAACTTGCCGTGCAGGCGCGCTTCGCCGCCGGGCCATGAGGCGATCCGGGCGCTGGCTTCCGCGTCGATGCCGAAGAATTCCGCATCCTCCTGCACGACCCTTTCTTCCCGGAGGGAGAATTCATTTTCGTCCACCATCCCGGCTGCCTCTTCCTCGGTGATGCCCTCAGATTCCATCAGCGCGCTGATTTCCTCAGCCTCGGTGATGCCCTCATGGTTCACCGTATCGCCGGTTGCCTCTTGATAGATGTAGTCGGAGAAGCGGGTGAAGTAGGCGGCCATGGCAGCATCCCAGGCCGGCGCGGCATACTGCAGCCGCAGGGCGACGCTCGCGGCGCGTTCCTTGCTCAGTCCGGCATCGCCGATTTCGTAGGTGTTGCTGACATGGTGCGGACCTTCGGCATAAAGTTCCTCCGCGATGGGCGCACGGCTGGAATGGCTGGTGAGCAGGCCCAGCTCGAGCTGGTCGCCAAGCGGTACGAGGGCGCCGATGGAAACCGCGTGGATCGTGAAGTCCTCGTCGCCGCCCCCCTCGTGCTCCTCTTCCTCGTCGTGCTCTTCACCCTCGTGGTGCTCCTCTTCCTCGTGATGCCCCCCGTGGCCGCCGGCCGCCGGGTTGTGCGATACGCGCTCCAGGCGTACGCCGGTCTCCAGGTCGAATGCTTCATATGCGCGGCGACCGACCCAGAACACGCCGGCGTTGTTGGTGATCACCGGCCGGATGTAGGATTCCTCGCCGACCGCCTCGAAGTCCCGGTAGGTGTACTGCAGGCCAGCCACGCCTTCCCATGGGCCGGCTGCATGATGGAACTCGGCGCGCGCTTCCCAGGCGTCGTTGGAGAACTTGATGCCGGTTTCGCCACCGGGCTCAATTTCCTCGTGCTGGTATTCGCTGTAGCCGACACGCACATTGAGGCGGTTGATGCCGGCGGACGGCGCGAGCAGATCCAGTTCGAAATCGATGCGCGTTTGCTCCATATCCAGCAACGCTTGGTCCTCTTCTTCCTCTCCCTCGTGGTGTCCCTCTTCCTCGCCGTGCCCGTGCCCATGCGGCCCCGGCAGGCCGTACTTGGATTCCAGACGGCTGACCGCGAGGCCCGAGAAGCCCCAGTCACCATGCCATGCGGCTCCGCCGGCGATGGTGTCCGCTTCGAAGCGGCTGCCGGGCAACTTGTTGCGGGCTTCCTCCTCGCGCTCCTCTTCCTCATGCTCGTGCTCGTCGTGGCCGTCTTCTTCTTCATGTTCGCCTTCCTGGGCGCGCAGGTATGCCGATTCCGCATAGCCCGGGATGTCGTAGTTGTCGCCGTCCTTGGTCGCGCCGTCCAGATGCCAAGCAAAGCCGCCACGGCCTCCGTTGAGCTTGAACGCGAGGGTGTCGCCGCCTGTCGCGCTGTTGTGGCGCGCCTCCGCTCCGCCGGACAAGCCGTCGGCAGGTTCCTGCGGAATGCGTCCGGTCTGCACGTTCACGGCACCGCCGATGGCGCCGGAACCGTACAGCAGGATGCTCGGACCGCGAAGCACCTCAACCCGTTCGGCAGTAAATGATTCGACGGCGACCGAATGGTCGGCACCCACGGTCGACACATCCATCGTATCCAGGCGATCCTGCATGACGCGCACCCTCGGACCGGCCAGGCCGTGCACCACCGGCCGGCCGACGACGGTACCGAATGCCGCTTGATGGATACCGGGTTGCCGGCTGAGCGTGGCGCCGAGGTTGGCATCTCTCGCCCGGTCCAATGCCTCGCCGTCCAAACTGGTCGCCGGCATCGCCAGACCCTTGTCGCCCAACGGATGCGCCTTGATGACCAGCACTTCAGAATCTTCTTCCGCCATTGCCGAAAACGGGGCAACGAAGAACAGCAATCCCGCCACAAGGCTGGCAGGAGATCGCCGCCTGCGTCCAGGCCGATTCGCGGGAGGAGTGCCGTCGCACGGGCTACGCCCTGTGCCTGCTGGCGGGCGTGTTTCGAGGGGTGCACAATCTGAGGACATTTCGAACCGTCTTTGTTGAACAGGGGATCTCCATGGATTGTTATATTATAACAATCTTTCGGAACGAGTCACTAAGGAGATCAACACAAAACTGTAATGCCCCCTTTTTGGGTTAATCTGGCGGGCGGCAGAATTTGAAGACATCCCGATATCGCAACGGAACAAAAGCCGTACCTTGCGGGCCAGCTTTCAGGCACCGGAGGTCTCTGAGCCTTCGCTGCGCAGCGCCAAACACAGGTGGTACGCCATCACACCAGCATCATCGCGACCGCCACGCCCGACCCATGCCCATTTTCTTCTTACGAGAAATGCGGCCAGACCCAAACGTTACCTGTCTAGGTCCTGGCTCCATCGACATTTCGGATATGACGCGCATCCCAGAAAATAACTCTCGTCTTCAGAGTTCATGCGCACCTCTGTCAGACTTCCACAGCGCGGGCATTTTTTCTTATTCGCCGGTGGTTGTGGCCACGGAGACACGGGAGACGGCTTCACTCTGTCCTCTGCACAGGGTACACATAGTTTTACCTCGGGCATTATTTCGATGCGCGGCAAAGGAATGGGATGGCGGGTGTACGTCAGATTTGTTAGATTTTCCTTCATCAGGCCGCCTTTAGGGGTCGCGATTTCGGTTTGAGCCCGGTAGATTGGGCATTTTCGTCTGATAATGAATCCTCTATCAGATCGGTTGCCGGGCGGGCGCGGCGC
>JAPONY010000026.1 GCA_026713705.1 Gammaproteobacteria bacterium
CACTTTGCTACAGATTTTTTCGGTCACGTTGTTTGAAAAGATCGTTTTGAATCAAGACTTTCTGAAACCCGAATACACTTGTCACCGGAACCGCCACGCTAACCAATTGAATCTATTTGATTATTTGACCGGACACTAGTGTTTTAATTTATGGGTTAGCAGGGTTTGGCTATATCATTACCGCCACTTACCTTCCCTTGATAATCAAGGATGACTTGGGCATTGGAATCGGTATTCACATATGGGCAGTGTTTGGATTAGGAGCGATGTTCTCATGTTTTTTTTGGCATGGGGTTCAAGCCAAACTGGGCTCAAGAAATTCGTTATTTGTTAATTTAATTATCCAATCGATCGGTGTAGCACTTCCAGTATTCAGTCAAACATTATCCAGTTATTTGTGTAGTGCGCTCTTGGTTGGTGGCACATTTATGGGGTTTGTGACTATTGCTAAATCAATAGCACTGCAAATATCTCATGAAGCACGAGGTAACTTCATGGCAATCATGACTACTTCATTTGGAATAGGCCAGATTGCGGGTCCGCTGGTTGCCAACGAGACCTATGATGTGAGCAAATCGTTTTCTTTGTCTTTTCTCATGGCAAGTATGGCGCTAATTATTGCAGCCGTCATCTCTGTAAAAGCTAACAGGAAAATTTGATTAAGTGGTGCCGATGGCCGGACTCGAACCGGCACGGCTTTCGCCACTGCCCCCTCAAGACAGCGTGTCTACCAAGTTCCACCACATCGGCATTCGTCCCGCTATTCTCACAGAAGGCGCCGGATCTACTCAGGAATTTCCTCGGTAGGATCCGCTTCCAGTCCCGGCTCCGTGACGGCAGGCTGTTCCAGGGCCTCCTGCTCGGGAAGACGGCGCTCGATCGCCGGCTCGGCGATCTGTCCCATGATGCTTTCCTCGGGTGGCGTGGACTTGACGACCCATGCCAGCGCCAGGCAGTTGAGGAAGAACAGGGCGACCACGATAGCGGTGACCCGGCTGAGGAAAGTGGCACTTCCGCGCGCACCGAACAGGGAGCCGGAGGCTCCTCCGCCAAATGCGGCGCCCGTGTCGGCGCCCCGGCCGTGCTGCAGCAGCACCAGGCCGATGATGCTCAGCGACAGCAGCAGTGCGGTAACGACAAGGATGGTGTACATCGATCTATTTTCGCACGGCCTGGCAGATGGCCAGGAATTCGTCGGCCTTCAAAGATGCGCCGCCGATCAGGCCGCCGTCGATGTCCTGCATGGTGAATAACTCCGAGGCATTGCCCGCCTTGACGCTGCCGCCGTAGAGCACGACCGTGTCTTGCGCAGCAGCACCGAGCTCCTGCTCCAGGTGCGCGCGGATGGCGGCGTGCACTTCCTGTGCCATGTCCGGGGTGGCGGCCACGCCGGTGCCGATGGCCCAGACCGGCTCGTATGCGATCAGTGCGCGGGGGAACGCGTCCGGGAAACTCCGGACCGGTTGCAGCTGCCGGTGAATCACGTCCAGGGTCCGGCCCGCCTCGCGTTCCTCCAGGGTTTCCCCGACGCACAGGATGGCTCGGGGAGCATTCGGGAGGCCCTGCTGTGCCGATTGGTGCAGGAGTGCGAATTTCTGTTCGATCAGTTCATCGGGTTCGCCGTACACATGGCGGCGCTCGGAATGCCCGATGATGACATGCGAACAGCCGAGTTCGGCCAGCATGGAGACGGACACCTCGCCGGTGTAGGCGCCTTCGGGCTGGTCGCAGACATTCTGTGCGCCGACCTGGATCGTACTTTGTGAGGTTTCCTCCAGGACGTCGAGCAGGTGGACGAACGGAGGGCAAAGCAGTACTTCCCGGCTGGTGGAGTCCTCGACGCCTTGCACGACGGCGCGGGCCAGCGCCCGGGCAGAGTCCCGGGAACCGTGCATTTTCCAGTTGCCGGCGACAACGGTCGGTCGAGTCATGAGAGGGAATTCAGCGGTTGCTTTGCAATGGCGCGGTGCGCATTATAAAGGGGAAAGTTCTAGACGTTCGCGGCGATCGAGTCAGCGATGGATTGCGCCAGGGCTTCGACCCTTCCGTGATCCTCTCCCTCTACCATGACGCGCAGCACCGGTTCCGTTCCGGAGGGGCGCAGGAGCACCCGGCCGCGCTCGCCCAGTTCGTCGCACGCGTCCTTCACGGCTGCGTCCGTGGCGGGACCCGGCGCATGGTCGCGCGGGCAGTGCACGTTGATCATGGTTTGCGGATATTTCCGAAGATCCGCGCGTGCCTGGCATAGAGACAGGTCGAGAATGTGCAGCGCTTCCAGCGTCTGCAGCGCCGCGACCATCGCATCGCCGGTGCAGGCCCGGTCGCGGCAGATGATGTGGCCGGAGGTCTCCCCGCCGAGCTGCCAGTCCCGGGCGAGCAGTTGTTCCTGGACGTAGCGATCCCCGACCGCGGCCCGCTCGAACGGGATGCCCAGGGATGCGAGCGCCTGTTCCAGCCCCAGGTTGCTCATTTGGGTGCCGATCACGCCGCCGCGCAAGGAGTCCTGGGCCTGCCTGGCGCGGGCAATGACGTACAGAAGGTCGTCTCCATCCACGATTTCTCCTTCCTCGTCGACCATGATCAGGCGATCGGCGTCGCCGTCCACGGCCAACCCGAGAGTGGCATGGTGCTGGCGGACTTGGGCACGGACATATTCCGGGCAGGTTGCGCCGCACCCGTCGTTGATGTTCGTCCCGTCGGGTTCGACGCCGACGGCCACCACGTCGGCTCCCAGTTCCTCGAACAGTTTCGGCGCAAGCTGGTAGGCGGCACCGTGTGCGCAGTCGACCAGAAGGCGCAGGCCGTCGAGGCGGAATCCCTCGGGCACGGTGCCCTTGCAGAAATCAAGGTAGCGGCGCCCAGCGTCATTGATCCGGCGAGCCTTGCCAGGCAGCGACTGGGGGTCGATGTCCATCGGCTCCTCGAGCTCCGCCTCGATGCGCTGCTCGATCTCGTCGGGCAGTTTGGCGCCGTCCGTGTCGAACAGCTTGATGCCGTTGTCGTAGTGCGGGTTGTGCGAGGCGCTGATGACGATGCCAGCACAGGCATCAAGTTCGCGGGTCAGTTGGGCGATGGCGGGGGTCGGCTGCGGGCCCAGCAGCAGGACATTGACGCCGGCCGCGGACAGGCCGGCTTCCAACGCCGATTCGAACATATAGCCGGAGCGGCGGGTGTCCTTGCCGATCAGGATCCGGGGAGTTCCGAACTCGCGCCCGAGCACGCGCCCGATGGCCCAGCCCAGGCGCAGCACGAAATCCGGGGTCATCGGGCTGATTCCAACCCGGCCCCGAATTCCATCAGTTCCGAAATAAGTGCGGGACATGCGCGGTCGGCCGCGACCGGAATCAGTGCTGTTCGGCGGCTCCGCCGATCGGGGAATCCGTACTTTTCGCCTTTTTGGAATGCTGGCCCGCGTCTGCGCTCGAGTCGCCGTCCGGCGTGTTGTCTTCCCAGTCCTGGGGCGGACGAACCGGCTGGTCGGCCATGATGTCGTTGATCTGCTCGCCGTCGATCGTCTCGTACTTGATCAGGGCCTCGGCCATGCTGTGCAGCCTTTCGAGGTTGCTGGTCAGGATCTCGCGTGCACGCTCGTAGTTGCGGTCGATGATGCAGCGCACTTCCTCGTCGATTGCCCGGGCCGTCCGGTCGGACAGGGTCTTGTGCTGGGTCACGGAGTGGCCGAGGAACACCTCGCCGGCCTCTTCGCTGTAGGCCAGCGGGCCCATCTTGTCGGACAATCCCCACTTGGTGACCATGTTGCGGGCCAGTTCGGTGGCGCGTTCGATGTCGTTCTGCGCTCCGGTGGTGACCTTCTCTCCGCCGAAAATGATTTCCTCGGCCAGCCGGCCCCCGTACAGGGTGCAGATCATGCTCTCCAGCCGCTGCCGGGTGTTGCTGTAGCGGTCGTCCTCCGGCAGGAACATGGTCAAGCCGAGCGCCCGTCCGCGCGGGATGATGGTGACCTTGTGCACCGGATCGTGCTCGGGGACGAGGCGGCCGATGATCGCATGGCCGGACTCGTGGTAGGCGGTGAGACGCTTCTCCTCTTCGCTCATCACCATGGAACGGCGTTCCGATCCCATCATGATCTTGTCCTTGGCGTACTCGAAGTCCTGCATGTCCACCTGCTTCTTGTTGGTACGCGCCGCATACAGGGCTGCTTCGTTGACCAGGTTCGCGAGGTCGGCGCCGGAGAATCCCGGGGTTCCCCGGGCGATCACCTTGACCTTGACCTTCGAATGGGTCGGCACCTTGGCCATGTGCACCTTGAGAATCTGCTCCCGCCCGCGGATGTCCGGCAGCGGCACCACCACCTGGCGGTCGAAACGGCCGGGGCGCAGCAGGGCCGGGTCCAGCACGTCGGGGCGGTTGGTGGCAGCGATGACGATGGTGCCCTCGTTGCCCTCGAAGCCGTCCATTTCCACCAGCAACTGGTTGAGCGTCTGCTCCCGTTCGTCGTGGCCGCCGCCCAGCCCGGCGCCGCGATGGCGGCCCACCGCGTCGATCTCGTCGATGAAGATGATGCTCGGGCCGTGCTTCTTGGCCTGGTTGAACATGTCGCGCACTCGCGAAGCGCCCACGCCGACGAACATCTCGACGAAGTCGGAGCCGGAGATGCTGAAGAACGGCACCTTGGCCTCGCCGGCGATCGCCCGGGCCAGCAGGGTCTTGCCGGTTCCCGGCGAGCCGACCATCAGCACGCCGCGCGGGATCTTCCCGCCGAGTTTCTGGAATTTTTCCGGGTCCCGCAGGAAGTCGACCAGTTCCTTGACCTCTTCCTTGGCCTCCTCAATGCCGGCGACGTCCTTGAAGGTGACCTTGTTTTCGTCCTCGGACATCAGCCGCGCGCGGCTCTTGCCGAACGACAGCGCGCCGCGTCCCTGGCCGCCACCTTGCATCTGGCGCATGAAGAAGATCCACACCCCGATCAGCAGCAGCAGCGGGAACCAGTGGATCAGGAGTTCAAGAAACAGCGAGGGCTTTTCGCGCGGGGTGCCGGTGACCGCGATGTTGTTCGCCAGCAGGTCGTCCATCAGCTTGGGGTCTTGCAGGGCGGTGGTGGTGAACTCGCGGCCGTCGATCAGCGTCCCGGTGATGGTGCGCTGGTCCGGGTCGATGTTGACGGCACGGATCTGGCCGGATTTGATGTTGCTGATGAATTCGGAATAGGCCAGCGAGGTCGGCTGCTGCGTGACCGGGGCGAAGTTGTTGAACACGGACATCAGGACCGCGGCGATCGCGATCCACAGAATCAGGTTCTTCATCATGTTGCTCATTCGGACTTTTCCCGTAAACTCCGGTCCATCTGCATACTAGGATAACAGATGGCATGGTGGTTTGGGGGGGTGCTCCGTCCTTTCACTAGATATGGGGGAGAGGGCAGGGGTTTGCAAGCGGAAACCGGCCAATACTACTAGGACAAGCCGGTCAGCCACGGGGCGACCGCCTTCTTTCTATAATCCTTACCGGAGAATGTCCCGATGAAGCCGTTCACCCTGTTTGTCTCCGACCTTCATCTGGATGCCAGCCGTCCAGCCCAGATGCAGGAGTTCGTGCATTTCCTGAAGAACGAGGCACATCAGGCGCAGGCTTTGTACATCCTGGGCGACCTGTTCGAATTCTGGATTGGCGACGACGATCCCGCCGAGGGGCTGGATGAGGTGATCGACGCGTTGCGGGAGCGAACCGCGCGGGGCACGGCAGTGAAGTTCCTTCACGGCAACCGGGATTTTCTGGTGGGAGCGGATTTTGCCCGGCGGACCGGGATCGAAATCCTGCCGGCCCGCCAGGTGGTCGACCTGCACGGCATCCCGACCCTGATCGAACACGGTGACCTGCTGTGTACGGACGATGTGCCCTACCAGCGCTATCGGCGGCGCATCCGCCATCCGGTCACGATGGCGCTGCTCGGGAGCCTGCCTCGCTCGTGGAGACTGAGAATGGGTCAGCGTCTGCGCCAGATTAGTGCCCAGGCGATTGCGGGGAAATCCCCGGACATCATGGACGTGAACGAGGAGACGGTCCGACAGGTGATGCGCTCGGAAGGGGTGTACACGATGGTTCACGGGCATACGCACCGCCCGGCCGTGCACAGGTTCAAGGTGGACGAGATGGATGCCGTGCGGGCCGTGCTGGGGGACTGGTACGGACAGGGCAGTTGGCTGGTGGCCGACGCCGACGGCCTGCATCCGCAACCGGCAGCGTGACGCAGGGCGGGAAGTGATTGCCACGATTGTCGGCAATCAGGAATCGGGTGGTTTCAGCGACTGCAAATAGCTGACTAGTTCATGGATTTCGGTGGACGGATTGGGCTCTTCGGTTTCTTGTGCCTCATCCATGGCGCGAAGGGCTCTGGCCTTGGCGGCCTCAAGCCGGCTTTCAAGCGCCGGATAGATTCCTTCCGTGGCTTTGGCGTATTCCGGCAGATATTTGCACAGGTCGCCGAGGCAGTTCTCCGCCGGGCTCCGGTTGCCGGCCTTCACATAAGGCTTGCGTGAATAGCGGAAATGAAGCAACAGCCAATACTCGAAACAAGGCCACGACCGGGCAAGAGTCAGGCCGCTTGCCTCGGCTTCGTTGCCGGCTCGGGCAAAAGTAGAATGCTCGTCCCGGTCGAATACGCAGAACACCCGGTCGTATTCACTCCCTTTGCGGCGTTCCCTTGCGCGGATTCTTTTTGCGTGCCGAACCACCGTGAGCGGGTCGGACCCGAGCCCGGCCACCGTGACGCTGGCGTCCCCGAGCTCGTTGCAGACCTTGAGTTCTTTCAGATAGGACGGTTCGGTTTCCTTGCCTTCGCAGACGATAAGCACGCGATCATGGAATTCATGTTTGGGTTGGATTGCCCGTGTGTAATGTCGCGGGCGACGGGCCATGGGTCAGATTCCCGATGCGACCCCAAGCGGCTGGACGCGGGGCAGTGCGCCGTAGCGGCCGGTGAGATAGGCCCGTTCCAGGTTGTCCACTCCCTTGCGGGGACGAAAGTCGGTCAGCGGGAACAGACGGGTCTCTTGGCGCTGGCCGCATTCGCAGAGCCAGATCTGGTCGCGCCGGAGGATATCCTGGTCCAGGATGGACGTGTCGTGGGTCGAGAACACGAGTTGCGCTCCATGTGCATTGATCCGAGGGTCGTGAAACAGGTCGACCAGGAACTTGACCAGCTTGGGGTGCAGGTGCTCATGCAGTTCGTCCACCACAAGCACATGGCCGTTCTTCAATGCATTGAGCCATGGTGCCGCCAGCGCGAAGATTTTCCGCGTCCCGTCGGATTCTTCCCGGAGTTCGAGTTCGGTGGATTCGCCTCGCCCGGCATCGTGTTTCAACCAGACTCTTGAAATTTTTTCGCGCTCGAATTCCCTTGCGACCTGCTCCCTGATGGTCGGGGGCATGTCGGCGGGGAGCATGTCCTGAACCAGATTTTCCTCGGTGACCCGGAGGTCGGAAATCCGCAGGCCGGCAGCCGTCAGGAAATGGAGGAGGCCGGCGGTTCCGTTCTTTCGGCAGAAAGCGAGAGAGGACGCGCAGTTTGAGGCGTCCGCCCCGAGAACCTGGAGCGTGGCGGCGAACCAGTCGTGAACCGACTTCAACTGTTCGCTGTTGAGCATGGTTGCCGTGGACAGGAACAATGCGTCCGGGCGGGTGGCGCGACGCCAGACATCCTTGTCGCCCTGCAATTTGCCGCCCAGTTTCCAGGTGTCGCCCTCGCGCAGGAACCAGGTCTGGACCCGTCCGTTTGGCCAGGCATAGAGCCATTCATCGACGACGGTGCTCTGGCGCAGAGAAAATCCGTACTGATAGCGCACGCCGTCGATGATGCAGGCGACCTCGAGCACGGTGGGCCGGGTTTTGCTGTCGGGGGCGAACAGGAACGGGGTCGTATGGGCGGCACCCGGCTCGGTGCCCGAGCGCAGGACGAATGTCCGCATGAGTTTCAGCGCTTCAATGAAGTTGGTCTTGCCGGCCGCGTTGGCACCGTAAATCGCAGCGGAATGAAGAAGCGGGCAGAGCTGTCCAGTCAGCGGAGGCTCCGAGAGATGTGTTCCCCGGTGCTCCTTCGCAGGGGTGGCCCTGAGACTGAGCAGGGCTTCGCCCTTGATGGACTTGAAATTTTCTACGGAAAAACCTATCAACATGGATAATTATCTTATTTAGAATAAGATTATAGCGAAAAAAGAATAATAACTAAAATAAAATACTTTTTTATCCCATTTATATGGGTTTTTCACATCATAGCATAACCGGGCTGCAACAGAGGCGGGGCACGGGGGGATTCCGACCCTATGCACACGGAATTCACTCCAAGGCGCGGGACGAGAGAGATCCCTTTCGCCCTGTGGGGTGTGGGGTCAAGGCCCGGGATTCAGGCAACCGGGTCAGGTCATGGCGCCCTTGAGCGCCAGCACGACATCCATGACGTTGGTGCCGGTCGGCCCGGTGGTGACCAGCGCACCCACGGCGTCCAGATAGCTTCCGGCATCGGCGCGCGCCAGCGCCTGCTCGGCATCCAGGCCCAAGTCCCGGCCGTGCAGCACCGTCCCGCCGTCGACTTCTCCGCCGGCATCTTCGGTCGGGCCGTCCGTGCCGTCCGTGCCGCAGGCGAGCAGCCGGATGCCCTTGACGCCTTCCAAGGCCGTGGCCGCAGCGAGCGCAAGGTGCTGGTTTCGCCCGCCCCGTCCCGGATTCTCGGGCAGACGGACGGTGGTTTCACCGCCCCAGATGTGCACGCCGGGAGGCGTCTCCATCTGTTTCAAGTACTCGGCTAGCGCCACACCCGTCTTTCCCGCTTCGTCTTCCAGGAATTCCGGGTGCCGATGCACCGGAAACCCGAGTTCCTCCGCCCGTTGCGCCGCCGCTTCCTTGGCATCTTCCAGCGTGGCGATGATATGGGTCTGCAGGTGCTGGAACGCTTCCGGGGGCGGCACCGGCATACGTTCGGCCTTCTCGATCAGCCGGCGGGTCCCTTCGGACAGGGTCTCGGGCAGGGTCTCGCCTCGGACTGCGGTCAGCGGACCGGATCCGATCACCGCCGGGTCGTCCCCGGGAACATCCGAGATCATCAGTGCGCAGGTGGGGCGCCCATCAAGATAATGCGCGAGGCGCCCGCCCTTGATGCAGGAGATGGAGCGGCGTACCGCGTTCATCTCGGTAATGGCGAGTCCTTCGGCCAACAGTCGCTCGGTCAGTTCGCTCAGCCCCTGAAGGTCCAGGTTCGGCGCCAGCACCTCGATCAGGCTGGAGGCGCCCCCCGAGATCAACGCGAGAAAGCGGGCATCGGCGGGGGCCTCGCCCAGGAATCCCACCAGTCGCTGGCCGGCCTGAAGGCTGGCTTCTCCCGGCACCGGGTGGTCGGACTCGACGCATTCGATCTGCGGAAAATCTCCGAGCTCGTCATCCAGATGCCCGTGCTTGGTGATCACCAGCCCGCGCCGGGGCGCCGGTCGTGTGCGCAGCGCACCGAGGGTCATCGCCGAGGCCGCCTTTCCGAATGCGATCACATGGTCGTGCTCGACCTCCGGATGGCCATCCAGCCACTGGGCCACGGCTTCCGTGCCGCGCACCCGGGTCAGGGAGGCTTCCAGAATCTCTTGAAGCAGCGAATCGGCGCTCATGGCAGGATCAGCACCAGCGTGTCGACGGACACCCGGTCGAACAATTCAATCACATCCGCCCCGCGCATGCGAATGCAGCCGATCGAGGCGGCCTGGCCGATCAGCCCTTCCTCGTGGGTCCCGTGGATGTAGATGTAGCGCTGGTAGGAGTCCATGTCCCCGTCCTTGTTGATCCGGGGCTCGAGCCCGTCCAGCCACAGGATCCGCGTCGTAATGCACTCGAGGCCGGTTGCGCGTGGCTCCGCTTCGACCTCGGCCGTCTGCGCCTGGGCGACCCGGCCCTTGAAGACCGTATGCAGGGTGGCGCCGTCGCCGATGCATTCCGCGATCCGATGCGCCCCGGGCGGGGTCTTCATGCTGTCGTTCTGCCCGCCGATGCCGTAGCGGGACGTCGAGACGGGCCAGGACTGGAGCACCCGGTCTTCTTCGAGCAGGTGCAGGGTTTGTTCCGGGATGCTGACCAGGCACATCGGCTGGCATTGGCACTGCGGGAAGCGTTCGCGTGCAGAGGCCGCCCGCGCCAGGTCTTCGGCCGTGGGACGGGCCAGGGGAGGCAGGGGCGGGCACACGGCCTCAGGCGGCCTGGTTTTGGGGGCTGTGGCTGTGGGGGTCGGCTCCGGAGCGCCGGCGCAGGGCCAGTTCGTTCAGGTAGCCGTCGGGCACGCCGGTCACGTAGTCGCCGGTAAATACGGAGCAGTCGAAATGCTGGAGTTCGGGGTTCCCTTCCCGGACCGCGGCGATCAGGTCCGGCAGGTCCTGGTAGACCATGCGGTCGGCTCCGATGGCGTCGCAGACTTCGGAGATGTCGCGCCCGTGCGCGATCAGTTCCTCGGCGCTCGGCATGTCGATTCCGTAGACGTTGGGGAAGCGGATCGGCGGAGAGGCGGAGGAGAAATACACCTTGTTGGCGCCGGCGTCCCGGGCCATCTGGACGATTTCGCGCGAGGTGGTGCCGCGTACGATCGAATCGTCGACCAGCAGGACATTGGTGCCTTCGTATTCGTTGCGGATCGGGTTGAGCTTGCGCCGCACGGACTGGCGCCGGACCTGCGCCTCCGGCATGATGAAGGTGCGCCCGATGTAGCGGTTCTTGATGAAGCCCTCGCGGTAGGGCCGGTTCAGCCGGTAGGCCATCTCCAGCGCCGCGGTGCGGCTGGTGTCGGGGATCGGGATGACCACGTCGATGTCGTGATCGGGCCACTCCCGCAGGATCTTGTTCGCCAGGAGCTTGCCCATGCGCATCCGCGAACGCTGCACGGACACCCCGTTCATCACCGAATCCGGCCGGGCAAAGTAGACGTACTCGAAGATGCAGGGCGCGAACACCTCCCGGCTTCCGCAGATTTCGCTGTGCACCGTGCCGTCCAGGGCGATGAACAGCGCCTCGCCCGGCGCGAGGTCGCGCACCAGGGTGAAGCCCAGCATGTCCAGGGCCACGCTCTCGGAGGCGACGATGTGTTCGGGCCCGTCGTCGGTGTCCCGGGTGCCGTATACCAGCGGGCGGATGCCGTACGGGTCGCGAAAGGCCAGGACCCCCCAGTCGGCGATCAGGCTCACCGCCGCGTACGCGCCGATGCAGCGGCGGTTGACCCCGCGGACGGCCTGGAACAGTTCCCGGGGGTCGCGCGTGCCCGACTCGGGCTGGGCCAACAGTTCGTGAGCGAGAACGTTGAGCAGGATCTCGGAGTCGGATTCCGTGTTGATGTGACGCCGGTCCTCTCGGAACAGCTCCTGGCGCAGCGCGTTGGTGTTCACCAGGTTGCCGTTGTGCCCGAGCGCGATGCCGTAGGGGGAGTTGACGTAAAGCGGCTGGGCCTCCTCGGACTTCTCCGTCCCGGCGGTGGGGTAGCGCAGGTGGCCGATGCCGGCCTCGCCGCGCAGGCGCGCCAGCTTCTTGCCGTGGAACACGTCGCGCACCAGGCCGTTGCCCCGCTGCTGATGCAGCCGTCCCTGGCGGTCGTAGGTGGTCAGCCCCGCAGCGTCCTGCCCCCGGTGCTGCAGTACGTTCAGCCCCTCGTGCAGGTCCTGCACGACGGAATGATGCCCCACGATGCCGATTAACCCACACATGGCCGACTACTCGGGAAGCGTCTCGGGAAGTGTCTCGGGAATGGTTTCGGAAACGGTCTCGGCAAGCGCTTCGACAGATTCCGGGTAATGGAAATGCTGCTGCCAGTCCTCGGGCATCCACTCGATGACCCGTTGGGCGACTTCGACGAAGTAGGGAACCAGTTCCGATTCATGCCAGAACCCGGCATCGTTGATCGCGGGGATGGTCCCGGCGATCAGCACCAGCACCAGCACCAGCAGGCCGCCGCGCAACAGTCCGAACAGGAATCCCATGATCCGGTCGCTGCGGCGCAGGACGCCGCTGTCCTTGTCCTTGGCCATCTGGGCGAAGATCCGGTTCAATTGCGACACCAGCACGAACGTGAGAAGGAACAGCACGACCCCGGCGACCGGCGCGTGGAACTGGGTGAGGCCGTAGGTGCGTTCGCCCAGGGTGATCTCGTTGAACATCTCGGGCACGAACTGTGCGCCGAAGCTGGCGAACTGGAAGGCCACCACGAGTCCCACCACCCAGGCCAGGATGGTGACCAGTTCCTCGGCGAAGCCGCGCAACCAGCTCAGGATGCCGGAGATCAGGATGATCAGCGCGATCACCACGTCCAGCAGGGTGGCGCCGAGAATGGTCATGGCTGTCGGACGACCCAGCCCTGGCGCACGTCCGTGAGGTTTTTCTTGGCCTTGATGCCTTCCAGCACGTGCTCGGCATCCTGCTGGGTGTAGTAGGGGCCGACCCAGATGCGCTGGTGGGTCTTGCCGTCGGCCGCTTCCTGGGCGAACAGGTTCGTGGGGTAGCCCGCCTCGCGCATGGTGTCGCGGATCTCGGCGGCCTTGGTAGCGTTGCGGAACCGGCCGACCTGGACGTACCACTTCTCCCGCGGCTCCAGGGCGATGGGCTCCCCGGCGTCCGGGCCGGGCATGGCCTGGGCCTCCGACGCGTTCAGGTCGGCGGGGAAGGTCTGGTGAGTGAACACCAGCTCTCTCGGCTCGGAGACTTCCTGCATCGGGCGGACCAGGTCCGGACGCTGCGTGTCCAGCAGCATCGGGATTACCAGAACCCCAAGGAGAATGAGCAAAACGGCGCCGAGGAGCCGTTGTTTGAGTGCGAGTTCCAACGCCAGATAGTGAGAGGCGGCCGCAGGAGGTGCCATTATAGCGTTTTGTGCAGGGCGATTCCGTTTTTGTGGCTGGCGAAAGTGATGACGCGGAATGCCTGCATTGCGCTGGTTTCTCCCCTTTACTGAATCATGTCTGTAAATCCGCTTATAATTCGGATTCTCGTACATTAAAGTATGATTCAACTGATTGACTGGTTTCCATGGAAGGCGACGGGAATGATGTCATGATCGCAAATCGCCGTACCTCGCTCTCTGCCTGGGTGGCGGACCGCCTCTCGGCAAACCGCCTCACTTTTTCGCGGGAAGAGGCAATGCGGGAATCCGGGATAGGCCATGGGGCCTTTCTCGATGCCGCGGAACGGCTCCAGAGGCGGCAGCACCTGGTCTGCCCGCGGCGCGGCTTTTACGTGATCGTTCCGCCGCAGTTCGTCTCGTGGGGCGCGCCACCGCCGTCTTGGTACATCGACGACCTGATGCGGTTCGAGCGTTGTGCCTACTACGTCGGCCTGTTCAAGGCGGGGGAATTCCATGGGGCGACGCACCAGGCGGTCATGGAGTTTCAGGTCGTCGCCGGCAAGCGGCTGCCGAGATTGCGCGTGGGGCGGTCTCTGGTCGCGTTCCACTACCGCAAGGACATCGCCCCGGTTCTCCAAGGCGTGACAAGACGCAATACCCAAACCGGCACCATGAACGTCTCGTCGCCGGAACTGACCGCCTTGGACCTCCTGCGCCGCCGCTACCTGGCGGTCGGGGCCGATAGCGTGGCAACAGCCCTGGCCGACATGGGAGGGAAAATCGACGGAGACGAACTGGCGGTGTTGTCAGGATCGTTCGAGAAGCCGGTGGCGCAGCGCCTGGGCTACCTGCTTGAGCGGCTCGGATTTGCGGATCAGGCGGCCCCCCTGAATGCCGCGCTTTCCAGGCGGGATCCCGGTTGGGTCGAGCTTTCTCCGTTCAAGGCGATCTTCACGGATATCATGCCGGCCCCGCTGGAGCGGAACCGGAAATGGCATGTGGTCACGCGCCACGCACTGGAACCGGATTGGTGATGGTTCCCCTCTCGAACGTGATCGCCTGGGCCGAGACGACCCCGTGGTCGGATCTGAACAAGATCGAACAGGATCTGATCCTGTCCCGCGCAATCGTCGCGTTGTTCGAAGACCCTTCTTTGCGCCGGCAGTTGCGCTTCCGGGGCGGCACCGCGCTGGGCAAGCTTCATTTTCCGGCGATATACCGGCTTTCCGAAGACATCGATCTCGCTCGAACCGTCGAAGGCCCGGTCGGCCCGATTCTGGATCATATCCGTTCGGTCCTCGAACCCTGGCTCGGGAAAGCCCGGCGCGACCTGAAGCGGACTTCGGCCAGGCTGAAGTTCCAGGTTCCGGCAGAAGACGACCCGGAATTGCAGATCGGGGTGAAGGTCGAGGTCAATACGGTCGAGACCGACGCGTATGATCCACCGGCGCAGGTTCCTTTCAGGGTCGAGAACCCGTGGTTTTCCGGAGCCGCAGAGGTTGCGACCTTTTCCCGCGAGGAAATGCTGGCCACCAAATTGCGTGCCCTGCTCCAGCGGGACAAGGGGCGGGACCTTTTCGATCTGGCCCACGGCCTGGAGGTGTTCGAGGATCTTGATGCCGACCGGATTGTCCGGTGCTTGGGTTTTTATCTCGACCGGGCGGGCTTGAGCATCAGCCGCGCCGAAGCCGAACGCCGCATGTTCGACAAGCTTGCGCGTTCCACGCTTGCGCACGATATCCGGCATCTGCTGCCGGCGGTCGAGGCGGCCCGCATCGACGGCGGGGCGGTCAGGACCGCGTTTACAATGGTTTTCACGGGCCTGATTTCCAGACTCCCGGGAAAGCCTTAGGCCCGGACTGCCGAGCTCGCCGATCATTTCGGGATAGAGGTACCCCAGCCATGAACAATTCGTTCGAGCCGATACTTTCTTTCGGCGGAGAGATAGTCGATTTCATTCTCAAAATAGCCTTTGTGATTACGGGCAAAGGTGCGCCTGGCCTAGTGTCGCTGGCATTGGTCTTGGTTCTGGTATTGTTGGTTATCTGGTACGAAAGATCCACAAGACAGTTTCATCGCGCGGTCACTACTGCTCGACCGATTATCCGGAGCAAGGAGAGGAGGCATATCACCAACGAAGATTTGATTGCTATTGATAAGGAATTTACCGGGCGCAAGCAAAGTAGCCCGAGTTGGAGAGCCTTAGCTACCGCATGGGACGAATTCAGGGAGACAACGGTCTCTCCGGAACACGAAGCGGACTCTCTGCGCAACACCGTGCGTCCCGGGGTTTTTTTCAATCGGGAAGAGCTTGGGCTGGAGAGTGGAATCTGGCGACAGGTTCCGGCGTTGTTTATTTCCATCGGGCTCTTCCTGACGTTCTTGGGTCTTGTTGCCGCCCTTGCCCAGACAGGCGCAATTATTGACACTGGATCAGGTGTCGGCAACGCCGCCACGGCAGAAGCCCTGAAAAAACTGCTGGGTGTGGCCAGCGCAAAATTTATTATGTCCCTGACAGGGCTGATGTGTTCAATCGCGTTCACGTTGGAGTTGCGATACGCAACGATACGAACAGATCAGGCGCTGCATGACTTGTGCGCGGATATCGAGCGTGGGTGCGACTTCATGAGCGAGCAGGATTTGTTGCGGCAAATGTTAGACAAGCTTAGGGAACAGGCAGATCACCTGAAATTATTCGGCACGGAACTGGTGGCTCAGGTCGCAAAGCCGCTCAGAGAAGAGTTGCCGGAGGCCATTCGCGCGTCGTTCCACGAATCACTCGAACAGGTGATGGGGCCCGCGATGGAGAAAATCTCGCAGGGCACGAGCCAAAGCATGGATTCTTTGGCCGGAAAAGTGGGTAGCCAGATTACGGATGGTGTCCATGACTCGGTGCGGGAGATGAACGAGGCTATGGGTAGTGCGGTACAGAGTTTCAATGCTACAGCGGGTCGTTTGGATCAAACAGTTGGTTCGATAGGCGGACGCATTGACGAGGCGGTGCAATCGATCCATAGCATATCTTCAGAGGGTGCCCAGAAGATTGGGGACGCCAGTCGTGCCATGGCCGAAACAGCAGAAGCGCTGATGCAGACGGTTCAATCAGGCATGAAGGCTTCGGCAGAGGAGAGTGCGCGGGAAATCGAGTCCGCCGGGAAAGAAATGGCATCAGGGGTCGGTAGCGTTACGTCTGCAATACGTGAGGGCATCCTTGAACCCATGAATGAATTGATCCTGCAGACCCGGAATCTTGCATCTCAAATTGAGGTGGCAACAGGTCATGTCGGGCAATATGCAGATTCGGTCGAGGGTAGTGCGGCTACCGTCAAGTCAGCAAACAGCGAATTGACCAAGTCTGCCGAGGTGCTGGCAAACGTGGCCATTCCCGTCAGGGACACCGTCCAGGCCATGGGAAACCAGGTGGAAGAGGTTTCCACAGTCATGCTGTCCAGTGCCAAGCAGACGACGGAACACATGGCGGCGACCTTGAGAGGGGCCCGTGAATCGATAGAAGCGTCTCAGATTGCGGTGCGGGAAGGGCTCGATGCCCTCAAGGGCGCTGTGGCTGGATTCCGGGAAGTCTTGGGTCGCTATCACGAAATCGACCGCAGTCTGGGCGGCGCATTCGAAAAAATCGAAACTACCGTTGCATCCAACATTGCGGAATTTTCCACGTTCCAACGCAAGCTAAATGAGGAATTGGGGGAGGCACTCAATCGATTGCAGACCATCCTCGATCAGGCTGAGCCTTTCACGCCGCGCCGGAACGAGTGACGGACGGTGGCTACCGCAACCGAAGGCAAGCGCCGCCGTCACGAGGAAGGAGAATCCGTCTTTGTCTCAATGACGGATTTGACGGTCTCATTCCTGTTCATCATCCTCATTCTTCTGGCATTTTTCGCGACCCAGTTCAAACCGGAAGACAATGTGACAGATCCGCTTGCTTCCTATCTGGAGGCGGCGTCTTCCATGCGTGCCGACCTTCTGGAAGGTTTGGCGGAGCGGATTCGCCAAAGGATTCCGGGAATTCGCGTGACGGTCGTCGCAGCTGATGGAGTAATCCGTTTTCGCGGCGATGACCTGTTCCAGTCTGGAGAGTGGCGTATCCGATCAGGCAGTACGGCAGAACGGGTGGCGCATGCGGTCGGCGATGCTTTGGCTGACACCCTGCCTTGTTACACGGTGGGGGATCAGGCAGATTTCGATGTAAGTTGCAACGAGGCTTTCGCGGTGATCGAGACAATCCAAATCGAGGGACATACTGACAATGTTCCTATCAGCGCGTTGCGCCGAAGTATGGAAAAGATGCTCGACAACCGCGACCTGTCTGCTCGCCGAGGTGCCGAGACCCTGCGCGCCACAACCGACCGTTACCGGCCTGACTTGATGGGATTCCTCAACCTTCATGGACAATCTGTTCTGTCTTTTGCCGGCTACGGTGCCATGCGGCCTATAGAACCCGGGTCGACGCCAGAGGCTCGTGCTGCCAATCGCAGAATCGACGTCCGTTTTATCCTGCAAACGCCCCAGAATCTTCACCAGGTCAAAGAAATCAAGGAGCGGTTGACTCGGAACCGCCCATCCCTTCCAACCGTCCAGGAACAAACACGATGACCTTGCCGTTGTCAGAGAAGATAAGACGACCACATCCGCTTCGGCTGCCAGTGCTGCGCGAGCCGGACCGGGTCATCCGGGAGGCGGAGCGGATTCGCCGCCGCTGGCCGGATGCAGGAGCCGAGGATCCTGATGCCGACCCAGAAGCACTGGCCATCGAAATGGATCGTAGGCGCAGGAGTAACGAGTGGCAGGGGTTTTACTGGATGGATGCGACGCGCACCGCGGTTGCATTCTTGGGAAGCCGTTTATGGGGAGAGATTCGTTTCTCGGAATTGTTTGAGTTTTTGCTACACCAGGTTGGTGCGGACGGCAACCTTGTCTATACGCATGCGGTTTTCCGCAAATACCTTGAGACTTTCGATTCCAGGTCCGACCGGAGCCGGAAATTGGCAAGTGTGCTGAAAAGGAACTGGAAGAAAGGAGAATTATCGGTTGGGCAGTGGGTTGAGGATTTGTGCATTTTCGAGCCGCACCATGCTCCGGGAGAGGTTGCAAAATATATGGCCAGTCAGGGCGAGCCTTTTCAGGCTTTACGCCAATCCGGCGTGGAATCTCCTCATGGGGAGGGCCTTATGCAGGAGGCGCACCTACGTTTCGTTGAAGCACTGGAGCCGTGCCTCCACAGAGGCGAATCCGAATCTGTTGAAAAAATGCTTGGCTGGCTCAAGCCTATGGACGCCAAACATCCATTGCAGGGAGTCGGGGCTGGCAAGGCGATGGATGCCCTGTTGTCGGCTTGGGTGCAGCACGACCCTCCTCCCTCGATAAAGGAGATCATTAAATCTCGCCTTGTCGATGCCTATGGCGACCCGCGCATCAATCCCGCGGGGGCGTGGTCATCGTGCTCGGAGGAGGCTAGGCGTGTGATGATGAAATGGATGATTGGGGCTACGATCAAGATGTTTTTCGATATTGTCACGGAAGCGGAAAGATCGCATATGTGGCGCAACCGAAAGGGTCTCTGGATAGACCTTTACGAGGAAGACCGTATTACGGAAGCGTGGTTTGCCCTGAGTGCATCCGGCATGGCTATTGCACAGCGTTTGGCCCGTGAATCGGAAAGTGCTACCTTACAGTGCGCGACGAACCAGTCCCGGGACGGTCAAGATCGCCGCAAATGTTTGTTGATTATGAAGGTGGATGGCCGATGGGTTGTCGAAGGGTCTCATAGTTTCAAGACACACATCTTTCCTCGCGGCGACAATTCCCCGGTTACTCCGTATGAGGATTCCTACACTTGTGAGCAATTCAGGAGTTACAGGGGGCCTCACGAACCTCTCCGTTTCGTCCATCACAGCAACTGGAGGAATAAGGTGTTGGGCGAACTCTCGCGATGACGAGCATCAAACACACCCGCACTGAAGAGGCTGTCGTTTTTACTGCAGAAGCGGCAGATCCGGGTTTTTTGCATCGCTTATTCGGCGGCACGAAACAGATTGAGAATATCGACGATTGGGTGGCTGGCGACGTGGCTCGCTGCGATGCGCTTGGCACGTTGCGCATGTACGGTGAAGCCAACCCCGGCGAAGTACGGTTTGAAGACGAACGGCTTGTTGCAAGTCATGCAGCTATCGCAGCCCTTCGTACCAGCCAGGCACGTTCTCTGGGTCTTCCTGCTCGTCCGCCTTTTGCGTTTTCCGCTGACGCCAGCGGAGTCATTGGTTCGCCTAACTTCAAGTTGGTCACACGCTGGCTGGACGCAGGGCGACCGGTTCCCGCGCATCGAAGCGGTACCTTCTTGGAGACCTCGCAAGGAGAATTCCTAATCCCGGAACCGCTCTACTCCGCCGTTGAGTTGTCTGAACGCTTTGACGCAGGCAAGGTGGATTTGCCGGAGCATTGGGCGGTCCTTTCCCACTTCCGCAATCTGCTGGAACCAAGTATCGACAGTGACAGCAGCCCGATTGAATTGAGTCGGTTTTTGCAGGGCTTGCGAATCTACACGGGCGTGGCCTTGTCGCTTGCCCTTGATGAGGTTGATGGAGAAATTGGCTTCGAGCCGATACTGTTCGATTCGGAAGCATCCAGAAAAGCGTTGGACGAAGGTTTGCCGCTCACCGAACGCGATGGAATGCTTCCGGAAGATCTTCTCCACGCGTTCCAGAAAGATCCAGCAACAGGCTTCCGGGCCTTTGATGCGGCGAAGCGCAGTTATTTACTTGGGCAAAACACTTATCTGGTTGTCGACGATGATATCGAAGTGGCTCTTCGAGTGGTCCGCGAGAAGCAAAGGGCGGGTCCAGAAGAGCGCCGGGCCTTTGCCGCTAACCCACGTGCGGCGATTACTGACCGCCTGATTCAGGAAGCATCGGAAGATATGGGTGCGCAGAATCAGGAATCTGCTGCCGTTCGCGAAGAGGAGATCGAAGCCCGCGTGGCATCTTTGTTTGTCGAGACGCCGGAATATGCTGACCGGGCCATAGGGATAGGCGTATGGGAAAAGCCGGAGCTGGATTTTCTGCCGTATGCTCCTAGCGTGTGGTTGCCGGAGACTTTTGCGCTGAACCTTGACGGCATCTGGGTTGAATTGGATCAGGATTCGGTACAGGTATTGAGGGAGGAAGTCACTCAGGCAATTGATGCGTCGCAGCCTGAAGTTAAGTATCGGGGGCAATGCATCTCGGCAACGGAAGAAGTGCGCCAAACATTGGCAGGCGTTATTGGGAAGGAAGATCCGAAGGCCACAGTGGAAGAGGAAGGCGAGTCAGATACATCCGACGATGATAATAAGGACATACTTGAAAAGCCAGATAAGACCGTGGTGGTGGTCCATCAGAATTATGTCGAAGAAAACTGGCGCCCCGAAATACCCTCGAGGGAAGTACGCATTCATCTCGAACCGCCATCCAAAATCAGCACAGAACTGTTAGGCCACCAGAAGAAAGCCCTCAAGTGGCAGGTTGAGGCGTGGCGAGCAGGTCTTCCTGGCGTACTCAACGCGGATGATCAGGGTCTCGGTAAAACGCTTCAAACGCTCGCTTTCCTTGCTTGGCTGCAAACCAATATGGCCGAAAGTTCGCACGACCGTCGCAAACCGGTTCTTGTCGTCGCGCCGAAGGGATTGCTTCGCACTTGGGAGAGTGAGGAAGAGGCCCATTTGAAAGGAACTCGATTGGGTGCACAAATCAAGGCGTATGGACATGATCTGAAAAACTTGCGCAAACCCGGTCTCACTGGTAAGGATACGGACGATGGCGTGCCGCGGCTCGACTTTGGAAATCTGCGGTTATCCATCTTGAAAGGAAAAGGACACCAGAACTGGGTGCTGACTACGTATGAGACGCTGGCGAACTACCAGCACAGTTTCAGGCAGATTGACTTTTCTGTCGTCGTGTTTGACGAAATACAGAAGATCAAGAATGTTGCGACTCTGGCATCGCTTGCGGCACGCGGGATCAAGGCTGATTTTAGGGTCGGCCTCACTGGGACGCCCATCGAGAATCATGTTGCCGACCTCTGGGCCATCATGGATGCAGTGGCTCCAGGCCGTCTTCGCTCAATGAAGGAGTTTGTCGAACGGTACAGGATTGTTACCGAGGAAGGGATGGATGAGTTGCATGGACGCCTCTTCAAGGAGGTGGAAAGCAACGGGGAGCGCTATCCGCCGATTGCGCAACGGAGGTTCAAGGAAGTCGAGATTGAATGCCTGCCCAGAAAAGACTATCGCGTACATCCGCTGACGATGCCAGATAGTCAGGCATCGGCCTATGAGGCCGCGCGGCAGCATCTGGTTGATGGAGGACGGGGGTCCGGACTCAGGTTGCTGCACCACATCCGTTCGGTTTCGCTCCATCCCGAGCCGCCGGAAACAGCGACAAGCGTGGATGACTACTTTGTGCACTCGGCACGCTTCCTGTCTATGCGAAATATTCTGAGGCGCATTCATGCAAACAGGGAACGGGCATTGATTTTTACGGAAGATCGGCGGGTGCAGGCATTTATAGCGCAATGGGCCAGATCCAAGTTCGGTCTCGCTGATGTTCCGATCATCAACGGTGCTACTTCGATTGTTAGACGTCAGCAGTACGTGAACCGCTTCCAGGAACACGTTGAAAACGACCGAGGCTTCGATATCATGATTCTGTCGCCGCGAGCAGCAGGCGTGGGCTTGACGCTGACGGCGGCGACTCATGTGATTCATTTAAGTCGTTGGTGGAACCCCGCGGTTGAGGAGCAGTGCAATGATCGGATATACCGCATCGGCCAAAAAAGCGATGTGACTGTGCATCTGCCGCTCGCGATCCATCCGACCTATCAGGAAATCTCGTTCGATTGCGTACTGAATAATCTGATGCGGAGGAAAACTTCGTTAGCCCGTGCGGCTCTTTGGCCTCCGACCAACAGCGATTTTGATGTCGGTATGCTAATAGCTGGAATTAATGGTGCGGAACCGATTAACCTGCCGGATGTCGATGGGCTTGACTGGGCAGGTTTTGAAGACTGGATCATGGAACGGGCTCGCGAAAGCGGGGATTGGATGGTTTCGGAGACGCCGCGTTCTGGAGATGGAGGTGCTGATGCCGTGCTGAGGCATTGCCGCCGACGCAACACGGCTGCATTGATTCAGGCAAAGCACACTTCCGATCGTTCCCGCCTGATTAATGATGCGGCGGTTCGAGAAGTGGTTCACGCGGCGAAACGGTACGATGTAGAAAATCCGCAACTGGTCGTCATCACCAATGCACGTGGTTTTACTCGTAAGGCTCAGGATGCGGCGCTGGAGCATTTCGTCACGCTCCTTGACCGCGACCGGCTTGCACTTTGGCCAAACCATGTGCTTGGCTGAAGTTGGCCATTAATGCCCGAAAAACACAGCGCACGAGATTAACACTATGAAGAGACGAACTCCCGGCAAACAGACCAAACGGCAAGAAGCGGAGATTGCCGCACTCTCGGTCCTTGCCGATGAAGAAATTGATACGAGTGATATTCCCGAGATTCTGGATTGGTCTGGTGCCAAGCGCGGTTTGTTGTACCGGTCGGTGAAGCAGGAGACCACGCTGAGGCTGGATGCCGACGTCGTTGCGTGGTTCAAGGCAAATGCCCCTGGTGGACGGGGCTACCAAACCCAGATTAATCGCGTGCTTCGCGAGTATGTCAAGCGGGCCCTGAGTCAGAAATAATACCGGAATCCGGCTGGCGCTTCACAAATTCTCGATGCGTGCAGCAAGATCCATCCCTTTCATCCAAAAGGTCGTTTCAACGCACCGTTGAAAACGCCATTAACAGTGAAATCCATCCGAATCAGGAAAGGCTCCTGCTTGATGGCTTCACATCTGGAATTCTTCCCCGGGCCGAACTTCGTAGAGCCGCTTTTGCTTCAACTCCTTGAATAGCCCGACCACGGTCTGGGTCAGGAACCCTTCGAATTTTTTCTTGCCGAGCGTCCGGTCGTAGATGTCCGATGGCAGGAAGCGTTTCATTTCATTTTTGAATTCCACCCCCGCGACAATGCCGGGCAGCCTTTCCATCATGTCGTCCAGTGCGTCCGAGTTGCCGGACAACCGATAGTCTTCCATTTTCCGTTGCGCCAGGCCTGGCCGCACGGTCGCGCCCTGCTGCTTGAGCCACCCCAGGTCCCACACATCCCGGTGCCGGACATACTTATGCGTCGCCGGGAGCGAGATCAACTTGTCCGCCATGATTTCATCAAGCGTTTCGGTAAAGATGAGCGTGTCGTCATAGCCGTCCGGGAGGAACGCGTAGTTCGCCAGCAACGGGACAGCTTCCTTCGTATAGGCGGGGACATTGGCCACCTCGATCTTGATGCGTTGCCGGGGCATGCCCCTGCGTCGTGGCGCGGTAATGACGGCGACCTGCCATTTGCGGACGCTCAGCCCGGTGTATTCCGGCTCCTTTTCCAGTTCGGAGGGCTCCTTGACCCTGACCTCTAGACCATATCTCGAACCGATGTACCCTTCGATACAGTCTTTCATTCTGGCAAGCACAGCCGACGAGAAATCCCGGCCTCCGGCGAAGTCGAGATCCTCGCTGAAGCGGTTTCCACCGCGGCACAGCCGCAACGATGTGCCGCCCTGAAAAACGAGATTGTCCAGCAGGTTTTCTCGTTCCAGGCAAAACAGAATGTCGTAGTGAAGCAGTTCCTTTTCGATCACTGGGCGCATGTTCGCGACGCTCGCGTCCTGCATGACGCGGCCGACCAGTTGGGAGAAGTCTTCCCTAGTGATCTTCATCGATCATTTCTTCTTGAATCAGGTGCGTATTGCGGCCGACCCGCCTCAGGTCCCTGCAGGCGGCGGGCGGGCTGGCCATTCTCAGTGGCCTGCCTACGGTTCGGATGTTGTCGAGGATGCTGCCGACGGCGCGTGCCGTGTGGGTGAACTCGATGACGCCAAAAGGTGTCTTGTACTCGCCTTTGCGGCCGGTGGTCATGACGGTCAGCCGGTCCATCGGGACCTGCGAGATGACTCCGTACTCGGAAAGCGCCGATTCCAGGCTGATGTAGTTGTACTCGCCCCGTCGAATGGTTCTGGCGATCTGCTCCAACGTGTCGCCGCCGATGTTTCTCGACAGTGCGTAGACATAGATGCGTTTGGCGACGCGCAGCAGGATATCCTTCGATACAAGGCGGTCGAGGCCGGCCTGAAGGGTGCGCCGACTGTCCTCATGAAACACTTTGGCCAGGTCGGCGTGGGCATAGACATAGTGTCCGCGCGCATCAAACGCCGACAGACGTTGAATCGCAATAGTCTGGTTCATCAGAAACCCTATAAGTAACATATAAAACTATTTTTATATAGTTTTAGTGTCAATATAATAGCACAGGCATCCGAATATTCTAGTGCCGCCAAAAACGCGCCCTGACTTTTGGTTGCTCAGGATGCGATCTCTTCTATACGGGCGAAGTCTTTTCCTGATGCGGCTCCAGCCTTTCCGGCCGGTACAGCAGGAATTCCCCGACCGTGAAGACCGAACCGAACACCA
Organism: Gammaproteobacteria bacterium; assembly: GCA_026713705.1. Classification (GTDB taxonomy): domain Bacteria; phylum Pseudomonadota; class Gammaproteobacteria; order Poriferisulfidales; family Poriferisulfidaceae; genus Poriferisulfidus. The sequence continues at coordinate 24,371 of JAPONY010000026.1, forward strand.
CCACGGTTCCCTCCTGCCCGGCCCTCGAAGCCGCCTCGCGGTAGGCTTCCGTGATAGTCGGGTGGACATGCACCTTGGACAGCTTGCAGGATTCCGCCAGTATGCGCAGGGTCTGAAGCGGCATGGCGCGGGGAGACTCCACCTTGCTCAGGTGCCAGCTTTCGACCAGCGGCCCCAACGGCCCCAACATGTTCGCCACGTCCTTTTCCTGCAGCGCAGAGAAGACCGCATGCAGCGGGCGTCCGGGCCGGTAGCGGCGGAGATTCCGGGCCAGGTTGACGGCACCCTCCGGGTTGTGCGCAATGTCCAGCACGGTATCCACCGGCTCCTCAAGGATCTGGAATCGCCCGATCAGGCTGACATTCTCAAGGGCGTGGCGGATGGCCTCCGGGTCGATCATTCCGAGATGCTTCAACACGGTCAGGGCACCGGCCGCGTTGTTCAACTGCACTTTTCCGGGCAGCTGGTGCGGGGTCGGCAGTTCCAGTTTCATCCCGTCACGGTGGTGGTAGCGCCAGCGGTCGGGGTCGAGAGGCTGCGCGGAGAAGTCCCGGCCGATGCGCTGCATCGGTGCGCCCAAGCGGCGCGCCTGGTCCGGCAGGCTGACGGGCGGGTCGGGGTCCACGCAGACGACCGGCCGCCCCGGGCGCATGATTCCGGCCTTCTCGCGCCCGATCGATTCCCGGGTCCGACCCAGCCATTCCGTGTGGTCGATGCTGATGCTGGTAATCAGGGCGACATCGGCGTCCCACAGGTTGACCGCGTCCATCCGTCCTCCGAGCCCGACCTCAAGGATCGCATAGTCGATTTCCTCTTCCCGGAAAATCGACAGGGTGGCCAGGGTGCCGTATTCGAAAAACGACAGGCTGGTCTCGCCGCGTGCTTGTTCGACCCGCTCGAAGGCGGCGCATAATCGCTCGTCGTCCACCTCCACCCCGTCAATGCGGACGCGTTCGTTGTAGCGGAGGAAATGCGGCGAAGTGTAGGCGCCCACCCGCCCGTGCGGGCGCAGCATGGCTTCCAGCAGGGCGACGCTGGAGCCCTTTCCGTTGGTTCCGGCGACGGTGATGATCTTGAAATCCGGCGATGCCAGCAGGTTCATGCGCCGGGCCACCACCCGGATCCGCTCCAGCCCCAGGTCGATGCTGGTGGTGTGCAGGCGCTGCTGCCATTCGACCCACTCGGACAGGGAGGAAAATCGCATCGCGGCGTGCCGGGAAAAGCTGGGCGCAGGGCTACCCGGTCGGGGTCCGGCCCGGGCGGTTCATCATCAGGCGGAGCAAATCGGAAATGGTGTCGCGCATCTCGCCGCGGTGCACCAGCATGTCGATGGCCCCGTGCTCCAGCAGGAATTCGCTGCGCTGGAAGCCTTCCGGCAGGGTTTCGCGCACGGTCTGCTCGATCACGCGCGGACCGGCGAAGCCGATCAGCGCGCCGGGTTCCGCGATCTGGACGTCGCCCAGCATGCCGAGCGAGGCCGAGACCCCGCCCATGGTCGGGTCGGTCAGCACCGAGATGTAGGGGAGGCGCCGCTTGCGCATGCGGGCCAGCGCGGCGGCGGTCTTGGACATCTGGAACAGCGACACCAGCGCTTCCTGCATGCGCGCGCCTCCGCTCGTGGAGAAGCAGACCAGCGGCAGGCGTTCCTTCAGGCAGACCGCAGACGCCTGTGCGAACTTCTCGCCCACGACCGAGCCCATGGAGCCGCCCATGAATCCGAATTCGAATGCCGTGCAGACCAGCGGCAGGCCGTGCAACTGCCCCTGCATAACCACCAGGGCGTCCTTCTCCTTGGTTGCTTTCTGCGCCTGGCCGATGCGGTCCCGGTAGCGCTTGCTGTCGCGGAACTTCAGGAAGTCCTTGGGCGCGAGGTCGGCCAGCAGTTCCTCGCGGGGATGTGCGTCCAGGAACATCTCCAGCCGCTCCCGGGCCGAGATGCGCATGTGATGCTGGCATTTCGGGCAGACGTTGAGGTTGCGTTCCAGTTCGGACCGGTACAGTGGCGTGTCGCAGTTCGGGCACTTGATCCACAGGCCCTGGGGGACCTTCCGGGTGTTGCTGCTTTCGATCCGGATCTGGGGCGGCACCAGGCGCTTGTACCAGCTCACGGGGCACCTCCCGTTCGGCCTGCGGCGTCGATGCCGGCACGCAGGTCCTGCAGCAGTTCGGTCGCGGCGGCGTGCGGGTCCGCGGCGGCCTGGATCCGGTCCACCAGCGCGCTGCCGACGACGACCGCGTCGGCCAGTTCCGCGGCCTGTGCCGCGGAGTCCGCGTCCTTGATGCCGAACCCGATGCCGACGGGCAGGGTGGCATGCGTCCGGATGCATTTCATACGTTCCGCCACATCCTCCATGTCCAGGCGACCCGCGCCGGTCGTCCCGCGCAGGGACACATAATAAAGAAATCCTGTCGCCTGTCCGCAGATCTGCCGGATCCGTTCCTCGGTGGTGGTGGGGGCGAGCAGGAAGATTTCGTCCAGCCCGTAGTCGATCAGGGCCTGGCGGATCGCGGGCGCTTCTTCCGGGGGCAGGTCGACCACCAGCACGCCGTCGACCCCGGCGCGGGCGGCCTGCTCCGCGAAGATGTCCACGCCCATGGCGATGATCGGGTTGGCGTAGCCCATCAGGACCAGCGGCGTCTCCGCATCCTTGCTCCGGAATTCTGCGGCCATGTCCAGGACGTCGCGCAGGCGGACCCGGTGCGCCAGCGCTCGCTCGCAGGCGGCCTGGATCACCGGTCCGTCGGCCATCGGGTCCGAGAACGGGACCCCGAGTTCGATCAGGTCGGCTCCGGCCCGGACCAGCGTATGCAGCAGCGGCACGGTGGCGTCGGGTTTCGGGTCGCCCGCGGTCAGGTAGGGGACCAGGGCCGTGCGCCCGGCCTCCTTCAGCTGTGCGAAGCGCCCGGCGATGCGGCTCACAGGGACAGCCCCTCGCGCCGGGCGACCGTGTCGATGTCCTTGTCCCCGCGCCCGGACAGGTTGACCACCACGATCGCGTCCTCCGGCATCCCGCGGGCCGCCTCCAGGGCGCCGGCCACCGCGTGGGCGCTCTCAAGCGCCGGGATGATCCCTTCGGTCCGGGTCAGCAGGTGGAAGGCGCGCAGGGCCTCCTCGTCGGTGGCGCTGGTGTATTCGGCCCGGCCCAGGTCCTTGAGCAGGGCGTGCTCGGGGCCGACGCCCGGGTAGTCCAGTCCGGCGGAGACGCTGTGCGTGGCCAGGATCTGTCCCGCCTCGTCCTCCATCAGGTAGGTGCGGTTGCCGTGCAGCACCCCGGCGCGGCCGCGGGCCAGCGGGGCCGCATGTTCGCCCGTGTCCAGTCCGTGGCCGCCCGCCTCCACCCCCAGCATGCGCACGTCGGAGTCTTCCAGGAACGGGTAGAACAGCCCGATCGCGTTGGAGCCGCCGCCGACGCAGGCGACCAGCAGGTCCGGCAGGCGCCCGGCCTGCTCCTGGACCTGGCGGCGCGCCTCGCGCCCGATGACCGCCTGGAAGTCGCGCACCATCTCCGGGTAGGGGGCCGGGCCGGCCACCGAGCCGATGATGTAGAAAGTATCTTCGACATGGGTCACCCAGTCGCGCAGCGCCTCGTTCAGCGCATCCTTCAGGGTCTTGGAGCCCGAGGTCACGGGAATCACCTCCGCGCCCAGCAGCTTCATGCGGTAGACGTTCGGCGCCTGGCGCTCGATGTCCTCCGATCCCATGTACACCACGCACTGCAGGCCGAGGCGCGCGCTGACGGTGGCGGTGGCCACGCCGTGCTGGCCGGCGCCGGTCTCGGCGATGATGCGGGTCTTCCCGATGCGCTTCGCCAGCATCGCCTGGCCGACGGTGTTGTTGATCTTGTGGGCGCCGGTATGGTTCAGGTCTTCGCGCTTGAGCCAGATCTGGGCTCCGCCGTTCGCGCGGCTCAGGTGCCGGGCGAAGTACAGCGGCGAGGGGCGCCCGACGTAGTGGGCGAGGTCCTCCTCGAACGCTTTCCAGAAATCGGCATCCTCGCAGGCTTCCCGGTAGACCGCGGCCAGCTCGTCGAGCGGCCGGATCAGGGTCTCGGCCACGAACCGCCCGCCGTACTCCTCGAAATGCCCCTCGGCATCCGGCCAGCGGTAGCCGTCCGGGAAGCTAGAGTGCGGCACGGTTCACCTCCCGCATGAATGCTTCGATCTTCTCCGGGTCCTTTCGGCCGGGCTCGGCCTCCACGCCGCTGCTGACGTCCACGCCCCAGGGCCGGACCGCCCGGATCGCCTCGCCCACGTTGCCCGGTTCCAGGCCGCCCGCCAGGATCAGCGGGCGCGGATCCTCGGAGCGGATCTCCGTCCAGTCGAAGGTCTTGCCCTGTCCGCCGGCCTCTCCCGAGGCATGGCTGTCCAGCAGGAAGCCGTGTGCGTCCCGGTAAAGCTCCTGGTGGTCGGCCAGGGCGCCGGGTTCGGCCATCGGCACGGCCTTGATCCAGTGGCCTTCGAACCGGGCGCAAAGCTCCGGCGCTTCGCGACCGTGATACTGCAGGCCGTCGAACGGGATGGTTTCGATCAATTCGTCGAGGAAGTGCGGGTCCGGATCGAGCACGACCGCGTAGGCGTCCATGAAAGGCGGCAGGAGATCAATGATGGCACAGGCCACGGCAGGTTCAACGTTTCGCGGGCTGGGCTCATGGAATACCAGCCCGATGGCGTCGGCCCCCGCATCGGCGGCGAGAAGCGCGTCGGCCGGGTTCGTGATGCCGCAGATCTTGACACGGGTGCGCATGTTCAGGAGGCAGGCTGGCTGTAATCCGGAGTCCACAGGGGCGGCGGGATGCCGCATTCAGGAGGATAGTTTACGCGCATCAGGTACAGCCCGTCCGGCGGTGCGGTGACGCCGCCCGCCGTGCGGTCGCGCATCTCGAGCAGTTCGGCCAGCCATTCCGGAGGGCGTTCGCCGTGGCCGACCTCCATCAGGGCGCCTGCCAGGATCCTCACCATGTGGTACAGGAAGCCGTCGGCCTCGACGTCCAGGTGGACGAACGACCCATGGGCGGTGACGTCCAGCCGGTGCAGGGTGCGCCGGGGATGGCGGGCCTGGCATTCCGCCGCGCGGAAGCTGGTGAAGTCGTGCTCGCCCAACAGGGCCTGGGCGGCCTCGTGCATTCGTTCGGCGTCCAGGGTCTTGGGCATCCGGGTGACCTTGCCGGCGAGCAGGCCCGCGGCGGCGGCGTCACGCTGCAGGATGATGTAGCGGTAATGGCGGCGGGTCGCCGAGTAGCGGGCGTGGAAGTCGTCCGCGACCTCTTTAACCCAGGAGGCGCTGACGGATGGGGGCAGGTGAGCGCCGGCGCCCCGCTGCCAGGCATGCAGGGGACGGTCCGCGTCGGTGTCGAAGTGGATGACCTGGCCGGCCGCGTGCACTCCGGCGTCGGTGCGCCCGGCGACGGCGGTGCGGATCGGGTGGTCTGCGATCGTGGAGAGGGCGTTTTCGACTGCGTCCTGGACGCTCGGGGCGTGGTGCTGGCGCTGCCAGCCGCTGAAGCAGGCGCCGTCGTACTCGAGACCGCAGGCCAGGCGAGGCATGGGTCAGGACGAGGCCATCCGGCTTTTCAGCTTCTCCGCCTCCTCGCGTTCTTGCTCCGTCCCCTCGGCCAGCACCAGCCGGATCAGGGGACGCGCCTGGTCGTACTCGTTCGCTTCAACGTGCGCGTGCGCCAGGTCCAGCGCGGAGGTGGCGCGCCGGGCGGGGTCCTCGATGTCGCCCACGCTCTGCCGGATGATCCGGGCCTGACGGGCGCGGGTCAGGGCCAGGGCGAACAGATAGGTCAGGAGCAGGATCCCCGCGGCGGCGAGAATCCCGGGCCACGGGAAGCCGCCGGTCCTCTTCGCCAGGTTCGTCTCGTCGGGCGCCTTGTCCGCCAGTTGCGCCAGTTCTTCGCTTTCGACCTCGACCGCGGCGGAAGGGGTCTCGGTCTTTTTGGCCTCGGGCTCCGCCGGCTCTGCCGCAGGGGCCTCGGCCGGTTCCGGCACGGCCGGCTGGGTGCCGGCGGCCTGGGGTTCGCCCGGTTCGGCTCTCGCCGGCTCGACCGCACCCGGATCGGCCTGCATCTCAAGCGGCACGAGCTTCAGCCGCTGTTCCTGCAGGGTCGGGCTTTCGCGCGGGTCCGTTCCCTTCCGGCGCCACTGCTGCCACTGCTCGTTCTGGAAGCGGACCTCGTCGATCAGCCACTGGCGGGACAGGTTCAGGCGCGCGATCTCGGCCTCGCTCGGAATGTACAACCGGGCGCCGGCCCGCACCAGGTTGATGTTGTCGTGGATGAAGGCGTCGCGGTTGTACAGCTGGATCGCCAGCATCAGGGTGTAGGCGTCGACCTCCAGGGAGCGGGCGCGTTCCAGCGCGATTTCAAGCAGCGTGTCTCCCCATTCCACTTCGCGCGTCGTGCCGGCCGGGGCGCATGGCGGTAGGTTCAGGGTGTGGAACATGGGCGGTTCGTGTCCTTCGCCGAGAACCAGCACCAGGTCGCTGGAATGAGAGGGAAGCGGTTCCGTGCTGCGCACCTGGACCTGGCTCTCGCCGTTGTGCCGGATTCGTTCCAGTTGCGCCGACCCGACCCAGGAGGGATAGGCTTTCTGGAGTCTCCGGTAGGTCGGGGGGGACGCGATTTCCACGCGAATCCGCCCCGGATCAGTCTCGGCTTCCGCTATCAATTGCAGCGTCAGCAGGGCGGTGCAGTCCGGCTCAAAGTGGATTTCCGGCTGGCCCGGTTGCACTGCCTGGGCCGGAGCGGCCAAGGCGGCCGCCAGGAGCAGGAGTCGCGCGTTCACTGCCCGAACCGTTCCAGCCACTGTTCGGCGATCTGGATGCTGTTGGTCGCGGCACCCTTGCGCAGGTTGTCGCTGACGACCCAAAGGTCCAGACCTCGCGGATGGGACAGGTCCTGGCGGATGCGCCCGACGAACACTTCGTCCCGGCCGGCCGCCTCCGTCGCCGCCGTGGGATAGCCGCCGTCCGCCGCCTCGTCGATGACGACCACGCCGGGGGCCTCTTCCAGCAGCGCACGGGCGTCCTGTGCGCTGAGCGGGTTGCGGGTTTCCAGGTGGACGGCCTCGGAATGGCCGTAGTACACCGGCACGCGAACCGTGGTGGGGTTGACGCCGATGTTCTCGTCTTCCAGGATCTTCCGGGTCTCCCAGACCATCTTCATCTCTTCGCGGGTGTAGCCGTTGTCCTGGAAACTGTCGATGTGCGGCAGGACGTTGAACGCGATCGGACGGGGGTAGACCTCGCAGCGGCCTTCGCGGCCGGCGAGCACGTCCTCGGTCTGCCGGCGGAGTTCCTCGATCGCCGCCTGGCCCGTGCCGGAGACCGCCTGGTAGGTGGCGACATTGATGCGCTCGATTCCCGCCGCGTCGTACAGGGGCTTCAGCGCCACCACCATCTGCATGGTCGAGCAGTTGGGATTGGCGATGATGCCGCGGTTGCGGTAGTCGGCGATGCGCTCCGGGTTGCACTCGGGCACCACCAGCGGGATGTCCGGTTCGTAGCGGAAGTAGGACGTGTTGTCGATTACGAGACAACCTGCTTCGGCGGCGCGCGGCGCGAATTGGCGCGACGGTTCGCTGCCGGCGGAAAACAGGGCGATCTGTACCTGGCTGAAATCGAACTCCTCCAGGGCCTGGACCTCGATATCCTGTCCACGGAACGATAGGCTCCGGCCCTTCGAGCGCTCGCTGGCCACCAGATGCAGGACATCGAGCGGGAAGCCGCGTTCTTCGAGGACCTGGCGCATGACGCCGCCCACGGCGCCGGTGGCACCGACGATAGCCACGTGCAGGCCGCTCACGAGCCGAGGCGCCCCTCAAGCGCAGCGGTCACCGCATCCCCCATTTGCGCCGTGCCGACGGCCTCGCCGTCGCCGGCCAGGTCGGTGGTCCGCATTCCCTGTTCCAGTACGTCCCGCACGGCGCCTTCCACCGCATCGGCGGCATCGGTCCGCTGCAGGGAATAGCGCAGCATCATGCCGACTGACAGGATCATGGCCAGGGGATTGGCCTGCCCGGTGCCGGCGATGTCGGGGGCCGAGCCGTGCACCGGCTCGTACAGGCCTTGGCGCTTCTCGTTGAGGGAGGCCGAGGGCAGCAGGCCGATCGAGCCGGTCAATTGCGCGGCGATGTCGGACAGGATGTCGCCGAACAGGTTGCCGGTGACCATCACGTCGAACTGGGTGGGTTGGGCGACCAGCTGCATGGCGGCATTGTCCACGTACAGGTGCGACAGCTCGACGTCCGGGTATTCCTGCGCGACCTCGCCGATCACGGTGCGCCACAACTCCGAGACTTCGAGGACATTCGCCTTGTCCACGGAGCAGACCCTCCGGCTCCGCAACTGGGCGGCCTGAAAGGCACTGCGGGCGATGCGCGAGATTTCGTCCTCATCGTAGACCATGGTGTTGACGCCGCGGCGACGGCCGTCGTGTTCGTCCAGCGCGCGGGGTTCGCCGAAGTAAAGCCCGCCGGTGAGTTCGCGCACGATCAGCAGGTCCAGCCCCTCGATTTTTTCGGGCTTGAGGCTCGAGGCGTGCGCCATGCCGGGCATCAGCGTCGCGGGGCGCAGGTTGGCGTACAGGCCCAGCCCCTTGCGCAGCCTGAGCAGGCCGGTCTCGGGGCGCAGCGCGCGGTCGGGCGTGTCGTATCGGGGTGCGCCGACTGCTGCCAGCAGCACGGCGTCCGCGTCGTGGGCGGCCTGCAGGGTGTCGGGCGGCAGGGGGTCGCCTTCGGCGTCGACGGCCGCGCCCCCGACGAGCGCCTCGCCCAGTTCCAGCTCAAGGCCGCCGTGGCGGGCCAGGCAGTCGAGCACCTTGCGGGCCTCGGCCGTGATCTCCGGGCCGATGCCGTCGCCGGACAGGATCAGGATGCGTGCCATTACGGGCTGCCGAAACGGTCGAACAGCCAGGGAGCCTGCGCCCGCCGTGCCGCCTCGAATTCCTTGATCTGATCCGCGTGGCGCAGGGTCAGCGCGATGTCGTCGAGCCCTTCGACCAGGCAGCGCTTGCGCTGCGGGTCGATGTCGAACGACCAGCAGGTGCCGGAATCCGCCGTCACCGTCTGTTCCGGCAGGTCGACGTCCAGTTGGCAGCCTTCGGCCTGTTCGATCTCTTCGAGGAGCGTCTGCACGTCGGTTTCCGGCAACTGGACGGTCAGCAGGCCGTTCTTGGCGGCGTTGGTGTCGAAGATGTCGGCGAAGCTTGGCGCGATGACGGCCCGGAAGCCGGCGTCCAGAAACGCCCAGACCGCGTGCTCGCGCGAGGAGCCGCAGCCGAAGTTGGCCCCGGTGATCAGGATGGAGGCCTCGCGGTAGCGGGCCTGGTTCAGCACGAAATCCGGGTTGCGCGGGCGTCGCGAGTGGTCGCTCTCCAGGTCTCCGGGCGCCAGGTAGCGCCAGCTGTCGAACAGGTTCGGGCCGAACCCGGTGCGCTTGACCGACTTCAAATACTGCTTGGGGATGATCACGTCGGTGTCGATGTTGCTGCGGTCGAGTGGCGCGGCGATCCCGCGGTGGCGGACGAAAGGATTCACGTCAGGTACTCCCGCACGTCGACAAAGTGTCCGGCGCAGGCGGCCGCGGCGGCCATTGCCGGGCTGACCAGGTGGGTGCGCCCGCCCTCGCCCTGGCGTCCCTCGAAGTTTCGGTTGGAAGTAGCGGCGCAGCGCTCCTCGGGCTCCAGCCGGTCGGCGTTCATGGCCAGGCACATCGAGCAACCCGGCTCCCGCCACTCGAACCCGGCCTCGGTGAAGATCCGATCCAACCCTTCCGATTCGGCCTGTGCCTTGACCCGCCCCGAGCCGGGCACGACCAGGGCCTGACGGATGTTGTCCGCGCAGCGGCGCCCGCGAACCACGGCGGCGGCCTCGCGCAGGTCCTCGATGCGTGCGTTGGTGCAGGATCCGATGAAGATCCGGTCCAGCTCAAGGTCGGTGATCGTTTCACCGCCTTTCAGGCCCATGTAATCCAGCGCTGCCTTCATGCCGCCGGCGCGGGCAGGGTCCTCTGCCTCGTCGGGGTGGGGGACGGCTTCATCGACCGACACCACCATCTCCGGGGACGTGCCCCAGGTGACCTGGGGCGCAAGCCCGCTCGCCTGAAGCACCACGGCGCGTTCGAACACGGCGTCGTCGTCCGAGTGCAGTTCGCGCCACCGCCGCTCGGCCTCCTCCCAGGCGGAGCCTTCGGGCGCGTAGGTCCGCCCGCGCACGTAGTCGAGGGTGATGTCGTCTACCGCGATTAGGCCGGAACGCGCGCCGGCCTCGATCGCCATGTTGCACAGGGTCATGCGGGCTTCCATGCTCATTTCTTCCACCGCTTGCCCGGTGAATTCGATCGCGCAGCCGGTGCCGCCTGCCGTGCCGATGCTTCCGATCAGGGCGAGGGCCAGGTCCTTGGAGCCGACGCCGGGCGCGGCGCGGCCCTCGAGTCGCACCAGCATATTGGCCGGCTTGCGCACCGGCAGGCACTGGGTGGCCAGCACATGCTCGACCTGCGAGGTGCCGATGCCGAACGCCAGCGTCGCCAGCGCGCCGTGCGTGGAGGTGTGCGAGTCGCCGCAGACCACGGTCATGCCGGGCAGGGTGATGCCCTGCTCCGGGCCGATCACGTGCACGATGCCTTGTCGCGGGTCCCCCATCGGGAACTCCAGCAGGCCGTATTCGGCGCAGTTGGCGTCCAGGGTCTCGACCTGGTGGCGCGAGACCGCGTCGGGAATTTCCTCGAGATCCGGTTCGGTCGGGACGTTGTGGTCGGCCACCGCGACGATGCTGTCGGGCCGCCAGGGCGCACGGCCGGCCAGGCGCAGGCCCTCGAAGGCCTGCGGCGAGGTGACTTCGTGGACCAGCTGGCAGTCGATGTACAGCAGGGTGGTGCCGTCTTCAGCCGTCTGCACTGCGTGCTCGTCCCAAAGTTTGTCGTACAGGGTACGCCCGGACATGGTAATTTTTTCGTTCCGTGCCTAATGCACGGCGATTATAGAACGGGGAGTCATGCCGATGCGGCGGTTCATCGCGACACTTCTCTCGGCATGCCTCTTTGGCAGGATGGGCAGGGCAGTCTCCCGGTTTATGCCGGGGGACTTTCGAAAAGGGACTTCAATTTCGAATCCGGTAAATGTCGCGTCGGTTGCCCACCCGAACTACCAGCATGCGCAAAGCACCGTCCTGAATGTCGCAAATCACTCGGTAATCGCCCACCCGGTAACGCCAGAAATCACCCAGTGGGCCAGTCAACGCCTTGCCTGTGCTACGCGGATCTTCCAGTCCGGCGATGCGCTTGTCCATGAAATCGACGATGCGCCGTGCCATCTGCTTGTCAAGCTTGCGGAGCTGCCCCTTGGCCGTGTCGGCGTAATCAATCGTCCAAGCCAAGGTCTTTCCTTACGTTCGCCGCCGAATGCACCGGTTCCTGTCCCTTGCGAATGCGCTCCAACACGTCAGCGGCAAGGTAGTAGTCCTCCATCTCCTCAATGCCATGCTCGATGATTTCCCGCAAGTAGTAAGCCTTGGTGCGTCCGGTTTGCGAGGCGAGATGGTCAAGCCTCTGCTCTGTTTCCGGGGCTAAGCGAATAGAAGTCGCCATGTCACGACACCTCTCCTCGTAATTCAATACATGTATTCACTATATCACAAAATCTCTATGAAGAGCTCCGAGCGCGCATCCTGACGAATTGGCGTTGGAGAGTAAAGTGAATTTGAATCATATATTTATGGGTGGTTTTATCTGGTTTCGCGTAGGGTAGCCTGAGCCTCGGCCAAGCGTTCGACGGTTCCGATATCCGACCACAGTCCATGGTAATACTCGCCACTCACCCGGCCGTCGCGGATGGCGGCCCGAAGCAGGGGTGCCAGCGGGAAACGCCCGGGTGCGCACGCCTCGAACAGGCGCGCGCGGTAGAAGCCGATCCCGGAGAACGTCAGGCGCACCCCGGATTGCTCGCGGACACGGCCGCCCTCGTAATGGAAATCTCCTTCCGGGTGATGCGCAGGGTTGTCGACCAGGATCAGGTGCGCGTCGTCGCCGTCGGTCAGCGAAGGGGTAGCGAACTGATAATCGGTGCAGACGTCCGCATTGACCACCCAGAACGGGTCCGGTCCCAGCAGCGGGAGTGCTTGATGGATGCCGCCGCCAGTCTCCAGCGGAGGGATGGGCTCGGGCGAGTAGAGGAGGCGCACGCCGAATTCCTTTCCTTCTCCCAGGGCATCGCGGATCTGCTCCCCGAGGTGCGACAGGTTGACGACCACGTCCTCGACCCCGGCCTCCCGGAGGGCCCGGAGGTGACGCACGATCAGGGGTTCGCCGGCGACTTCCAGGAGGGCTTTCGGCAGGGTGTCGGTCAGCGGGCGCAGGCGCTCTCCGCGCCCGGCCGACAGGATCATGGCCGAAGGCATGTCAGGGCTCCGGCAGCCGCGCCACCAATTCCGCCAGAGGCTGCAGGGACGGGTAGCGGGCGCAGACGTCCCGGACGTAGCCCAGGACTCGGGGCACGTCCAGCATGAAGTAGGACTTGCCGTCCCGATGGCATAGCCGGGCGAAGATCCCGACCGCCTTCAGGTGGCGTTGCACCCCCATCCAGTCGAACCATTCCAGGAAAAGTCCGGAATCTACATTTTCGTCGAGGATGCCTTGCTTCCGGGCACGCTGCCGATACTGTTCCACCCAGCCCTGGACTCGGTCGTCGGGCCAGGCGATGTAGCAGTCCCGCAGCAGGGAGACCAGGTCGTAGGTCACCGGCCCCCACATCGCGTCCTGATGGTCGATGATGCCGGGGTTGGGCTCGGTCACCATCAAGTTCCGGGAGTGGTAGTCGCGGTGGACTACGACACATGGCTGCTCCAGGGCGCGGTTGACCAGCAACTGCCAGACGGTCTCGATCATGAGTCGGTCCTCATGGCTCGACTCCCATCCGAGATGCCGGCCGAGGTACCAGTCAGTGAACCGGTCAAGCTCCAGGCGCAATTGCTTCGCGTCGTACGGCGGAAGCGGTCCGCGTGGCAGCATCTGGATGCGCAGCAGGGCATCGAGGGCGTCGCCGTATAGGGAGTCCGCAGACTCTTCGCTCAGGTTCGGAAGATACTGTTCGTCTCCGAGGTCTTCGAGCAGGAGGAAGCCGTCTGCATGGTTTTCCGCCTGGACTTCCGGGGCATGCACGCCGGCTTTGCGCAGGTGCGTATTGGCAGTCAGGAAAGGCTCCAGCGGTTCGTGTTCCGGAGGGGCGTCCATGGCGATCCGGGTGGGGTCCGTGCCGTGCACGCGGAAATAGCGGCGAAAACTGGCATCGCCCGCCACCGGGCGCAATTCCAGTTTTGGGATTTGCAGGGCCTGGCATACCCAGTCCCGTAGCTGTTCCTGTCGTGAATCTTCCATAGCGGAGACGGAGAAGATCGGGCGCGTATGTGCGGTGCTAGGGTTAGAGCCTTGTCGTTGCTGGCTGTTCGACACCACGTAATAAAAACGAAAGGGGATTAGCGATTAGTTGACAAACCGGATTTCAGACTGTCCTCAATCCGGCCTTTCCCTTACGGTCAACCCGCAGTCGGAACTTTCTTTTCAGATCGGCTTTGGTGAACTTCGGATCCTTGTCGGGAGCCGGGCCCATGCCGAGCAGGGCACGGGTCGCCTTGTCGAGTTTCGCCTGTGTTCTATCTCGCTTCATTGTTCGTTCGCAACTTGGTCCCAAGCCATTTTTGTCTCGTAGCCTATGTCATCATCCTTCTCCAGCATAGAGACAAAGTTTTCGATGAAATCATCTGTGTTGGATACAAGCCTCAAATAATATTTCAAGGTGGCAGCAACGCCATTTACTATGATCTCGCATCCGTGATTGATTCTGGCATCTGTGGTTAGTTTGGTGATTTCTTCTATGTCATTCAGAATTTCATTCGTACTCAAGATGTAATACCGCTTCACGGAAGTCCTTTTGACCTTTTCAATGGTGGATGAAACGAGATCAGGGTTGATTTGGATGCCGTGCTTGATTTCAACCGCCTCGACAATCTTGGAATCATGCTGAAGGTCAATGTCTCCGTGTCGCCCCGTTTTCTGGTCTGCAGCATTATGCGGAAGGAGGGGTAGCAGGTGATGATCTCTGTACCTTCCGACTTCCTTTACAAGACTCGTATATGCGGCAAATACAGCAATAACCGGAACTCTGGATAGCCCGGATGACTTCTGGCTCCAAAGTTTCTCGATCAATGATACAACTGAACCGATTGATTTATTCTTTGGCCTCGACAGGGCGATGTTTTGAGACCTTTCACGGAGCGAGACCAGTTGGCTGAATGTTTCTTTTAAGCACTCTCTGGCAAGTTCTGATTTCTGCTCAACCTGATCTATCAGGCGAAGGAAATCATCTTTGATGATTGCTGGTTTGATTTTTCCCGGATAGTCCAAAGTGTAGGGTGATGCTTGCTCAAGGCTTCTGGTCAGCCATCCAGACCCACTGGCCATATGAGGAAAATCGTTATCCCGAAGAAATGGGGTTACATGTCTGCTATCAAGGCCACGTCCAGAAAACCCACCCGGCATGTTGGCCTGATGGAATCTTACATCCTGATCTGGCTTCATTACTTTCTTCACTAGCAAAGTTATCAACACAGAAAGAACGCCGATGTTTTCCCCGGCTTCGACTCTGGCCATAATGCGGTCAATCCTGTCCAAGTCCTCTTGTTGCAAAAGAGACCCTTCCCTGTTATCAGTTTGCAAATGACTCAACGTGTCTTGTAAGACTCGTGTGGCATCATGCGGCATGTTTGCACTCCTTTTTTACTTCGCTAATGCGTTCCATAGCAGAGACACAATAATCCGGGTCTATGTCAATTCCCAGATAATGTCGGTTCTCAATGATGGCGGCAACGGCAGTAGTTCCACTCCCGATGTAGGGGTCAATTACTAGCCCTTTATTCGGTGATAGAAGGCGGATCATCTCCTCGATGATCTCTAGCGGGAATATGGCTGTATGCACATTTCCCGGCAGGGATTCTACTTTAGATTCGATCACGTCCCGCTTCATTTTCTCTCCCTTGAGCCGGATGATTGTGAATCCCTTTTTGTCCATTTGACCCTTCCTTCCTCCTTCTTGCCCGCCAAAAGCCTCCGCATGAATGCCTTTTATCTTCATCCTGAAACTATGGATTTTTCGGTCATGCACTTCTGCTATTACTTCATCCAATTCACGATGAGCTAACTGCTTCTGAATTTCTGAAAGGATGCCAGAGCCATTAATTAGTTCTCGGTATTTCTGGCCCAACTTTGGTGTTGGAGTTGCTTGCTCCGACTCTTGTTCGACCTGGCAGAAATTCTTGCGGTCGTAGTAGTAATCATTCGTCACCGCGAAATGGAAGAATGGTTCTGTACTTGACACAAGCCTTCGGTCAAACTGGCGCGGGGTTGGGTTCCTCTTCACCCAAGTAATTTCATTCACTAACTTCACAGGGAACCTGTCACAAGCCATCGTTGCGAATCGGAATGGAAGTAACAGCAAAGACCCATTCAAGTATTTGTCGCCGATGTTATATACGATGTTGCCTGTTGGCTTTATAACCCGGACACATTCCGTAAAGGTTTCAAGCAGAGCCTCAAGGTAGTATTCAGGCGTTCGTTCCTGCCCGACACCCAAACCGCTATCGTTGTATGTCCTCTGTAAATAATATGGGGGTGAAGTGATTATCAGATCCGCACATTGGTCCGGTAGTTGTTTTAGCAACGTGGTAGCGTCGCCACACTGGATCGAATCCAGCACGTTTTTCATGCCGTGAGTTCCTTGTAGGTGATGATTTTACCCGTCATGCTACTAGTTTTGGATGAAATCCGGTTTGTCAACTAATCGCTATAATTCCCAAACGAAAGCAGTCGAGTGGAGAACCTGCCTCCAGCGAACCGTAAAAAACACAGCCCTCTCGACCGCCAGGTGTTGCTCATGATACGGTCAGGCCCGGTTTTCCGCAAGTGCCCTGTGTCCTGTTTTTCGTCCAAGTAGCCAATCGGCCCTAATCAATGCGGGAACTCCGCACAGCATTCACTTTCACTAACACAAGTTGCCCAAATAAGGTACAATCGTACCCATTATGGGTATATCTTCGCCGGCAGACCTGTCGCCACCGCCTCGCAGCAAGGCTGCTGCGGAATGCCTTGGCACACCCACTAGTCTTGCCGATGCGCTGTTCACCACAACCCAACAGAGAGTTTTGGCTCTGCTTTTCGGTCAGCCTGATCGCAGCTTTTACACCCAAGAACTGATCGGGCTGACCGGCTCCGGCTCCGGAGCGGTGCAGCGCGAACTTCAGCGCTTGACTTCCAGCGGCCTGGTCAAGATGACCCCGATCGGGGCGCAGAAACACTACCAATCCAACTCCGATTGCCCAGTATTTCAAGAGCTTGTAGGCATTACACGAAAAACGGTTGCGATGGCGGAACCGATTCGGCAGGCGCTGAACCCACTCGCCGACCGCATTAGGCTGGCCATGATTTACGGGTCTGTCGCGAGGAGAACGGATACAGCGGCGAGCGACATCGACCTGCTTGTCGTCGCTGACGACCTGTTGTTGGAAGACCTCTTTACCGCGCTCGCGCCGGTAGAGGCACGCTTGGATCGTCAGATCAATCCCATGCTTTATACAGCAGAAGAGTTCGACTCCCGCCGGTCGGCCCAAAGCCCGTTTTTGTCCCGCGTGTTTGCCAGCGAATACCTGGTTCTTATTGGAGATGAAAATGACGCACCCGAAGCTCGATAACCGGGTACGCATCGGGCAACTCAAGGCAGAGCCGGCTGCAGATGCCGAAATTAAGGGATTGCTGTGCTTGGGCCAGCGTCGCCTCGACGACGCCCAGCGACAGGAGTTGAGTTTGGAGAGTCGCTTTGATCTCAGTTACAACGCGGCCCATGCGCTTGCGCTCTTGGCTTTGCGGATTCATGGCTACCGTTCCGATTCGCGCTACCTGGTGTTCCAATGCCTTCAGCATACTGTCGATTTGCCTACAGAACAGTGGCGAGTGCTGGATTATGCTCACCGCAGACGAAATTCTGCCGAGTATGAAGGGGAATTGAATGTGGACAAGCAGTTCCTTGCCACATTGATAAAAGTGGCGCAAGAAGTCGCGACGCGCGTGGGTCGCCTGATCGCGCAACGATGATGAGGAACCATGGCAAATCAGTTACAATACGCCGCCCAAACAACGCCCATGGCGTCGCCGCACTTTTTGAGGAAGCCCGGATGGCCGTCCAGAAAAGCAAAAAAAGCCGCTCCAAGCGCGACATGCGTCGCTCGCACCATGCGCTGAAAGGGGCCACGGTGTCGGAAGATCCGACCACGGGCACGCGGCACCGCCGCCACCATATTGCCGCCGACGGCTATTACCGGGGCCGCAAGGTTCTCGAGATCAAGCAGCCGAAACAGGATCCGGCCGAAACGGAAGCCTGACCGGGATTCCGCCTCCGCCGCTGCGCGGACCATCCATGACTGATTCCGTCACCATCGCGCTGGATGTGATGGGTGGCGACCACGGTGCGGACAGTGTCCTGCCTGCTGCCGTCTCCCAACTCAAGGCCGATCCGTCGCTGCGCCTGATCCTGGTGGGCGACGAATCCCTGATCCGCGAACGACTGAAAGCGCTGGGGCCGGCCCCGGAGGACCGTATGGTCGTGCACCATGCCTCGGAGCAGATCGAGATGGGCGAGCCCCCGATGCAGGCCCTGCGCGGGAAGCCGGACTCGTCGATGCGGGTCGGGCTCAACCTGCTGCGCGACGGCGAAGCGCAGGCATTCGTGAGCGCCGGCAACACCGGGGCCTTGGTGGCGTTATCGCATTTCGTGGTGCGGATGCTGCCGGGAATCGACCGACCGGCCATCCAGTCGACCGTGCCGGCCCTGAACGGCCACACCCACGTGCTGGACCTGGGCGGCAACGTGGACTCCCGTGCCGAACACCTCCTGCAGTTCGCCGTGATGGGCTCCGTTCTTGCCCAGGAACTCGACGACAATCCCAGCCCGCGGGTCGGCCTGCTCAATGTCGGCGAGGAGAACATCAAGGGCAACCGGCAGGTGCAGGCGGCGGACATCCTGCTGCGCGAGAGCAAGCTCAACTACATCGGCTATATCGAGGGCGACGACATCTACTGCGGGGAGGTCGACGTGGTGGTGTGCGACGGTTTCGTCGGCAATATCTCGCTCAAGACGACCGAAGGCGTGGCGCGGATGCTGACCACTTCCCTCAAGGAGGAATTCAAGCGCAACCTCTACAGCCGCCTGGCGATGATCCTGGCCGCTCCGATCCTCAAGGGATTCCGCCGCCTGTTCGACCCCCGCCGCTATAATGGAGCCAGTCTGCTTGGCCTCCGCCACGTGGTCATCAAGAGCCACGGCAGTGCCGACGCGTTTGCTTTCGAACAGGCCATCGTCCGGGCACAGCAGGAGGCGCGCCGAGACCTGCCGATGCAGATAGACCAGAACATCGATACCCTGCTGGCCGATCGCGTCGAGGCGAGCGTCGAGTCATGATTCACGCGGCCATCACCGGGACCGGCGCCTGCCTCCCCGAGCGGGTGGTGACGAACCAGGAACTGGAGAAGACGGTCGATACCACGGATCAATGGATCCGTGAACGCACCGGGATCCTCCAGCGCCACATCGTGAGCGAGGCGGAGACCACGGCCTCGATGGGCACGCAGGCGGCCCGCGAGGCTCTGGCGGCGGCGGGGCTGACGCCGGGCGATATTGACATGATCGTGCTGGCGACGACCACCCCTGACCGGATCTTTCCCAGCACGGCCTGCCAGATCCAGCGGCAGTTGGAGGCGCCGGAGTGTCCGGCGTTCGACGTGCAGGCGGTCTGCAGCGGATTCATCTACGGGCTGGACATCGCCCGGCGGTACATCGCGACCGGGGGCGGCCGCGCCGTCCTGGTCATCGGCTCCGAGGTGATGTCCCGCATCGTCGACTGGAGCGACCGGAGCACTTGCGTGTTGTTTGGCGACGGGGCGGGTGCCGTGGTGCTTGAGGCGCGCGACGAGCCGGGCATCCTGTCGACCCACTTGCATGCGGACGGACGCTACGACCACCTGTTGCAGGTGTCGCCGGAAATGGATGGCTCCTTCATCGAAATGAAGGGCAACGAGGTGTTCCGCATGGCGGTGAACACCCTGGAGCGGATCGTGGACGAGACCCTCGAGGCCAACCAAATGGACCGGCACGAGGTCGACTGGCTGGTCCCGCACCAGGCCAATCACCGGATCATCGCGGCCACCGCGCGCAAGCTGGACCTGCCCATGGAGCGAGTGGTCGTCACGGTCGATCGGCACGGCAACACCTCGGCCGCCTCGGTGCCGCTGGCGCTGAACCAGGCCGTGAGCGACGGGCGCATCCAGCCGGGCGACGTACTCATGCTGGAGGCGTTCGGCGGCGGGTTTACCTGGGGTTCCGCACTGATCCGATACTAGGTTCCTCCCATGGCTTCACGCACCGATCAGGCTTTTGACGCCGGGGGGTTCGTGCAAACCCTGACCCACGCCCCGGGCGTGTACCGCATGCTGGATTCGTCCGGCAATCTCCTGTACGTCGGCAAGGCGCGCGACCTGAAGAAGCGCGTGTCCAGCTATTTCCGGAAGACCTCTCTGGGCCCGCGCATCCGCCGGATGATTGCCCAGACCGAGCGGATGGAAGTGACGGTCACGGCCACCGAGGCGGAGGCCTTGCTGCTGGAGAACACCCTCATCAAGCAGCACCATCCGCGCTACAACATCCTGCTGCGCGACGACAAGAGCTATCCCTACATCTACGCCTCGACCCACCAGACCTACCCCGGACTGTCGTTCTACCGCGGCCGCAAGCGGCGCAAGGGCCGGACCTTCGGCCCCTACGCCAGCGTCGGCGCCTTGCGGGACACGCTGAACATCCTGCAGAAACTGTTCCGGACCCGGCAATGCTCGGACAGTTTCTTCCGCAACCGCAGCCGACCGTGCCTGCAATACCAGATCAAGCGATGCACCGCGCCGTGCGTGGGCTACATCACGCCGGAAGACTACCAGGCGGACATCGGCCTCACGCTGCGTTTCCTGGAAGGGCGGAACGAGGAGGTCATGCATGACCTGACGGCACGGATGGACCAGGCGTCGGAGCGCCTGGACTACGAGGAGGCTGCGGAGTGGCGGAACCGCATCCAGTCGCTCCAGGAAATCTGCCGGCATTACCGGACCGGGGTGGCATCCGGGCATTTCGACGTGATCGCCGCCGTTTGCGAGGGTGGGCTGCACTGCGTGCAGGTCAGTGCCTTCCGCGGTGGCGCCAGCCACGGCAATCGCAGCTACTTCCCGGTCGTGAACGATGCGCAGATCAAGGCCCCGGAACTGCTGCGGGGGTTCCTGGGGCAGTACTACCTGGAGCGCGTGGCGCCGCCGGAGGTTCTGCTGAACCACCCGGTGCCGGACCAGGAGGCGCTTGAGGAGTGGCTGAGCGGAAAGTCTCCGGGGCGGATCCGCCTGTGCGCCCGCGTGCGGGGGCGCCGCCGCACCCAGGTGGAACTGGTGGAGCGCAATGCCCGGCAGTCGATCGCCACGCGGGCGCAGTCCCGCAGCGGGATACGGGAGCGTCTGGACGCACTGTCGGAAGCCCTGCTTCTGGACGACATGCCGGCCCGGCTGGAGTGCTTCGACGTCAGCCACACGCGCGGCGAGGCGACGGTGGCGTCGTGCGTGGTCTACACCACGGAAGGGCCGAGCCGCTCGGAATCTCGTCGCTTCAACATTTCCGGCATCACGCCGGGCGACGACTACGGCGCGCTCAGGGAGGCGTTGACCCGCCGCTACACGCGGGTCTGCACGGGCGAATACCCGGCCCCGGACGTATTGCTCATCGATGGCGGCAAGGGACAGTTGCACGTCGCGCGCGAGGTGCTGGCCACGCTCGACGTCACCAATGTCGTGGTGGCCAGCGTGGCCAAGGGGGAGGGCCGCAAGCCCGGCACGGAAACCGTGTATGCCGACACCGTGGAGGGACCGTTGCACCTGCCGCAGCGCTCGGTGGCGTTTCACCTGATCCAGCAGATCCGCGACGAGGCGCACCGGTTCGCCATCACGGGGCACCGCCGCCGGCGCGCAAAGCGCAGACTCGAGTCGCCGCTGGAGGAAATTCCCGGCGTGGGACCGCAACGCCGGCAGAACCTGTTACGCTACTTCGGGGGTTGGCAGGGCGTCCGCGACGCGACGGCCGCCGACTTGGCCCGGGTGCCCGGCATCGGGGCCGGCCTCGCACAGGAGATCTACAACTACCTGCACGAAGAAAACCCATGATCGAGCTGACCATCCCGAACCTGCTGACGGCACTGCGGATCGCCCTGATTCCGGTGTTTTCCGGGGTGTTCTTCATTCCCGGGTGGGGCCCCCAGGCTTCGGCCGTGCTGTTCGCGCTCGCCAGCCTGACGGACTGGGCGGATGGCTACCTGGCCCGAAAACTGGGCCAGTATTCTGCATTCGGGGCCTTTCTGGACCCGGTGGCGGACAAACTGATCGTGTGCGTGGCCTTGGTGCTGCTGGTGTCGCGCGACAACAGCTTGTGGCTGGTCGCCCCGGCCTGCGTGATCATCGGGCGGGAGATCGCGATTTCGGCGTTGCGCGAATGGCTGGCCGGCACCCGTGCCCGCTCGCGGATTTCAGTGTCGTGGCTCGGCAAGTTCAAGACCCTGCTGCAACTGGCCTCGCTGGTGCTGCTGCTGTGGGCGGCGCCCGACCCTTCCGATCCGCTTTACGTGTACGGTTTGGTCCTGCTGGGGGTCGCGGCCGCGATGACGCTGGTGTCGATGGCCTACTACCTGTGGCTGGCGTTGCGAAGCGAAGACCCGGAGGCCTCCCAATGGCATTAAGTTAAGGATCAGCGCTGTTCAGTTAAGGAAAAACCATTATTTTTCCGAGGTTTACGAAATTCATTTCCCGGCTCCGCTCTCAGGCGGAGCTGAAGGCTTTCGCCGCCTTTTCCGGCTTCCACTTGCC
>JAPONY010000027.1 GCA_026713705.1 Gammaproteobacteria bacterium
GGGGCATTGTCGGGCTTTTTCGGCATCATGGTTTGCAGGGAATCGGGCCAAACGGCCGGGTTTTCTTGCGATTCATTATACGAAAAAACGGCTTTTAAGTCAATAAAATCAACTCGTTATGAATACTTCAGGGACGACTACATACGATGTTGCCCATTGAACGCGGACAGCAAGATTTGAGCCTGCGTTTCAAATAGGACTTCACGGGCAACGGGAGTGCTGGCTCGATGGCTCAACCCGGCCATTTCAGTAGGTGGTTTATCAGGAATCTCCATCGCTAGCACATTGGCCGGATTCTCGGCCAGATGTTTCAGACCTGAAGATGTCAGGGACTTGCCATCCCCTGTCGCTTTCACGTGGTCAGTCTCTACCATGTCGGGCGCACCGAAAATTATCCCGACACCGGAAACCACGAACAGGGTAGCGGTTGCCCACTCCCGGTCTCCCTCGCCCATCTGGTTGAGCAACTTGATAGCAGTCAGGCCACGGAAACTTCCCTTGATGGACAACTTCTTGTCATTCGGCAGGAGCAGGTCTCCTGCAGTTGCCTGTGAGCCGTACAGGGTGCAGTCGATGCCTACGACACGGAGCAACGCACAGGTAAACACCTCGACTGCGCCGCCCACCACAAAGCGGTTCTCATAGATGGTAGTGTTGTAGCGTTCCAGCAGGGTATGGATGGCGAGTTCGTACTCCTGCTTTGCCTCGACAGTGCAATCCGACTTTAGGCGGTCGAATACCCGCCGCTCCTGCTTGTAGCGTGTCATCCAGTTGCTGCGATTTTCTCAAACTTCGGTAGCAGATTGTACTCTCTTTGGGCGGGCGGGTTGGCAATCCGGTGCTTGGCCAATTCCAAGTAACTTTCCTCTATGTCGTAGCCTACGCACTGCCGGCCTTCGCGCAGGGCAACCAGCGCGGTTTGCCCGCTCCCTAGAAATGGATCCAAAATCTCATCCCCTTCCTGCGAGTAAAGCACCACCAACCGCCGCACCAACTCTTCAGGATACGGGCAAGGGTGCTCTATCTGGTTCGGCGGGATGGGCGCGATATGCCATACATTGTTTGAAATATCCCGCGTAAACAGGGTGTCAATATCCAGTGCCTGTTTCGTCCCTCTGCGGGGCTCTCCGGGCTTCCTGAAAATCAGGATGTACTCCGTCATAATGTTCGGATAGTAGTAGCCGGGTTTCGGGTGCTGGATGAATGAGCCAGCCCGCTTCACGCCGCCTGTAACCTTGTTCCATACGATGTCCTGATGGAACTCCCAGCCAATGCCCAGCATCCGCTCGGTGATTAGCATGGGTGCGGGGTAGTGCTTCCGCTTGTGAAGGATGGTGCCGACTACGATGGCGCAGAACCCGCCATCTACGGTTGCCCGGTGGACTTCCTTGAAGACTTTGGCGATGTTGTTCAGGTATTCGTCAAAGGTCTCCCCGAACGCTTGGTATTCCCGCTCTCTGTGCCACGCATCCGTGCCATGCTTCGTGTGAATGTCGTAGTCAATGGCGTTCCAGTAGGGCGGGGAAGTGATGGTAAGTGCTATTGAGCCGTCCGCGCATTGCGGCATCTTGAGACAGGACTTGCTATAGAACCGATAGCCCTCGCCCTCGTAGATTCCCTTGCGTCGTCCGCGTCGCTTGACTACGGCCTGACCTATCTCTGCGACTTCCGCTTGTGCGCTCACTGGACTAGTTCCGTGTAGAGAAGGCGTTTACCTTCCATGTCACGAGCAAGGGCTTCCATCTGGTTCTCGGTGTCAAGTTTCCGCACCCCGTGCCGGTTGGCAAACTCGGACACATAGCGGTGAAGGTGTTTCTCGCTCATGTAGTGGTGGGTGCCGTAATAGCCCCTCTTGAGCAGAGACCAGAAAGATTCGATCCCGTTGGTATGGGTTTCACCCTTGACATATTCGCCGACAGAATGCTTGACGGTTTCATGCGAGAAATCACGGAGACCAGCATAGGCGCGGTGGTCGTCAGTATACACTTTCGAGCCAACCTCCACATTCTGCTGGATGGCACCCTGCAAGGTGCAAGCGTCAGTGAATCGAACTGGCTTGGCCTTGACCCTTGCCACCACGCTCCTTAAGTCCTACGACTGCGGTTTTTCCGACTGCTCCGCGACCTGCGTTCAACTTCTTGTTTCGTTCCTTTCCCCCAATGTAGGTTTCATCTACTTCGACCATGCCGGACAGCATCTCCCCGTCCGTTTCCCACGCCTTGCGCAAGCGGTGGGAGAGATGCCATGCCGTCTTGTAGGTCGTACCCAGATCGGATGCGAGTTTGGTAGAGGCTGTTCCTTTCAGGCCGGTTGAGGCAATGTAGATGGCAGCGAGCCATGTATGGAACGGAAGGTTGCTGGATGCCATGACAGTAAGAGTGCGGATGCTGAACCGCTTGCGACAGTCCTTGCATCGGTAAGGCATCTTCTGCTCGGCTTCGGAGACCCGAAGGCTATCGCAGTGAGGGCATCGAGGCTCCCCGTTCCAACGCCATTCTTCCAACTGCTGGCGAGCGGTATCCTCATCGGGATACTTCTCCATGAACTGGAAAAGGCTGATTTTCACTCGGTCTAACTTCGACATGGCTATATCCTTTTTCTAGTAGGAGAATTATACAATACCCTCTATTGTTTAGTCTACTTTTGGGCAACATCGTATATAGCCCCCTTATTTTTCGTGAGGGGGCGGATCACATAGTCCCCACTTTCGGATTGTATAAGGGCATACTTTCTTCCGGGGTCTAGAGGTGGATTGCCAATTGGTGTCAGGTATGCACCTGTGGCGGTGTGGAAACGTTCCCAGTAAGTGATCTGTTCTTCGATCAGAATTGGAAACTGTACGCCGGGCTCTACGGGAAGCGCCGCAGGAGTACTGAGTGTAAGGCAACGGGGAAGCAGTCCAAATGAGAGTTCGGAGAGGAAGTGGTGTGCGAGCCTGGGTGGTTCCCCATCGATAACGAAGATCATCTTATTGAGAATCGAACGAAAAATCTCAAAAACCATCATATGGGCACCATAGCGTCGCATTTCTCTCTGCCACTCAGTATCCGGTTTGTTCACAATGACAAGGACATCAGGTGGATCGCCGCGCACCATATCGGCTAACTTTCCTTTATTGAGATCTGGGCACTTACTATGGATATATGCAACGCATTCCTGGGTGTAACTTGCTTCTCGGAGCGTGCGGACTTGTGGAATCACGTGACCGTACAGACTATGCCGTGACATCTCGACTTCGACCACGACCCAATGGCGATAATCGGTGGAGATCATGGCTAGATCCGCACGTGCTGACCCTTCCGTGGAATAGACGGTCTTCTTGAACGGAATGATTACTGTGTTCGCCCGGATAATATCGGCATTTTGAATGAGAATGTCTTCGAACTCAGCCTCTGCCAAGGCACTTGGAGAGATTTCGTCGAACCACTCGCTTTTATGGTAGAGTCTAGGCATCTGTTCCGGTCTGTCCCCGATGCCATGAAACGGAAGAGATTCCTTCGAGGTCTGCTTCCTCTTTTTTCAGGCGCTTGCGTTCTTCTTCCGTTGCGAAGATCGTATAGATCAACGCTACCTCTTTGCCCTTGGCTGTTCGCAATATTCTCCCAAGCCTCTGAATTCGCTGGCGGTAGCTTGCTGTCGAACTCGCCACAACTGCAACACTAGCTTCCGGTACGTTGATCCCCTCGTCGAGAGCTCTGCAGCAGACCAGCACATCGAATAACCCCTTTCGGAAAAGCCTCAGGTTATCGCGTCGTGCGGCGGGACCAATTTCGGTGTGGTAGATAGTCGCCCGGTGTCCTCTAGCCTTCAGTACCGAAAGAATATGATTTGCTGCCTCAACCCGTTCGTGGAAAATGATTGCACGTTCACCCCTGTGAAGTTCAACGAGTTTGGCTGCCACAGGAATGCGGCGTGTGGCATTGGCAGATATCGCCGCGCGTAGTTGTAGTAAACGCTTAAGTTTCTCGTCAGTATCATCGCTTAATCCGGTGCGTAGGGTCCGCGCAATCAAACGGGAATATTTGCGGTATTCTTCTTCTTCATCGGGAAGCAGATGGACTCGTACATTATTTAGAGAAAAAGGACTGATTACCCCGTCACGTGCCGCATCGACGTAAGTATATTTGTGAATGATTGGTCCAAGGCGTGGTGCGATGTAAGTCTCAAAGCCTTCATCATATTCACGTTCTGGTGTAGCAGAAAGGCCAAGTGTTGCCGCGAACTTCCCCAAAAGAGCGTTGGCATTGGCGGGCGATCCGGCCCGGTGACACTCATCGACAATCAAAAATAAAGTACGATCTCTTGAAAATTCTTCAGTAAAACTCCTAGCAGAATTGATCACCGCAATAATAATCAGTTCATTCCCCTCACATTTCTCTTGTCCACCGAGCAAACCAATGTCATCAGGTGATACTCCGATCTCTTCTTGGAGCGCGACCCACCATTGATCAAGTAACGAAACGGTTGGGACTATGATCAGGGCTTGTCCATTCCTCGTTTCCTCAAAGAATGCTAGTAAACACATCTGTGCGAACACTGTTTTCCCTCCTCCAGTGACGACTTCGATGATTCCGTGTCGCTTCGGTCTCCACTTTTCAAGCGCGTGTGACTGCCATTCACGCGGTAGCAACTTAAGTGCTAAATTCTTCATGAGGGGCACTTTGATACAGCCTGAGAACTCTGTTTCTTTGAGTTTTTCACCGAGGCGGGACGCGTCTTCCCTCCGTCCTTGGGAAGCCTATCCGTAGTGCGTTTACCCCAGAGAAGGCCGATTCGAGGAAGCTTAAAATACTCTTGGAGCTTAGACCCGCCCGACTTCGCTGAAGATTTCTTTAAACTATTACTGTTGGCATCTTCCTCTGACGCACTAAACTGACCAATAGCGCCTTTCAGATAGGGCTCCTGCAACTCGACACAGAGCCAGCGTCTTCGAAGCCGCTCACAAATTTCGCCCGTCACACAAAGGCTGCCTGACTTCTTAAGTAACCTATGAAATTGGGTCGCATAAGGCCGGAACCAGTCGATATACGAATCCGCTGGAACGTTTCCATATTCCTTTTCTCGGACAAGGCCGAAAGGTGGGCTAGTGACGATTAGGTCGACAGATCTCGCGTCAAGGTTGGGGATAAACTGATAGGAATCACCATTAAAAATCTTTCCATAAGCAGTTTCGTGAAACCACTTGAAGTCTTGGTCTTTTCCTGTGATCTTCCGAGGTGGCTTATTCACGCGAGCACGTTTCACGTCTATCGCTATTATCACTGTGGGGCGCAGGAGGAGATTTGCTTACGTCATCTGCAATCCAGCCATCAATATCTGTCGATCGGAATCGCCACGAGCCGCCAATTCTGAAACCTAGAATCTGTGCCTCTACCGCATGGCGATAGACTGTCTTTTGGGAAAAATTCAGTGTGTCAGCAATTTCCCGGACCGTCAGGATTTCTTCAGCCATGTCTTGGACCTGGAACCCGTCTGGGCGTGTGATAATGGCAGGATTGTGGAAAATCCGACAAAATTTTACCAGATAACATATTGTGGGAATGGAGAAGCAGATCTGTGATCTGAGTCCGTAATTAAGCTGGCAAAGTCAGATTTGTATTGGTAGCTGAAGAGAAGGTTTATGTCTGTGCATTCAGAAGCTTGCCTATAGAATTGGCATACGTTTACTATAATTCCCGCGCTGTACGGGTTTCCCTCTTGTATATAAGAGATTGCTCCCCATATATAGGGATAACAGAGGCGGATAAGAGCAAGTCCTCACTGCCGCCATGTTGGACAAACTTTTGATAAATCATACAATTTAGGAGTTTTCTATGAAACTTCGACCCTTACATGACCGTGTCGTGATCAAGCGGCTTGAGGAAGAGCGCACCAGTCCCGGAGGCATTGTCATTCCGGATAGCGCTGCCGAAAAGCCCATTCGCGGCGAGGTACTCGCTGTGGGTTCCGGAAAGATTCTTGATAACGGAGAGACCCATGCAATGGATGTCAAAGTTGGCGATAACGTCCTGTTTGGCAAGTACTCTGGAACCGAATGCAAACTGGATGGCGATGAACTGGTGGTGATGCGCGAAGACGACATCATGGCCGTGATTGAGGACTGATTCGCTCGTCCATCATTGGATTTCACTTCACATCAAATTTTTAATAGAGAAACCCTCAAGAGGAACTGAAAATGGCAGCAAAAGAGGTTAATTTTGGCGAAGAGGCTCGGCAGCGGATGCTCAAGGGTGTCAACCTGCTGGCCAACGCCGTGAAATCGACCCTAGGGCCAAAAGGACGTAATGTCGTGCTCGACAAATCGTTCGGAGCACCCACCGTCACCAAAGATGGTGTATCGGTCGCCAAGGAAATCGAACTGCAGGACAAGTTCGAGAATATGGGAGCCCAGATGGTCAAAGAGGTTGCGTCGCAGACTTCGGATGTCGCGGGTGACGGAACGACTACTGCTACCGTGCTTGCACAGGCGATCATACGCGAAGGTGCCAAGGCAGTGGCAGCTGGCATGAACCCGATGGATCTCAAGCGTGGCATTGACAAGGCCGTGATTGTTGTGGTCGATGCGTTAAACAAACTGTCGCGCCCGTGCACCGACAGCAAGGAGATCGCCCAAGTCGGCAGTATCTCAGCCAACTCGGACCCGGATATCGGTCAAACCATCGCCGATGCGATGGACAAGGTCGGCAAGGAAGGCGTCATTACGGTTGAGGAAGGCACTTCGCTTGAAAACGACTTGGAAGTCGTCGAAGGAATGCAGTTCGACCGGGGCTACCTCTCGCCGTATTTCATCAACAACCAGGACAGCATGACGGCCGACCTCGAGAATCCGTTCATTCTGCTCCACGACAAGAAGATCTCCAACATTCGGGAACTTCTCCCGTTGCTGGAGTCGGTGGCTAAATCCAGCCGCTCTCTGGTCGTGATCGCCGAGGATGTTGAAGGCGAGGCTTTGGCGACCCTGGTGGTCAACACGATCCGCGGCATCGTCAAGGTGGCGGCAGTCAAGGCGCCTGGTTTCGGTGATCGACGCAAGGCCATGTTGCAGGATATCGCTATCCTGACCGGCGGCACTGTGATTTCCGAGGAAGTGGGCCTGTCTCTGGAGAAAACCTCTCTGGAAGACCTGGGCACTGCCAAACGCGTGACCTTGTCCAAGGAGAACACGACCATCATTGATGGAGCCGGCCAGGCCGCCGACATCAAGGCGCGTGTGGATCAGATCCGCCAGCAGATCGAAGAAACGAGTTCCGACTACGACAAGGAGAAGTTGCAGGAGCGCATGGCAAAACTCGCTGGTGGCGTGGCCGTCATCAAAGTGGGTGCCGCAACGGAAGTCGAGATGAAGGAAAAGAAAGCGCGCGTCGAGGATGCTCTGCATTCAACCCGTGCCGCGGTGGAAGAAGGCATCGTGCCGGGTGGTGGAGTGGCGCTGCTTCGGGCTCGTTCGGCACTTGATAAGCTCAAGGGCGATAACAACGACCAGCAGCGTGGTGTAGAGATTCTGGACCATGCACTGGCCGAGCCCTTGCGCCAGATCGTCGCCAATGCCGGCGACCGCGAGCCATCAGTGGTTATTGCTGATGTGCTCAAGGCCGAAGGGAACTATGGCTATAACGCAGCAACAGCTGAATACGGGGACATGCTGGAGATGGGCATCCTGGATCCGGCCAAGGTTACTCGGTCGGCATTGCAGAATGCTGCTTCGGTGGCCAGCCTGATGATTACGACCGAGGCCATGGTGGCGGAACTTCCCAAGGAAGAGGAGCCACATTCGCATGCCGCACCCGACATGGGTGGAATGGGTGGCATGATGTAATCAGTGTTTGTGCTGTTGTACTTGAAGGGCCCCGTTTTCGGGGCCCTTTCGATTGTGTTCAAGGCAACCCAAAAGATGCTAGGGGACAGATTACCCCAAACCTTTCGATGCCATGAGTTCTTCTAGTTTTCTTTTGAGATCTTCCGAAAGATCAGACGAAAGAAGTTTCTGGATTAATTCTTCTCCTCTATACCAAATATAAGAAGGAGATTGGCTATTCCCCAAATAGATTAAAAGCCGAGCGACTTCACTTGGGTAAGTTTCCCAGAGGCTACTTTTGTTCAATAGATATACTATGCGTGTGTCTTTATGTTGAATTGGCTTTGGCATCTTCACAGCTAGGTCGACCGCATCAGGAAACACCACTTCCAAGTCTAACAGCCAGCCCAACATTTCCACTACTTCATTACTACCAATGGGTTTGGGAACGCCTCTCAAACGATTTTCCCAATAGCTTTTTAGCCAACGGTCCCAGCATTCTTTTTTCTGTGTGTCATTCATCCGGCCTAGGCGCAGCCCCAATGCATGGGTGAAATTATGCTGTGCTTTTTCACCTCCATGCTGAAATAACATCGGAATCCATGCTTCAGAAGGTTGCTTGACAAAATATGCCAACATTACGGTATATGACTCAATGAATCTTTTCTGGCGGACTGGTTCTGATAAATCACTCTCTACCCGTGTAGCAGCTTGAAGAAAAGCATCTTCCATAAGGTCAGCTATAGCAATACTAAGAGAACCGTATAGGAAACCATCCCAAATTGCCTGATATTCGCTTACATCTGTCTGCGCCAAAAACAGAGGCAGCATATTTTCCTTTACCCATTTCTCATCCGAATTCAACAAAAAGGAAAACTGATGTGCAAGTACTGATCGACCCAGTTTTCCAGTCGTTGCCTCATTCCGGACAATTTCGGTAAATGCCAGACGGTATTCATCATTGAAAGTGTCAGGCATCGGGTCCTGCTGTTTCCGCCACGATGCCCAGCTTTCTAGCCAAAATTGGGTAAGAATTCCCGCGGGATGGATACTGGCTAATGTAAACCAATCTCGAATACTCTCGAATGATTTTTCATGATCGATGTTTCTCCAGAGAGTTCCTGCTACCTCATTGGCTCGTTGGAGGAAGTTTTGTGAGCGTAATGTTTCGTCATACTTTATAACCTTACGAAGCATTTCTGCAATTGAACGGGCATGTTCTTGGTGCAATTTAGTCTCATTCAACATGCCTAAAACTTTCAGGCTGTCATTTTCATTAAGGTTGTTTTCTTTCCAAGCATGTATCAGCGCTTTCCAAAGATCGGCTTCCCACTTTTGGTGCGAAATCAGTTCGTTAGCTAAGGCTAATCCCCAATCCAATTTTCGAGACGCAGCCTCCTGTACAGCGCCCAAAAGTCCTTCACGAGAAGGGCCATCGAAACTCGTTCTTTGGAATGACAAAAGTTCCTGGCTCCAAACTTCGGCCGGTTGAGCCAATAATTCTTTAGCAGACCATGGGCTTTGATCACGCAATGCCGCATGAGTTGTCTCAGTCCAGTGGAAAAAATCTGGATGTTCGGATGCACGGAAATCGGGATATTGCTTTCTTACATTTTCCAAGGCTCTTTTGGTTAAATCACATTGGGGAGCGGCTTTGTGAAGCCAATGTAGCCAAGCAAAGTGTTGGTGAGCGGTTTGGCGCGCTTGGTCTTTGTCTTCCTGATGTGGATGACGATAAGCGAGAACTGCTTGAATTACTGTTTGACGATGCTCGGGGCTGGCGCTCTTATAAGCTTGGTACATTGTCTGAAAAATTTCATGATGTACTAAAAGTTCATGTATATCTGTCTTATCCAGTAACCAATCAATTTTCTCGTCAGGAGTAAGATCCATACGCTCCGATAACGCGTAAATCGCTATACGGTGGAAAAGTGGTACGTCAGTATTTATAAGGCGATCGCACCAGATTTCCGCCATGCTTGGCTGATTACATGCGAGCCATTCAAGGCAGTCACGTATTACATCGATTACTACGTCCAGACTCTCGGGATATTCGTCTTGTTCATGAGGCTCAATGGCACTTCGGCCAAGACTTTCTGAATATTCGTAGTGATCTGCATCCTCCCAAAGATTTAGCAGGCGATATCTAGTTACCAAATGTTTAGTAGCAGAATCTAGCAATGGTACCGCTATAAGATTGAGATTTGGTTTCAATCCCTTTTCCCAAAGTTCTTTGATTTCGTACCAGCCTCTTTCTTCGGGACCAGACCAACCTCCGAAAGGAATGCGACCAAACAAGTCTGTAGCCATTGCATCAAAAATTTCAAGAAGATCTTTCGTCAAATCAGCATTAATGCAACGTTCTCCCAGCCAAGACAATACGTCTATATTTGAGTCCGCAGGGGCGGTGGCGAGTAAGAGAGACACCCAACGTGACAAAGGTTTTCCATCTAGCAGCACATTTTGTTCCGAACCTACTGCGCGCCCCAACTCAAACCAAAAATATGGATGTATTTTTATCCCATGCTTACCGATTAATTGAAACAGTACATCAGGGTAACTGCATGCAAATTCCCACGCCAACCACTGTGCCAATAGTTGATTGCGCTTGTCAAACTCCCCAGATTCTCCGCTACGGAAAAGGTCATCGAAATAGTTTCGGCTATCGAACCAATCAAGCCACTCAACCGCAGGTTTAGTGTTCAGGAAAAAAAGTATTTTTGCTTCATCCTCAAGTGCCTCTTCAACTAAGTCAGTTTCACGTTCATTGAGAGAGGGTGGTTTTTGCAAAAGATCTGTAATCTCTCGTTTCCAATCTAATATTCCTCGTCTTACATGACTGGATAAATCGTGAACATATTCATAAAGATCTGAGTGCGATTGATACGCAATGGGTTCAATTCCGAGCATCCCCCAACGTTCATTCTCCGGTTCGTCCGTAAGTATGAAGCGCTTTGTTTCACTTATTGGTAAAGCCCGTGCAAAGTAATGCATAACCGTATCATCATGGCTGTAGCCAGCAAAAAGGACGGTAAAGGAGCGAAACATCTCAACGAGAAAGCGTGATGTCCGGCCGTCTATCAAATACGCACTTCCAAAATCTGCATCTGTAAGTATCATGTCATCCGGATGATCTAGGCTTCCATGCAAATGCACTATTCCATTGAATTTGTTTCCTAAGGGCAATGCTGGTGTTCGAAATACTTCGGGACTGGAATCAAATTCGCTGATTGCGGCATGTTCAAACAGTAGATCAAAATTGGTTGTGACGACGCGGACTGATTCAGGGTGTGGGTATAGTCGCAACAAATCACGGTGTAATGCTGTCGATTCTGAGAGGGATTGAGTCAATATGTCCTTAGCACGAGCATGTACATCTGCGCCATTTTTCTCAAGTTTGCCAAGGAAACGGTCCAAAGGCTCATCTTTGCTCGTTTGTTGCCCCGTACCTTGAGCGATTGCTTGCACTAATCCTAAAAAATTTGGCAAATTTGCAGGCTCTCCCACTGAGACGCCTGCACCTGCGAAGATGACTAGTGTCATGTCATACATATAATGTCGTACATTAGATGCTAAAATCCCCCGATGTTATTCTGCATGGGAGGATTGGCAGCCATGAAACGATATACGGTGACCCTGGATCAGTCGGAACGAGAAGGCTTGGGCGCGATGA
>JAPONY010000028.1 GCA_026713705.1 Gammaproteobacteria bacterium
CGCTGACGGTTCAGGATTTCGAGGGAAGATTCCAAGTTCATCACGGCCTCTACTGGTATATGAAAACATTACCAGATATTATGCGATAGCCCCCGTCCTCCTGTCAATCCCGAAAAACCCCACAAATTTGTCGTGCACCCCCGGCCAAGTGTTCCAGAGATTGTTGGACGAAGCACGACATATCCGAAATAATGGTCTTCTGGACGGCCATCAGAACAAAGAATAGCTGTCCGCTCTCCGTCAAAATCCACAGTTGCGTCAAAAAAATGGAGCCGCACACAATCGCTGCGGTACAAGCGACCCATTTTGGCGTAAAAATTGTAGAAAGTACTTCGATAGTCTTTGTCGATATAACCATGTTCTACAAGGATAGCTCCTACTTTATCCGTAATTGCCCCCCCAAGTCGGGCTGACACGCGTTGAGGCTGGAATTCAGAATCCAGAATTTCATTTAACTGGTCGTAGTCTTTCGGTTCAGCTATCTCAACCCATTTGTAGTCACTCAATGTATTTGCCCGTTGTTTTTGTGAGATGGTGAATGATAGGGGAAAGCAAGACCCATGTCTACTACTACTTTTGAAAATGTATGCTGTTCTCCTCAAACTCTCTTCTAAGGCACTCTGATTGATGGACTATTCGGTTTCGGGGATGTCGCGTAGAGTAGAATGCCACGCATGCGTTATTTCCTAAATTTATTCTCCCCACAAACTTGGGAAACTTTCTGCAAGAGTAGCAATGTTAGTGGGTTTCGAAAACGGCAGCAGCGTTCGGCTTCAAAGATTAAAATTGGAGATACTTTTGTAT
Source organism: Gammaproteobacteria bacterium (assembly GCA_026713705.1). Lineage (GTDB taxonomy): Bacteria > Pseudomonadota > Gammaproteobacteria > Poriferisulfidales > Poriferisulfidaceae > Poriferisulfidus. The sequence goes on from JAPONY010000028.1 coordinate 805, forward strand.
GCTATTTGACAAAAGTATCGCGCTGGTGTGGAGTGCTAAAAATAACTTCCGAGATGTACAGTGATACAACACCAATATTTGAAGATCCTGACCCATACGTAGTTCGCTTTAGAGTTGAACCTCTAATTATTCTTGAACCTGAGCATTCGGTGCCCATAGTCTCACATTGGGATAACCTTTCTATCACGAAGGATCATGTTATAGGTTCGCGGGGATGGACGGGAGCATTCCGCCAGTCTCTTTCCGAACTCAGTCAACCCGATGGTCGATTTCTGGTAGGCCAATTGGAGAAACAGAAAGAAGAGAATCGCTTGTTTCCATTTACAGACAAAGATCGGCGAAATCTAAAAACTCTGGAAGCTAAAACGCCTAGTGGCAGAGTGCTGGTTGAAGTACCAAGTCGTGACCAAGAAGATGTTGAGGTTGAACTGGCAGATGATGTTTCACCCGCAGAGGCACGGGATTCGTTGCAGATACAAGCGAAAATTGCACAGATTGGAGCCCTATTGGGCTTCAAAATTTGGCTCCCGAGGAGTGATAAAGCCCGGGTATTGAGTTTGTGTTCAGATGAATTAAAGGGGTCTATTTTGGAGGAACTGCCTCTCAGTTATGATGAATCGACATTCCAAACAATTGAGCAGATAGATGTAATTTGGTTGCAAGGACGCTCAATCGCTAGGGCTTTTGAAGTCGAACATACGACGGCTGTATATTCCGGCTTATTGAGGATGGCTGACCTTTTGGCGCTTCAACAAAACATAAATATAAGCTTACACATTGTTGCTCCTGATGAGAGACGAGAGAAGGTCTTCCAGGAGATTAAGCGCCCCACATTTTCATTATTGGGGGGAGGCCCACTGTATGGGAAATGTACATTTCTTTCCTACGATTCGATAGAAGAGATCGAAGGTGCCTCAAATCGTCACACCAAAGACTCAATAATTGAAGATTACGAAGAACACGCCAAGGAGTAAAAGTCTTTTTGCCCAATTCTTCATTTACAAAAAGTCGTTTTCAAGATAGAGCCGTGACCTTGCCCACAAATCCCCTATAATTTGCATTTCATTTTCCCGATTCCCCGATTTCCCCCTGCCCCAGGCATACAGGAGAGACCCGATGGCTTTGTCACAAGAAGAACTCGACGCAATCATGGAGCGAAAAGGCAAGATGCGCCGCGAGGCGTACGATCGCCGTGCCGCCCAGGAAAACAAGGACGAAATCAGCGCCCAGGCGGTTGCGCGCCTGATGGCCCTGGAGGAGTACCAGAACGCGAATACCATCATGTGGTACATCGATTGCCGTTCCGAGACCCGCACCAAGCCCGAACTGCTCGAAGAAGTGGCCAAGGGCGAGAAGAAGATCGTCGTGCCGTACTGCACGGTGGACGAGAAGGGCGACAACAAGCTTGGCCTCTGGCACATGGAGAGCCTGGAGGAGATGGTGGTCGGCAAGTGGAACATCCTCGAGCCGCCCAAGGAGATGTGGGGCAACCCGGACAAGGAGCCGCCGGCGGAAGAGCTGGACATGGTGATGGTCCCCGGCGTCGGCTTCGACCGCGGCGGCGGACGCATGGGCAACGGCCAGGGCTACTACGATCGCTTGCTTGAGCGGGTCCGCCCGGATTGCACGCTGGTGGCACTGTGCTACGAGTCGCAGCTGTTCGACGAGATCCTGGTCGCTCCGCACGACGTGTACATGGACTACGTGGTGACCGAAGACGCGGTGTACAAGGGCCGCGGGCGGGACTGATTCATGCCGGCGCAGATCGACGACACCTACGCGGAAGCATTCCGCAGCCTTTACACCGAATTCCTGATTACGGCCCGGGACCAGACCTGGGTCAAGCACGCGGTGGATTCCGCGGTCGGGAATGCCGCCAGCACCATCCTGTGCGACTGCGAAGCCGGCTTGGACCGATTCGTGGGGCCGGGCGGAGACGAGTCCTTCGAGACCCCGGACGGTCGCCCCGGCGCCATCGTGCAACTGCATGTCCCCCGTTTCTGGAAGGACCGGGTGGAAAAGCTGGAGCGGGCCGCGCTGGTTCGGATCAGCCAGAACGTGCTGACCTGCCCGACCGCTTCCTGCTTCAACCTGCTGGATACGGAAGAGTACTACCAGATGGGCCGGAAGGTGGCCTATTTCGGCAACGGCAAGCAGCGCCGCATCGAGCGTTTTGGGCGGAAGATGTGGTGGGTGCCGATCCTGGGCGGCGAGTTCGTGCTGGACCGCCGGCTGGGCTACGCCGACGGCCTGATGGGCGGCAACCTGTGGTTCTTCGGCAGCGATGCCGATTCCGCGCTTGAAGCCGCCATGAAGGGCGTCGAAGAGATCGCCAAGAGCCCGGGCGTGGTGATGTGCTTCCCCGGCGGGATCGCGGGATCCGGCTCCAAGCCCGGCAGCAACTACGAGTTCTCGATTGCCAGCACCTATGAGAAATACTGCCCCCTGCTGCAGGACGACCCGGAAGTCGAACAAGGCCTCCCCGAGGGCGTCAACTCGGTCATGGAGATCATCATCAACGGGCGCGATCTGGAGACCATCATCCAGGCCACCCGCGCCGCCATCGAAGCCTCCAAGGACACCGAGGGTCTGATCATGATCTCGGCCGGCAACTACGGTGGCCGCCTCGGCAAGAACCTGGTCTACCTCGATCCGGACCAGCAACCCCCCATTGAGTGAACCCGGCCAGCTGATCGATGGCAATGCGGTCGCGCGCGGAATCCGTGCGCAACTGGCCGAACATCTGGATTCCGCCGCCCCGGTGACCTTGGCGACCGTGCTGGTCGGCGAGGATCCGGCCAGCCAGCTGTACATCTCCCGCAAGATCAAGGAAGCCGGCGAAGCCGGCATCATCTCCCGGCACCAGACGCTGCCGGCGGACATCGCGCAGGACGACCTCGTCGAGGCGGTCCGCATCCTGGCGCGCGATTCCTCCGTGCACGGGATCCTGGTGCAGATGCCGCTGCCGTCGGCACGGGATGCCGCTGAAGTGCTGGCAGCCATCCCCCCGGAGAAGGACGTGGACGGCCTGACGGAAACCAATCTGGGCCGCCTCGCGGCCGGGCTTCCCGGGCTTCGCCCCTGCACGCCGTTCGGCGTGATGGAACTGCTTCGGCACTACCGGATCGCGACTTCCGGGGCGAGCGCACTGGTGATCGGCCGGTCCCGGCTGGTGGGCATCCCGATGGCCCTGATGCTGGCCGGGAAGGGAGTGGATGCGACCGTGCGCGTGGCGCACTCGCGCACCCGGGACCTGCCGCAGCTCGCCCGCGAGTCGGACATCCTGGTCGCGGCGACCGGCAGCCCCGGGATGGTCACGGCGGATTTCGTCAAGCCGGGTGCGGCGGTGTTCGACGTCGGGGTCAGCCGCGTGGACGGGAAGATTCAGGGCGACGTGCGGTTCGAGGAAGTGCGGGAGGTCGCGGGGTTCGTGACGCCGATGCCCGGCGGCACCGGGCCGATGACGGTGGCCTGCCTGCTGCTCAACACGGTGCGGGCGGCGGCGATGCAGGGCGTGGTTGCGCCTTTGCCGTAGCCCTTTGCGGCTTAGTCCGTGTCCCAGGGATTGACGATCTCGATCCCCATATCGTCAAAATCCTTCACGTTCCGTGTGACCAATATAAGGTTGTTTGCCAAGGCCGTTCCTGCGATTAAGACATCGGCCAGTTCGGGGGTTCGGCCGGAATGTTTCTCTCTGGCCATAAGGTAGGCTGTTGCGTCCATTTCTTTTTCCCCAAGTGGCAGGGTACGTTTTTCGAACAAATCCATCAGGAAACTGATTTGAACCTTAAGCATGTCGCGGCGGCGCCCCGGTGGCAGAAGGTTGACCCCGAATCCCAGTTCATAACGCACGATGGGAGAGGTCCAGAACTTGTTAGGATCTGTCAGGAAAACGACGGCCGACGGGATCGGATCGAGCTTTGTAAACTCGGAGAACACGTTGGTGTCGAGAAGAAAATCGGACACGGTTATTCCACATCGTAGTCAATGAACGGAATGGGGCGGTGCCCTCCCTCTCTCTTCGGAATCTCCAGGCCGTCCTCGGGCAGATCTTCCGGATTGGGCCTGAATTTCATGATCATCTCGCCAAGCGACATGCCTGGAATTTCTGTGGCTTCCCAGGCTTCCCGCGGCACGATGACGAAGGTCTTTTTCACCCCGACCTGCTGCGGCCCTTCTTCTTCGGCCAGCCGCAGGATCTCGGACAAGCGGGCTTTGGCCTCGGCGATCGGCCAGACTTTCTCGGACAGTTCGGCAGTAGGGCTCTTCATGATTCTCTCCATAGAAACTAGTTCAATCTAGTCTAACATATATTTCCTGATGTTTCGCCTCGTGCGGCCATATTGCGCGATTCCGGGTGCTATACTGAAAAACAAGCTCGCTCCCTTCGTCTAGCGGTCAGGACATCGCCCTCTCAAGGCGGGAACAGGGGTTCGATTCCCCTAGGGAGCGCCATCCCATGCCTTTTCGCGCCAACCCCCTCCGGCCTCTCCAGTCAACCGCAGGGTGGCAGGCTTTTTGTCCGGTTCACAGCCCCGGTTTTCGGAGGCTCAGGGCCACATTAATCCACGGGGCAAGCCCGGCGATCAAAATTCGCTAGAATAACTTCCCAAAAGCCGAGGGTTTCTTTACTGACCAGGGCATACGACATGGGAAAAAGTTTTGGCCCGGTTTCGGTGTCCTCCAAGAGGACGGCGTGCGGTCCGTCACTTTATCTTTCCAGGTCTCTCCAGACCGCCGCCATGGTGCTGGCCACGGCCATTCTCGTTTCGGCCTGCGGGGGCGGAGGCGGCGGCGGAGGCGGTGTCGGAGGCGGCACCGAGGAGACGGAGACTGAGACTGGCGCGCCTTCTGCCGAAAATGAGACCATGGCCGAGGCTCCCCCCGAACAAGACCCCCCAGAGATCAGCCAGGCCCGGGTGGAAACCATCGCCGGGCGGTATCGCGGCAACAGCGAGTTTTCCCGCCAGTGGGGCCTGGGCCGAACTCGGGCCGACCGGGCGTATGCGCACCTGGAACTCGCGCTCGGGTCCGGTTTCAGCGCGGGGAAGGGCGTGACCATCGGCATCGTCGATTCGGGCATCGATCTCAACCACCCGGCCTTTGCGACCAACGCCAATGACCCGGACAAGGACAGGACGATTACCCGAACGCTTCTGCCGGGTGCGTCAATAGAAAATGGGAGCGAGGTTTCGCACGGCACGGCCGTTGCGGGCGTTGCTGCGGGGGGGCGGAATGTCGGCTTGCCCGGAAGCTCCCATGGGGTCGCCTGGAACGCCAACATTAAGGCCTTTGCGGTTGCGCTGGGGACCCGGGGACCGGATTACGTCTACCGCCCCACGGACTTGGAAAACAACTTTACACAAAGCGATCAGGCCGGATTAGACCAGTGGTTCAGCGCGCCGCTTGCGGCGGGCGTCGACATCCTGAATCTGAGTTTCAGCCTCACCGGCATGATCGAAGGCTACAGCGAGTCCACCCTTCGCTCTTCCCTTGGCACCATTATCCAAACGATGGCCCAGGCGGGGGCGTCGGAGAAGGTCATCCTGGTTTGGGCGGCCTCCAACAGCCATGGCGCAGCGTGCCCGCCCGATTCTACCGCTGCCGAATGCAAGCCGGACTCAAATGGCGATTTGAAAGTCGACGCCACCTCTCCTTCGGTCCTCGCCGGGCTGCCGGCGAAGATCAGCGAGTTGCGGAGCCACGTCGTCTCCGTTGTGTCGGTGGGCGAGGATGGCGAAATCTCGCATTTCTCGAACCGTTGCGGCATTGCTGCCGACTGGTGCCTTGCCGCTCCCGGGGAGGATATTTCGGTGCCTTACTTTGGTCCCGATAATAATGGAACGGTAATACGGGGTTTTGGCCGAGCTGGCGGCACCTCGTACGCTGCGCCGATGGTGTCGGGCGGGCTCGCGTTGATGAAACAGCTTTTCCGCGGCCAGCTCTCGAACACGGCCTTGCTTTCCCGGCTTTTCACGACGGCCGACAAGAGCGGCAGGTACGCCAGCCGCAGCATTTACGGCCAGGGCCTGATGGACCTCGGCGCCGCGACGGCGCCCGTAGGGCAGGCCACCCTGACGGCTGGCCATCGAGTCGGAGATCCCGGCGGGGGCCTGCTCACGTCCAACATCGTGCTGGGCAACGCATTCGGCGACGGGCTGGCGCAGTCGCTTGCCGGAACGGAAATCGCCGCCTTCGATTCCCTGGGGGCGCCGTTCTGGTTTGATCTTGGCTCTTTTGCGGTTGCGACCGACGAGTTGTCCATGGCGAAACGCCTCAAGGGTTTCATGGCGCCGACACCCGCAAGGCCGGAAGTCGGGGGGTACCGGACCGCTTTTGCGCCGTCCTTCGCGAAAGCGCGCCCTGACCGCTGGCGGCTTGGCCTGCTGGAGACCCCGGCGGGCCTCCAGGGAGGGCACCTCGGGCTTGCCCAATACGCGAACACCTTCACCTACGCAGGATGGAAGGATCTGGCGGCCACGGCGTTTTCGACGGAAGGATTTTCCTGGCAGGCCCCGACATCGGGAGCGGTGTTGTCCTGGCAGCCGTCCGGAGCCTGGGCCGGCTTGCGTGCCGGCTGGATGATGGAGCGCGAGAGCTTGCTTGGAAGTTCGGCGAAAGGCGCTTTCGGCAGCCTGTCTTCCGATTCCGCGTTCATCGGATTCAACGCGGACAACTCGGTCGACGGGTGGCGCCTCGGCGCCAATGCCGAGGTGGGATTCGCGACCGTCAAGCCGCGCAGCGGATTGATTGCGGATGTCTCTCCGGTCGCCACGGGCGCGTTCGCGATCCATGCGGCGCGGCCGTTCTCCGGCGACAGGCTGTTGCAGCTTTCCGTGTCGCAGCCGCTGCGGGTCGAACGGGGCCGCGCCACGCTGTCGGTGCCCGTCGGCCGCACCCAGGACGGCGATGTCATGCGCCAGTCGGTCGCGGCGGATATTGCGCCGACGGGCCGGCAGATCGATGTCATGGCGCATTGGCGCCAGCCGTGGACCCCGGCAGGCGAATTGCGCCTCGGGGCGGTCTGGACCCACGACCCGGGGCACCGGGCGGCGGCCAGTTCGGATCTGTCTTTCATGGTGGGTTGGCGCACTCCTTTCTGATTGCTGAAGCACGCAGAAACAACCGGTGGGCTCTCGCAACCAGAGCCCTTCTCCCGCGGGAGGGTGTACGTCAGATTTTTGAGATTATCGGCCTCCGACGACGTATTTTGACTCTGGGTCGCCTTGTGGCCCCGCCGATTCTGCCCGTGGGTCTGTAGTGGAGAACACTATCAGACGGTTGCCGGCCTGCTCGCGCCGAGCCCAGAAGTCCTCGAAGCGGCCACTGAGCAGGCAGCATCTCAGGGCGAGGATGGCATTGCCGCCGGCCACCGTCCAGTGCATGCCGCTGCGCTTGAGACGGGCGCCCACGACCTGCTTGCAGCCCGCCTCGACCACTCCGGACGCCACCCCCAGGCCCATCCGGCGGAATGTCGCATAGCGCATCCGGTGACGGTTGTTGCGGAAGTATCCGGCGGCCGCTGCGGCCTCCGCCCCACCGAGAGCCTGCAAGGCCGTGATCACCGGCTCCACCGGGCCCGCTTCCAACTCCTCGCAACGCCGTCGGGCCCAGACCCCCCGCAACTCATTGTCTGGTCCATACCGCTCCTGGGCGACTTTCCAGAGTCGCTCCCGGGCATGGAACAGGTCGACGATCTGGATGGCGCGCGGGAACACTTCGGAGACCAGGTTCCAGATCCAGGCGGCGCCGTCGCCGAGCACGACCTGGCGGGCCGCCCGGTCGAAGCCGCGCCGCTTCGCTTCACGCTCGACCCGTTGGGCGAAGGCGGACAGGTCCCGCTCGGTGTCGGCACAGGCCACGCTTTCGACCGCGGCCGAATAACTGACCGAGCCCGCCTCGCGCTGCACCGGACCCTCCGGGGACGGCCGCGATGCCGTCCAGACCTGCACCAACTTGACCTCGCGCGTGCGGGCGCTGCCGTCCGGCTGCTTGCCCGGCCGTCCCGCGCATTCGGCGGGGCGCACCGGCAGGCCGGTGCCGTCCAGGCCCAGGTACATCGTCCCGGCCGTCGGCGACGACGCCAGGACCTGCTCCCGTTCGTCCCGGGCGATCGCTTCTCCCAGGGCTTCGGCGCTGCGCTCCACCTGCTTGGCGTCCACCGCCACCCCGGCCAACTCGCGCAACAGCTCGCTGCTGCTCCCGAAGCTGACTTCGGCCGCGACCCGCCCCACCAGGCGCGTGAGGCCCGGCGACAGGGCGCTGCCCTCCAGCCCCCACTCCCGGTCCCGGGGATAAAAGCCCGTGCCGCAACCCGTGCAATGATAGTAGGCGCGACTCAGGCGCATCCGGCCGAACAGGGTGGTGATCCACTTGTCGTGGCGGCCGGCGAAGCGGGCCGGACGCCCGCAAGCGCAAGGCCGGTCGGCACTCGCCTGGTCGCTGGAGTCCGCGTTCAGCACCTGCTGGAGGATCTTCGCGGCGGCGGCCAGAACGCCCTCGCGCAGCCCGCGCTCCAGCGCCCCGAAGTCGAAAGAGGCCGGTCCTTCCGCGCCCAGCAGACGGTTCAGCTCCGCCGCGATCTCGCCGTCGAGCGCTGGCTCGAGAGCCCCCTTTTTTCCGGGGTCTCCGGCTCGCCGTGCTTCAGCCTCTCCTCGCAGATCCGACTGTCGACCTCGGTCCACTGACGCATCAGGTCGCGGAACTTCTGATAACGCGTCAACTGGGTGCGGGTCACGCCCACCGCCGACTTCGGAATCGCCTGACTGCGCGTCTTGCCGTCCACCGTGCGGGTCACCACCCAATGCGGCCCGTGGCCGGGGTCGCCGTCCCGGGCGCAATGGCAGCCGGGCTTTCCGCATTTCCGGTATTGGCTCGCCAGCGAGCCCTGGCGGAAGTTTCCGAGACGAAGCAGGGCCTGCTGGATCTGTTCCCGTTGCCGGGCCAGGGCAGAGAGGGGAGAGGGAGCACTCATCGCATTCACCTTACAATGAAAAACATTATCAGATATTGTGCCAGAACCTCCGCCGGCTGGCAATCTACCCGCAAATCTCAAAAATCTGACGTGCACCC
>JAPONY010000029.1 GCA_026713705.1 Gammaproteobacteria bacterium
CCGGCGCCGGCGCCTCGAGGCGACCCTCGGCTACGGGGTGCTGCACGCCCGCGGGCGGCTGGTCGGCACCCCGCATGCCGCCCTCGCCCTGTCGGACACCGCGCGCGAGATCCGCCTCGGCTGGCGGCTGGACCTCGTGCGCCGGAAGGCCGTGGACTTCGGACTCGAACTGCACGGCGCGCGGCAGGAAACCCTGGACGACGACCGCCCCCCGGCATACCTCCTGCGGCTTCAGCTGGGGGCGCACTGGTAGGGCGGGCAGCGCCCGCCACGGCCGGACCCGGGCGGCGGCCCCCTGCGGGACGGCGAACGCCCGGAGAACCCCCCGGCGAAACGACAATCCAAACATCCCCGACCGCGTCGCGACCCGGTGGCGCGAAGTGAAACGCGGCTGGGAGAGCAGGGGAAAATTTTAACTTTGCGTTGACAGACGGGACGCAGCAGCCAAAAATCCGTTCCAGGCTTATTCCGAAACTGGAGCGGGCTCGTGTCGGAAACACCAAGCCGTGGGGCTGCGCACCGAATCGCCCGGTGCGGCAATGGCTTGAGGCTCCAGCAACAGCGCATAACTGTAGCTGGGGAAAACGGCCACCACCACGGCATGCAGCCAAGCCGAAGGCTCCGTCTCTTTGCCCGTGGGAACCACCGTCAACGCGGTGCCAATCGACAGAAATTCCAGACTGCCTGCATCTATGCGGACCACCGGCCGAGGCAGCGTCTCATGACTCGGCCAGAACCTTGTTGCCTCCTGATGGATCGCACGCGCCGGCTCATGAACATCGGCTTCGGTCAGATCGAAAGTGAGGTGCTGCGGCGGATGCAACTGCGCATCCGGAATCCATGTAAACGGTTCGACTCCATCAATGGAGAAGGCCTCCAACGCCCGGGCATGCGGCTGGTCGTCATTGCCGAGTCTGGCACGCTGGATCCAATTGCGTCCGTTGATTTGCACGCGGACCAGAAGATCCCCCGGCCCCACCGGAATCGCGGGTTCGTATCCAGGCCACGGGCACCACACCTCGGGCCAGTGCTGGATCTTCTTGACGAAGCGCAGCGCCGCATTAGCCTCGGCTTCTCCCTGGCGCACCAGATAGACGTGCGGGGCATCGGCACGCAACCATTCCCCGGCCGGATCCGCCCCGAAAGAGGCGGACGCTGAACCGAAAACCAGAAAGAGAGCCAACAATGTTAGGCGCATTTACTAATTTTAAAGCATGGCGGTACACTACGCCCCTCTCGACCTGTCGATCCCGTGAAAGCTACTCTTGTTGCCAACCTGACCCAGGCATGGCAGACCCTGCACCAGCAGGGCCTGCTGCCCGATGCGAACCCCGACCGCATCGAGGTCGTGTCGACCAAGGATCCCCGGCACGGTGATTACGCCTGCAACCTGGCACTGGTCCTGGCACGGGAAGCCCAACTCGATGCACGTGAACTGGCCGAACAGATCATCCGGAACCTGCCGGAAAACCCGGGCCTGCTGAAAGCGGACGTAGCCGGCCCTGGGTTCATCAACTTCCAGTTGCGAGCGGAGGCCAAGGCCGAGATTGTCGACCACATCCTGAACCAAGGCGCGAATTACGGTACCCGACCACCGGGCAGCGAGCAACGCGTCCTGATCGAATACGTCTCCGCCAACCCGACCGGCCCCCTGCATGTTGGGCATGGTCGTGGCGCCGCGCTTGGCTCCTGCCTCGCCCGGATTCTTCATGCGGCCGGCCACACGGTTGAGTGCGAATACTTCATCAACGATGCCGGGCGGCAAATGGATATCCTGGCGATCTCCGTCTGGCTGCGTTACCTGGAACTGTGCGGCGAACCTGTCACTTTCCCCGAGGCCGGGTACCAGGGAGACTACATCCTGGATATCGCAGCCGACCGCCATCGTGCTCATGGCGACGAGTGGCATGCTTCATTCGAGAATGTCCAGGCAGGTGCTCCGGATGACGGCCCAGACGAGGACGGGCACAACACGTACCTGGACTTCCTGATCCTGCGGGCCCGAGATTTTCTGGATGATTCCACCTGGGTGGAGCTGGTCTCGACCGCAACGGACATTCTGCTTGAGCGCATCCGTCGTGATCTGGACAATTTCGGCGCAAATTTCGACCACTGGCAATCCGAGCGCGAACTGCTGGACAACGACAGGGTCGAGAAAACCATCGCGCAGTTGCGGGCGGCCGGCCACCTGTACGAACTGGAAGGCGCCCTGTGGTTCCGCTCAAGCGAATTCGGCGACGAGAAGGACCGCGTCGTCCAGAGAAGCAACGGGCAGTGGACGTACTTTGCAACCGACATCGCCTACCATGTCGACAAGATGGCGCGCGGCTACGGCACCGCCATCAACATCTGGGGGGCCGATCATCACGGCTACGCGGGGCGGGTGCGCGCCGCCCTCCAGGCACTGGACATCGACCCGAAACGGCTGGAAATCCTGCTGGTCCAATTCGCCAACCTGTACCGGGGAAAGCAGAAAATCTCGATGTCGACACGTAGCGGGGAGTTCGTGACCCTGCAATCGCTGCAGCACGAAGTCGGCCGGGATGCGGCACGCTTCTTCTACGTCATGCGCAAATCCGACCAGCACCTGGACTTCGACCTGCAACTGGCCGCCGAACAGAGCGTGGACAACCCGGTTTATTACGTGCAGTACGCGCATGCACGAATCTGCAGCATCCTGGAACGGGCGGAGGACGAGGGCACCAGTATTCCCGAGGATCCCTGCGACCTGTCGTCGCTGACCGACGAGGGTGAGCGCGCGTTGCAGAAACAGCTGTCACGCTACCCGGACGCGGTCCTGCGCTCGGCCCAGGAGCGTGACCCGCATCACCTGACCGTCTATCTGCGCAAGCTGGCCCAGGAATTTCACGCTTACTATAATGCCGTCGCCGTGCTGGTTGATGAATCCGCCGTGTGCCAAGCCCGGCTCCGGTTGATCATGGCAGTACGCCAGACGCTTGGAAATGGCTTGAACCTGTTGAACATCGACGCCCCTGAGAGCATGTAATGGCGGCCCCCAAAAAACGCACAGCAGCCCCAAAACGACGCCCCGCGACTCCCAAGCGGCGGCCGACCGCCAAAAAACGCAGGCCCCTGCCCCCGTGGTTCCTGCTCGGTGGCGGTCTGCTGGTCGGCATTGCCAGCGTGCTGGTATTCAACGTGGCGAAAGAAGTGGAGTGGGGCAACTTGTGGGGCGAAATCCCGTCACCCAAAACAACTTCGTCGGAGCCGGCGACAACCCCGCGGTTCGACTTCTATACCATCCTGCCCAGCCAGGAGGTCGTGGTGCCCGACCGGGAACCACCCGCCAAAAATAAAGAGCAGCCGGACGACAAGAAAACCAAGCCCGTGCCCAAAGGCGTTTATTACCTTCAGGCGGGATCCTTCCGTAAAATCGACGAGGCCAACAGCATGAGGGCCCGGGTCATCCTGCTCGGGACCGAAGCCTCCATCCAGTCCGTCACCATGGACCGCGACACCTGGCACCGGGTCCGGGTCGGGCCCTACAAGGACCCCGCTCGGCTGCGCGAGGTCCGCCAGCGGCTACGCGACAACAAGATCGAGACGCTGCTGATCCGCGCCCACAAGTAGCACGGCTACTGCGCCTGAACTTCCCCTTCGACCACCACGCCCAACGGCGAGGATGGAGACTGATCCCCGTAATCGGTCAGATCCTCCAGCGTACAGCGCAACCGCAGGGGGACGCCTTCCCCCAGAAGTGCCAAGTGCCGGACGATGGCCTCGTCCGCCTGCACCCCGAATCGTTTCAGCAACATTCGAATATCTTTCCGGTTCTCTTCGCTCATCCGTATCTCCCGCGGGGATCTCCCGAATTCAGTCTTCACACAGGTCAATTGTAGACGGCGGGCAATGGCCTCGCCAGGCCTCGCCTATGCTAGAGTATGAAATTCCCCGATTGGTCAAGATTCTCCCATGTCCAGCGACGACGGATTGCGCAAGGCGGGCCTCAAAAGCACCGTCCCCCGGCTGAAGATACTGGCCGTGCTGGAGCACAGCGATGTGCGCCACATGTCGGCCGAGGATCTCTATCGCAGGCTGCTGGATGCCAACGAAGACATCGGGCTTGCGACCGTGTACCGGGTCCTGACCCAGTTCGAGCAGGCGGGCCTGGTGGTCCGGCACAACTTCGATGCGGGCCGGGCCGTCTACGAGCTCAACGACGAATCGCCGCACGAGCACCTGATCTGCACGGAGTGCAACGCCGTCATCGAGTTCGAGGACCAGGAACTCGCCGAACACCTCCGGGACGTCACCCGGCAGGAGCAGTTCGACCTGCAGAGCCACTCTCTGTATCTGTACGGCGTCTGTAGCGCCTGCCAGGAAAAGTAGAGCCCGCCGCCGCAGGGCTCATGTCTAAGGCTGGTGAAGGGGAACGACTGCTTGAAGAAGCGGTGCTGGAGGTGCTTTTCAAGGCCAGACAGAGCGGCGAGGCAAGTGTCGGGGCAACCGAAATAGCACGACGAGCGGGAATTTCTGAAGGGTCGTATCCGGCATTTTCCGGTGCCTTCGTCAATGGTGCGCTTGGCAATCTGTATAAGGCCGGTAAGGTCGAACCGGATAGACAAGGCAGAACTAAGTGGAGACTTGTCAATCCATCCAGATCAATCCCCTAGCCGACCCAACGCCGCGTTCACCACTCCCAGTTGACCCGGGCGTAGATGTTGCGCCCCGGCCCCGGCAGGCGCTCGCCGACTGCCAAGTCTCCCCCGCTGACCCGGTTGAAGCCGTTCATGTGATCGACGTACATGCGGTCCGTCAGGTTCTCCACGCCGGCAGACAGCCTGAAGCCCATGGACGGATGCGTGTACTCGGTGCGCAGGTTGTACAGCGCATACCCGGAAGTCGGCCGGTTGTGATTGTTGCCGCTTTGGGGATCGTCCAGCAAAAGCTGCGAGATCTTGGACTGGCGCGCCGCCCAATCCACTTCGACCGACACGATCCAGTCGTCCAGGGTGCGCGAGACGGACATCAGGCCCCGTAGCGGCGGCATACGGTAGATGTTGTCGTCCCGGATCGTCCGGGTTGTCTTGCTTGTCGTCCCATCCTCCAGTTCGATCACCCTTTCCTGGCTCTCGAAGGACTCGCGCAGCTTGCCGCGCACGTAACTGACCGTGCCGTCCAACCGCCAATCATCCGTCAGCGGAAATCCGAATACCGCATCGGCCCCGTAGAACTCGGCGTCGACATTCGCGAACTGGATCGGAGTGGGATCGCCGTTGAGCACGCTGCTGACCCGGATCAGGTGTTCGTCCGTGGCCGGGATCCCGGTGATGTAGTCGTCGACCCTGCGCGCGAAGACCCGCGGAGAGAATTTCCTGCCGCTGTCTTCCCAGTTCAACCCCAGTTCGATCTGCCAGGAATCCTCGGGTTTTAAGTTGATGTCGCCGACGTAGTTGTTGCCGTCGCCCAGGCCTGCATTGATCTCAAGCGGAACCCACAGGTAGCGTTCCATGTAGGCCGGCGCCCGGGTCTTGTGAGCCAGGCCGAATTCAAGGTCGGTCGATTCGCCCCAGTCGTAGCGCAACACGGCAGTCGCATCGATCTCGGTGTCATCCTGACTGCGATCCGCCCGGTTGAAGCGACCGCTGAGCATGCCGACCGACATGGCCGGAGGGGGCATCCAGTCCGCCGGCGTCAAAGTGGGGTCGTCGCACCCTCTCATGGCAAGGGATCCGTTCGAACCGTACTTGGGATGCTCGCCGCTGGCGTTGACCCTGAGCAGCATCTCGCAGGTCGGCCGGAAATGCTGGACGGAATCGGCATCCGTGCGCGTATGGTGCACCCGTACGCCGAATTTTCCACTCCACGGGCCTGTGAGATCACCGCTCCACTCGATAAACGCCCCGTACTCGTCCGTCGTCGCATCATCGAAATTCTCGACGAAGAAAGGGGGCGCATCCGGATCGTAGACCGTTGCCCCGCTTTCGCTCTGCCTGAAATCCAGCCCCATGCGCAAGGTTCCCTCTCCCCAGGGATGGCTCCCGATCAGTTTTCCTCCGATCGACAGCCCGTCGACCAACACCAGGCGCTTGTCGGTCCCGCGAAACGGCGGCAGGATGTTGGCCTGGCTGAAGTCCGGCGGGTCGCGCAGGGCGTAGTTGGACATGTCGTGATCGGTTTCCTGGTAGTGGATCTGCACCTCCATGTGCCACTCCCCGACATCGCCGTGGTAGCGCAGATTCATCAGGTCCGTGTGGTAGAAGTGGATGTCCATCGGCAGGGCCGGCACGCCGGCATTCCCCGTATTGTTCCGGGCATAGTCGAACATCAGCTCGCCGCGATCAAACTGCTGGCCCGTGCCAAACCCGAAGAAATCGCGCTTGTAATGGGAAGTCCGGATTTTTATGTCCGCGCTGTTCGTCTCGTCGCCCTGGTCGTGTGCCCCGTACAGGTGGTACCGGGCGCGATCGTTCGACACCGCCAGGAACACGCTTGCGCTGTTGCCGTCATTGAATGAAAGGTTGTCCGCCGTGACCCGCCCATGAAATTCGTAATCCTCGGACAAGCTGTAGCGGCTGGTGTACGAAAGCGCGTCGATGTAGCCGCCAATCGCAGAACCTGACCCCACCGGCGCAATGCCGCGATGCACCTGCACCGAATCCATGAGGGAACTGGGCATGTAATGCAGCGGGCTGTCCATCCAGGCAGGTCCGGCCGTATGCGGCTGGCGGCCATCCAGATGGGTCTGAACCCGGTAGGTGTGCAGGCCCCGGTATTGCGGGATACTGGTCAGGGCGCCGTTGCGACTGACCGCGCCGCCGGGTGCCAGGCGGATCAGGTTGGGGGTGTCCGTCGGAACGCCGGCATGCTGGAATACCGCCCTGGAACCAAAGACCGTGATGATTTCCTGCGCATGGACGGCTGCCGTCGTGAACAGGAATGCCGTAACGGCCAGCAGGCCCGAGAGGGAAAAGCCGCATATCTGCATGCAGATCATTCCACAATGCGCCATAGGAAACTCTCCTTGCAAGTCCCTGGACAATCAAAAGGCCGATCAGAGCCCTAAAGCTCCGGTCAGCCGGATAAAACGGGGTGCCCGAAGGCTTCGACCCCGGACAACCGGCGGCAATCGTACCAAATAAGGAAGGCCGGGCCTAACGGCCGCCCGCCTCCAGCCACAGGCACTGGTACGGCGCCAGCATCAGCTCCAGGTGGCGGCGGAGAACCCGAATGCGATTTTTCCCGATCAGGTCGTCCACCGTGCGCGGCTGCCCCAGCGGATGCGTGTCCAGATGTACGCGTTGCGGGTGTGGCGTGATGTTGCAGAGCACCAGAATCTTCTGCCGGGGCGATTCCCGCACCAGGCCGAGGAATCCCGAGCCGAGAGCCAAGGGCGTCATCGATGCCCGCGGTGCGAACGCGGGCTGCGCAGCACGCAAACGGATCAGGCCCAGCAAGGCCTCCAGCACCTCCCGGCGCGGGTGCCCCGGTTCGTCCAGCTGCCGTTCGAGCTCCGCCCGGTCCAACTGCCCGCGGTTGATCGAGCGCACGCGCCCGGTCTCGCGCACTTTCTCCTCGTCGTTCGGTGAAGCCAGCAAGCTGTGGATGTAGAAGGCCGGGATTCCCGGCAACGACAGAAGGATCGTGTGCGCACACAGCATCCGGGCGATCTGGAAATCGTCCTCGCCGAAGCGGGTGCCGCGCAGGGCATCGAACAGCGTGATGTTGATTTCATAGGGGTGCTCGCGGCCGTCGTCACCCACCCGGGTGCTAATCTGCCCGCCGAAGCGGCGCATCGTCTGCAGGAGATCTTCCAGTTCCTCCGGGGTGACGATCCGCTCGACCGGACGCACGCCGATGCCGTCGTGGGACGCGATGAAATTCAGGAACGTGCAACCCGGCGGCAACTCCGGCCAATCGCGGAGCCACCGGTTCAGGTAGACGGAGCTGCCGCGATGCAGGGCCTGCAGCACCAAGGACGGTAGCGCGAACTGGTAGACCAGGTCCGCTTCGTCTCCCGTACCGAAGTAGCTCAGGTTCTCGTGCTGCGGGACGTTGGTTTCGGTGATCAGCCGGCAGGCCGGCGCATACTCCCCGAGAATCGCATGGAGCAACCGGATGACCCGGTGCGTCTGAGGCAGATGGATGCAAGTCGTCCCGGGTTCCTTCCACAGATAAGCGACCGCATCCAGCCGCAGCAGGCGTGTGCCAGCGGCCACATACTGCGCCATTACGTCGACGATTTCGAGCAAAACCTCCGGGTTGCGGTAGTTGAAGTCCAACTGGTCGTCGCTGAACGTGGTCCAGACCCCGCGGCTCCGCGGGTCGTTCGGCAGCGGAGTGATTAATGGGGTTGCCCGTGGTCGGACGACCTTGGAAGTGTCCATTGCCGAATCCACCACATGAAACCAGGGTTCCGCGCTGGCATCTCCGGACCACAGGCGCTGAGCCAGCGGGTGTTCCCGCGAACAGTGATTAAGCACCAGGTCGGTCATCAGGTCGAATTCCCTGGCGATCCGGGAAACATCCTCCCAGCCTCCCAGGTCGGGGCGCACCTCCCGGTAGGACGAGATCGCGAAGCCGTCATCCGAGGTAAACGGGAAATAGGGAAGCAGATGCACGGCGCTGAACGCGTCCTGCAGGTGGGCTTCCAGAAAATCGGCCAGGGTGCGCAGCGGCGCCACCCCGGGTTCGGTCAGGGTATCGGCATAGGTGATCAGCAGCGTGTCTTTCTCCGACCACTCCCGGTCCGGGCGGCGCGGTGCATACGCATGCCGCGCAAAGCTCTCGCCGATCCTTTGCTGCAGCGCATCCGCGTCCGCCTCCGGGTACAGCGCCCGGAGATGCTTGGAAATGACGTTCATGTGTGGCGCTCCAGCGCCCACGCGACATGCTCGCGCACCAGTTCGCTGGGGTGTCCGGCGCGGGCTCTCAGCGACGCGACCACGGCCTCGTTGCGCGGGGCATTGCCCAGCGCCACGGCGACATTGCGCAACCACTGGAGATGGCCGATGCGGCGCATCGCCGTGCCCTCGGTGTGGCGCAGGAAGTCCTCCTCTTCCCAAGCCATCATCTCCACCAGCGAGGATCCCTCCAGCGCCGCCCGCGGCTGGAAATCCTCCACGGAGGCCAGTTGCGCGTAGCGGTTCCAAGGACAGACCAACTGGCAATCATCGCAGCCGTAGACCCGGTTCCCGATCAGTGGCCGCAATGGTACGGGTATCGGCCCCTTGAGCTCAATCGTCAGGTACGAGATGCAGCGGCGCGCATCCAACTGGTACGGCGCGACAATCGCCTGGGTCGGGCAAACGTCGATGCAGGCCCGGCAGCTCCCGCAGTGCTCTTCTTCGGTCGGCGGATCGGGCGTCAGCGGCAGGTCCGTATAAATCTCGCCGAGGAAAAACCAGGATCCCGCGTCCTTATCCAACAGGTTGGTGTGCTTGCCGATCCAGCCCAGCCCGGCCCGCTCGGCCAAGGCTTTCTCGAGCACCGGCGCACTGTCGGTAAACACACGGTAGCCGAATGGGCCCGCCACCTCCTCCATGCGTTTCACCAAGCGCCGCAGGCGGCTGCGCAGCACCTTGTGGTAGTCCCGTCCCAAGGCGTACCGAGACACATAGCCGCAGGCCGGGTCCGCCAGTGCCTGTTCTGCGCGATCGATCCCGTGCGGCAGGTAGTTGAGCCGCACCGAAATCACCCGCTGCGTCCCAGGTACCAATTCCCTCGGGCGCGAACGGCGCACCCCGTGGTGCTGCATGTAGCCCATCTCGCCATGCCAGCCCCGCCCCAGCCAGTCCAGCAGGCGTGCCTCATGCTCCTCCAGGTCCAGGTCGGCAATGCCCACCCGATCGAAGCCCAGCTCCCGGCCCCACCGGTGGACGGCATGCGAAAGATCCGGCAGTGAATCGGACATGGCGGAAAAGGACTCCCTAAAAGGGTTCTACTATACTGACTACTGTGTGTGGAATCGCGGGAGAAAGGCATTTCAAGGGGCTGGCCGACCCCGCCCGCATCGCCCGCATGCTTGGCCCCCTGGCCCGGCGCGGGCCTGATCACGAGGGCCAGTGGCATCAAGGCCCGGTCGCCCTGGGGCATCGGCGCCTGTCGGTCATCGACCTGAATCCCCGCGCGCACCAGCCGCTGCTGGATCCCGATTCCGGGCGGGTCCTGGTGTTCAACGGCTGCATCTACAACTACCCGCAGTTGCGAACGCTGCTCCAGGAGCGCGGCCACCACTTTCGAACCACGGGGGATAGCGAAGTCATCCTGAAAGCCTATGCCGAATGGGGCGAAGACTGCGTCAGACGCCTGCACGGCATGTTTGCCTTCTCCTTGTGGGATCCGGATGCGGAGCAACTGTTCCTGGCCCGGGATCGGCTGGGCATCAAGCCGCTCTACTACCACCAGACCCCCGACACCTTCCGTTTTGCCTCCAACGTGCAGGCGCTGCTCGCCACCGGAGACGTCGACCTTGCGCTCGACGGAGTCGCCCTGCACCATCACCTGAGCCTGCATGCGGTCGTCCCGGCGCCCCGCACCCTGCTGCGCTCCATCCGCAAGCTCGCGCCGGGCCACTGCCTGGCGGTTGATGCGCATGGCACGGTGAAAGAG
Source organism: Gammaproteobacteria bacterium (assembly GCA_026713705.1). Lineage (GTDB taxonomy): Bacteria > Pseudomonadota > Gammaproteobacteria > Poriferisulfidales > Poriferisulfidaceae > Poriferisulfidus. Next base: position 10,573 of record JAPONY010000029.1, read on the forward strand.
AGCGGTTACTGGCAACTGGATGCGCGCAATCCGGATCCCGCGCGCAGTGAGGAGGAATGGTTGGAACAGGTACACATCGAGCTTCGGGAGGCCGTGCGCAAGCGGGTGGAGATCTCCGACATCCCGGTCGGCGTGCTGCTGTCCGGCGGCCTGGATTCCAGCCTGCTGGTGGCCCTGCTGGCCGAGCATGGTGCCTCGCCTATTCGCACCTACAGCATCGGCTTCGAGGATGCGGGCGGGGAAGCCGGGAACGAATTCGATTACTCGGATGCGGTCGCCCGGCACTACGCCACCGAACATCACCGCTATTTCATCCGCAACGATCAGCTACTGGAGCGTCTGGACGAGGCCATCGGCTGCATGAGCGAACCCATGGTGGCGCAGGATGCGGCGGCATTCTTCCTGCTGGCCGAACAGGTCAAGCCGGACATCTCGGTCGTACAGAGCGGACAGGGCGCGGACGAGGTCTTCGCCGGTTATTCCTGGTATCCGAAGATGCATGCGAGGCAAGCGGATGGGCTGGATGCCTTCTGCCGCTATTACCTGGATCGCACCCACGGCGAATTCGGCGAGGCGCTAATGCCCGAATGGGTTGGCGAAGATCATACTCGGGCATTGCTCTGCGAACGGCTGGAATGCGGCGAGGATGTCGAATTCCTGAATGCCGTGCTGCGCATGGACGCAACCATGCTGATCACCGACGACCCGGTCAAGCGGGTCGATAACATGACCATGGCATGGGGGCTCGAGGCACGCGTGCCGTATCTCGACCATCAATTGGTGGAGTGCGTCGCCGGGATGCCGGCGGAACTGAAACTGCGCGACGGCGGCAAGTACCCGTTGCGCGCCCTGGCCCGAACGCGACTGCCAGCGGAAGTGATCGACCGGCCGAAAGGATACTTCCCGGTGCCTGCCCTCAAGTATGTACAAGGACCTTTCCTGGACTGGGCGCGAGAAACCTTGAGCCGGCCCGAATGCCGGAGTCGCGGGCTGTTTCGGGAGGAATACCTGGACCGGCTGCTTCAGGATCCCCTGAGCCACCGGACTGCACTGGACGGTAGCCTCCTATGGCATGCGGCAGCGCTGGAGTGCTGGCTGCAGCAGCACGTGGACGGAATCAATCCCTGACCAGATCCAGGCTACCCGTCAAGCCGGATTTTTCGGGGTGTCCACCTCGCGCAGGGTGCAGACGGCAGGACCCAAGTCCCGCCAGGAGCCGCAGTCCACATCCAGACGCACCACCGCACAGGTCGGGAGGTCTCCCAGAATTTCGTTAGCCAGATACGCGGGATTATGAACAAACTTTCGTCTATAGTGACATTCTGTTGCTCTTCTAATTCCACTCCGGCTCATATAGGTTCGTAGACGGTTCAGCATGCACACCTTGGAGTGAATTATTGATAGCGAGAGCCAATTCCATCCCGTGGTTTCGTGTATTGTCCGTAATTACTTTCTTGGCACCTGTACCTTCAACATATGCAAGAGTTTCACGAAAATCAGCATGGTTGGATAGCGCGACGCGATAAGATCGATCAGACCGGATCATTAGTGGGTGACCAGGATCAACCATGTAGGCACTACATGTAACGGATGTTCCATTAATCTGTTCATTCCCAAATCCGTCGCCTTTGGAATAAAGTCGGATGTATGAATGCTCTTTCATGGCAGCTTGGCCAACATCTGAGTCAAGTGGCTTTAGTACTCCTGTCGCAAACCCATAGGTCTGGTAGACCTCCACCTCTTTTATAAGCCGATCACTAGCCAAGATGGGCACTTCTATTCGGCCATCAAGCACCTGCAAAACGCGCTCAACAGTTCCTCGGTAAGCACTGACGTGCACGGGACCATATCGTAATCGCTGGCAGACAACTTCTAACAAGCATCTCTCTGCCTCTGCCTGTGTATAACGGCGTATGCTTCTGGGGCTTCCGTAAGTACTGTCGATAACAAGTACATCTACTTTGATCACATCATCAATGGGCCAGCTGAAATCACCAGAGTATCCGATTCGCAAACCGTCTGGTTGCTCCAACAGAACTTGGCACGACCCTAGCATATGGCCAGATGGAATAAGAGACAATTTCGAACCGCTGTTAAGCACATATTCATCACCACGACCAATACAATGAAGGTTATCTCGGTAACTGAGGTCTGCGTTGTGTTCTGCTACCAGCAAATCATATGTTTCGGGACTAAGTATGATATTTTGCGATCCCTTACTTCTATTGAAGTTTCCCATATGATCATCGTGAATATGCGTTTGGACACGGTAAGGGCGTTCTGCGCTAAAGCCATCGCACACTACTTCTGTGCCAAGACAAACAGCCCCACTCGCGAGCACGTCAACTTTGAGGTCGGGCATATTCGACAGCCTCAGCGATATGGGTGCGGAATCGTTCCTCAAAGGGCTCTTTTCCAAAATTTCTTAGTGATATGTTAAATTCCTCACCCCCAACCAAAGTAAAGAACCGCTCACCCAAGCGACCTGATGTTTTTTGCAAGCCGATATGTTGAATACAAGACTCTAGCAATGAGTCTCTTTCCGCTTGCGTAAATTCACAGAGCGCATCCATGGCACTTTGATCAACAATTGAACCTATAAAAATGTAATGCTTTTGGTAAGTTGGTCGCATGTTTAAGACTTCCTGAAGGCATACGTCTATAGGACGCCCTGACCGCTTTCGGAGTTGCGCAACCTGTCTGACTTCTCTACTAGCTAAGCTATCCGTTAAAACTGATGTTGCAACAGCACGTTGATCATCAGAGTCTTGGAGCTTGGCCATTTCGACAGCCGCTGAAAAGCCTATGAAATCTTTGCCCGTCCCCCAACTAATCAGATGTTGCAAATCATCAGGTAGGTCAAGAATGCGTAAAAAACGGCCGATGTGACCCGTCCCATCCAGTTGGATTTCGTGCGCGCAGTCATTCATTGAGGCTCCCGCATCACGAGCCCGCTTAAGATGCAAGCCGACTTCAACAGGAGAAAGCGGGCGCCCTTTCCGATGGGTTCTATAACCCACAGACATTCGTAGGCGGCCAAGGTCTAAAGGGGTCAAACCGGGCAGCATCAATTGTCTCCTTCTAGCAACCCGTGTCCAATAAGTGCCTCTTCGATAAGCGAAGCCCCTGCCGCGTTTTGATTAATTTTTTCCTCTTTTGCATATTTCTGAATTGCTTCATGGGTTTCCTGAGTTATTGTTACCAATATCTGGGTTACTTGTGCCCCAGTTATTGCCTGCTCAACCCTATCGCTAATTGAACTTTCAGGATGCTTTTTGCTTTCTTGAGAAAACTTTCTCCGTTGAACATCGCTCATCGGATTCAATGTCTGTGCTAATTCAACTGCGACCTTAACATCAGGCTCGCCACAATCATCTGTAGCTGCATCTTGCGCTTTAAGAGCTGCATTTATGTCAACTTCCTGGTTATCAACTTTTTCCTTTAGCTCTGGAATCAACCGCGGATATTTGACATTGTCTCGTACATCATGATGAGGCAAACCGGTGGCTTCAACTACTGCTTTTATAGTGCCGTAGTATTTATACAAGTGAAGAATTCCATCCGTTAGATCTTTTCCAGACAATTTGCGCCGCATCAAATTTTCAGTAATTGATATAGCCTTAGCCTCTCCTTCTTCAACCCGCTCATCAAGGATAGCCGCTGGAATGCTTTTCCTTTTCAGTATCCTATGTGCTAGAAATCGGCGTTGGCCTGCAAGTATCTCCCATTTGCCAGCTTTCTGCGCATGGCAGACAATGATTGGCTGTAATAGTCCTTGCACTTTAATGCTCTCAGCCAAATCCTCTATCTCCCTACCTGGCTCTTGGGTACGCACCTGTGCTGTGCCTATCGTCAAGTCGTCCAGTGGAATCTCTCTGTACTCAGTGATTTTTGCCATGGTTCAAATCCTCCTACTCTTTTTGGGGAAAAGACAAAACATCTTTGGGTGTTATATCCAAAATCTGCATAAGCTCACTTTTCGTGAAGCGGTGGGCTGTTGTTTCAACAGACTCTATGATTTCATCAAACAACCCTTCTTTTCGATCGAGTATCGTTGCAATTCGCTCTTCTATCGAAGAGGCCACCAAGAAACGAATTACATGTAGTGGTTCATCCCGATCAAAACGGTGGGCGCGGTAGATAGCTTGTATCTCGACAGCTGGATTCCACCACCTATCGAAAACAACTACGTGTGTTGCCTCCCCTAAATTCAAACCGACGCCTCCAGCCCGAAGAGACACCAAAAGTAATCGGGGAGTTGATCCATTCCGGAAGCGATCCATAGCGGTTCGCCTCTGTCCATCTGACATTTCCCCGATCAGCAAATCAAAGGGGAGAGTGATTCTATCTGAAATCCACCGCAGTGTTTCGACAAATTGAGAAAACACGAGAATCCTAGCGGACGATCCCGCCTCCTCAATAATCCCATTGAGAGCATCTAGCTTTGACGAAATGCCTGCCTCTCGGCTGAAATTGCAAATCACTTTCAATCGTGTGATTAACCCTAGCAGAGCAGTACTGGTGCCGGAAGTACTCGCATCAGTACCGATTAAACGATTTCTGGTTTCCCACAATTTTTCATATTCTTCTCTTTGTGATACAGGCAGATCAAGACGAATGTCTTGCAAAATTACGGGAGGAAGTTCGGCTCGAACCTCCGATTTTCGGCGCCGGAGCATTCTGGATTCTAGCTTTTTAGACAGATGCGTTCTGGAGATGTATTGCTTGATGGATGGATCAAGGAAGCTAAGAATTGACGCTATGTCCTCCTCATCATTTTCAAGCGGTGTAGCCGATAAAGCCCAAGCACGTTTGCGTGGGAGAATTCGACAGGCCAAAGATGTGGCCGAATTTCTGTTCTTGATGCGTTGCGCTTCATCAAGAACAACAAGATCAAAAGAGTCCGAGGGGATGTACTCCAGGCTGTCACTTCGAATCTGTTCATAGGAACATACCAAAACGGGAACTGGTAGTAAGTAGAATGCTTTTCTATCATCTACAGAACCCTGCACGTGTCGTACCGCAACCGATGGTGCCCATACCGAAAGTTCATCCATCCAGTTCATCGTCAAAGACGCAGGAGCAATGATTAAAGCTCGATTGATCTCGCTTTGTCTTCCTAATAGAAGTGCTAACGCAACTGAAGCTTGAACTGTCTTTCCCAGTCCCATCTCGTCAGCAAGAAGGGCAGATCGTGACCGATATAAAAACGAAATGCCTTCCCACTGATAATCATGCAGTGTTGTGGGAACCCTAAGTTGAGCTTCAGCAAAATACCGTAACTGTCGGGTTTCAGATGTCACTCAAATGCCCAAATTTTCACGGCAAGCGTTGCCATTCGTTTCTGTCTTTTTCTGATATGGTCTGGGCTCCATTCAGCTAGTTTACCTAGATCACGAGTAAGTTTTATCGCGCTTTCTTGATAACTTGGTCGTTTTTTTTCAAAACTGGAATTGTATTTCACGCCTGGTTTATTATCTGTGGGCCCCATTAGTGTTAGATTTCCAATCCGAGTAACCCAATCGGAAGCGTTAATACCATCGTCGGAAAAACCATCCCAGCCACTCCAGTGAATTGGAGATTCTGGAAGTACATGCTCAAGGCTACATTGGCGCGGATTTAGTAACCGAAAATCTTTTTGTTGATAACCATTAATCCCAAGAAGAAATTTTTTGTTTTTTGTAGAACCACTCATGCTAATTTCATTCATGGCATTACGAAACCTTGTATCGTTTAGCACCCCAAAGGCCGATTGATCGCAATCCCGAAGAAAGTCAGCAAACTCTGTATCTGGAAGATCCTCGGCACTTGCGATGACATAAGCATAGTTTGAAAATTTCTCTTCAAAGTTGGATGGTTCAAACTTCGGTGCAACGAATGCCGTTCTGAGGACAAACGTGGCTAGACGAGAGAGGTTTTTGTGAGCAATCCTCGCTATCCGTCTTTTTCGACGACCATCTTTCTCTTGAATAAACCAAGTCAATATGGAAAAGATTAATGGAAGGGTAACTTTATAGTCACGTAATTCGTATAGAAAAACGGCTAAATTCCTACGTGAATTTACTGTGTCAGACGCGACCTCGAATGCCCTAATGAAGTCTGGTTCAGGGTTGGCAGCTGTTATTCTCAGATAAAGCTCCAGAGATTCTGGTAATGCAAGTTGCCTCGTCAAATCCAGCACATAGTCAGGCAAAGATTCATCCGGAGTAGGCACTTTTCCTTTCTGGCTGCGAATAGCTTCTCTTGCCTCACGATAAAATTGGTCTTTTCGGAGAAAGCCAAACTTGCATTGCAAGCAACTTCGAATATATTCAGACGCTTTTTTAGTGTTAGGAATCCGTATGCCTATTCTCTCCAAATCCGCATGCACAGAGTTTTTCTTTTCGGATTCACTATCAGATCCAAAATGGGAATATAGGTAGTTACGAATCAAATCCCAATCATCGAGTTTTTTCCCTCTGAAATTAAGTGTCTCGTATACGGCATTGGCATCAATATGTAATGGAACCCATAGACATGCAACTTCGAGGTTTCTCAGCAGAAATTGAAAATATTGCTCTGCTCGCTTGATATCCATAGAATCAAAAAACCTGTTAATTTCATCCCATGCAGCAGTAAGCAAACCATTAGTTCCTATCGTGTTTCCTCGAATCATCTGGTGATATTGCATCTTGTCATTTGCTGGCGGAGAAATCCGAGGAACATATTGGTCTGAGTCACTTAAAGTCCACACACCTTTATCATCTAGATCAAATAGCAGTCGCAATGCATGTCCTTCTCGCTGAGAGCCAGGCTTTTCATGGGAAAATCGATTGCACAGAACAGCGTTGACTAAAGATATCGTTATCATTCTTTGTTGACCATCATTAATAAGCCATTGCTCAGATCCATTTTCTATGAGCATTATTGCGCCCAAAAAGTACGTCTTTTGGTCTCTCTCTATCGTGTCATCAATGTCAGAAAGCAATGCTCGAACATCACTTACCGCCCAATCATAATGGCGCTGATGCCATGGCACTTCAAATTGCCCCATATGGAACAACTCGGAAATCAACATGGCCTCAGCCCGAATGACAGTACTGGGGTTAGCCATCAAATTGAAATTATTCTAAATGCCAGAAATGGCTGCATCATGTAAGGCCATACGGCAATCTTCGCTGACTTGATCTCGGCGCCATATGTCGTAAATCACTTCAAGTTCCGACCTAGAAATTAGTTCTTTTCCAGTTTCGGCCTCCAATACTTGCAATTGAACCAAAATTTGCTTACGCACTTCAAGAGTAAAAGGACCCATGACAGGTGTCCCATCAGCACGAAGTTTTACTTCACCATTTCTGCGAACACGTTGCCGGTTTCGATCATCTTCCCGCAATTCAATCAGCCATTCACGAAAGTCGAATAGACATTCAAAAACATCTGCATCCTCATGACCGGAATCAATTAATCCTCGAAGGCTCCGATCTTTGTTAACAACAGTGCAAGTCCAGCAACCGAACCTTGGTGAGGTTGTGCCACATGATGGAGCATCTTCTTTACTCAACACTAGCGGACATTCTCCACCTCCCCCATTGCGATACAGAGTGATTAGATCACGATGTGTGCCCCCCCACGGCGGTTTTCGCTGCATTAAAACCAACCAAACATCACGGTCTTCGAAGTCAGCCAATGGAGCAAACATGCTACACCCTTCAATAGAACTATGAGGGTTCATATTGCTACCTGAAACTTCCCTTTTTTCCATGTTGCGCCGACGATTGGCCGACTCACTTTTACGCGTCCCGACCAATAGCACCGCCCGCTTATGGATACGGACAATTGTTTGCAACAGTTGATTTGTCGGAAGAATTTTCATCCGGTCAGTGCACCACCGAAAATTCCGCGTTGGAGGAATATAGCCACGCCCAATAACATTGACCCAAAAAGTCTGGTCAACGTGTGGCTTTGTAATATGTGTTTTGACTGGAAGGTTACATGAAATAGCGGCAGTGGCAATTGCCGCCAAAGTTTTTCTAAGGTGCCGAATAACCAGAGGCGATTCGACAAGCGTATCATTTCCAACTATATGAATCTCACGCTTCCGGTCGACACTGGAGAGGGACGTTAACATTTCCCACGTCATTTGAAGTAGTAGGGTTGAATCTTTTCCGCCAGAATAAGCCACAACCCATGGGTCACTGTGCTGGCGCAGATACTCCCTACGAATTATCTCCATAACCGACTCATATTTGTCACGGACTTGCGCAATATCACCATCAACATTTATTTCGGAGGCTTGGGGAGCGCAGACAATCTTTGTGGGATCGTCCGTCACTGTAACGGTAGATGCGACCTGAAAACGTGAAGTTTTTTTCAATGAGTCCTGTGCGGAGGGGGCTATTTGCGCAGCATGCCCAGATCTACGCATTGTCAAACCCTCCGATCCGAGAATAGGCGGCCTCTACCACCGCTTGTCTCCACGAAAAATCTATAGCGTTGATCATCATATAGAAAAGGCAATTTTGACCACTGCAGGCTCCTTATTTATTGTTTTTTGCTTGGAGCGAGATGGAGTATAACAAACCATTAGGATTCTCAGAGCGTCCTGTGGAGTGTCCGTGCGAAATCAACTTCATACCGTTTCGACAATGAATTAAATGTTTTCTCTCATTTTATAAGTAGTTCAAATATCAATGCTTTTCACCACCCTGAAATTCAAGCAGTGACTGCACACCATCGAGATGTCTTCCGCTTAGCATAGCTCACTCAAAGAAAAATCATACCGTTTCTTGTTTATGCAGTGGGCTTGTTGCGTCAGGCCGGGTTCTTCGGGGTGTCCACCTCGCGCAGGGTGCAGACGGCAGGACCCAAGTCCCGCCAGGAGCCGCAGTCCACATCCAGACGCACCACCGCGCAGGTCGGGAGGTCTCCCAGAATTTCATTGGCTAGATACGCAGCAACCCCGCTGGTCGCAGGGTTGTGGCTGAAGACCGCGGCCCGGTCAGCGGCATCGTCCAGTTCGCGCAATTCGCGTAGCAGGTCGTTAGGCGAGAAGGTGTAGAAGCCTTTCCGCAGACGGATGCCCTCCGGATCCATCCCTAGGGCTGAAGCGAAATGGCCTGCGGTGTCTAGCGCCCGGCGGGCTACCGAACTGTACAGGGCGTCAATGCCTTCTTGGCGATCCGCCAGCCGTCGCCCCATTTCCGGCGCATCCCGCTCCCCTCGCGGGGCGAGCGGGCGTTCGACATCCGGCACGCTCCAATCGCTGCGATCGGATTTGGCGTGGCGGATGAGAATCAGTTGGCGCAAGGTAATAAGATCTAGATTAATGACAACTCATCATACAAGCATGGCGATATCTTTCACGTCCTCTCCGCAGAAACACCCCTGAAGTGGAATAGCGGATAGCCAATCGCTTCACTGCCTTAGATTTTGTACGCCTGCATGGTGCTACCTCTGGAGAGACCAGCGATGAAGGGGGCTTTCGTTTTCACAACAAAACGAGCGATTCGATGTCTTTCCTTCACCAGCAATTCAGCCATTTGGGGGCCTGTTGCGTACTTCATCCGAATCACGACGACCCGCGCAGAATGCCTCCTAATAGCGTTGATTTCGGCGGTTCGGTAGCGGATGTTCTTGTCTCGGGTCACCGCAACCCAGCCCCTTTGCCCGACCAACGCAATCCATTCCTCATCCGGCGCATCAGCAGGGAGGTGATCGTCGTGCACTTCGACCTTGATCCCCTCGGAACGAAGCCGGGCCGCGATCATATGCTTCCCTAGGTTTCGGTCGAGGAAGAAAATCGGTGTTTCAGGCTGCAACCGGGAGTTCGCACCGGATTGCTTCCTCAATTTCCTCATGGCTGCGCTCGTAATCCTGAACTAAATCGTTGATCGATTCACCAGCCTTGTAGCGCTCGGCAACAAGCTGAACAGCCAAGCCAGTGCCAGCGATAACAGGGCGTCCTGCAGAAAGATTCGGGTCAATGACAATCATCGCAGGTGCGTCGACCATGTCGTCGGCCCGGGTGAACGGATAGAGTTTGACTGGAATGCCATTGGGATCACGCTCGATACGGCTCAAGGCTGCGTCAAGGACTTCCCGCATGGCCGTCTGCCCTGCTTTACTGAGATTGATCAGGCTTTCATACTCTTGGGCAAACAGGTCCACACCGTCCGTTTCCAAATCGCGGCTAACCAGCGGATGCCGCCTGTCAATCTCGCGTCGAGCCCTTTGCTCTAGATACTGGATCGCCTTTCGGATGCTTGGCATCTTCACATCGTGTACGCGTCGGATTGAAGCCAGAAGATGAAGCTCCGTAAGATTGAGGAACGAAAGGAGAACCGGAGAATGTTCCGGTGTCACGATCAAGGGCGCATAGCTGCCTCGGCCCACCGCCCAGTACCTGACCGTGGCCGGAGGCACAGCAAGGTAGTGCGCCACTTCTAAAATTGTGTACGCAGGCAGTTCCCGAGGGTCGGCCCGCCGCATTCCGATGCCCATAGTGTGCCTCCCGAATGCAAAAGTAAGCTTTTGAGTTAAAAACTATTCTAGCATTCTACCCCCTGCCTCACGCCAGATCACTGGCCAAAGCCGCCAGCACCTGGTCGCAAGCGACCAGCCCCCACAGATGCCCCACCTTCGGAATGATCGTCAGATAGGAGCCGGGAAACTGCGCGAGTAAATAAACGCGGCTTTCGGCACGATTACCCTGTCCTCCGCCCCGTGCCAGATCCGCACCGGCGCATCCAGCGCGATCGGCGCAGGAGGGCCTTCGCGATAAAAGTTCCTCGCCTCACAGGCGGTCGCGCGCCCGCTCCAAAGGACCCCGGCAATGCCCTGGGTGAGACACCGGCGGATTTCCCGGTCTTTCATGGTCTGTCGATCGCTGTGATTATTGCTCCTCCGCGACGAACGGCAGGATACAGACCAGTTGTACAACCTGCCATCGGTACCGTTCATCCACCGGCATCAAGATTCTCCGGAACAGTGATGAGATATTTCGAGTCAAGCTTTCCGCCCCTGAACAGCATGCGCTTGCCGCTGCCGAGGTCGATTCCCTCACGGTCGATCCGTTTGGCCCATGCGTGACCGTGCCGGTCAGCGAACCATAGAAACAGGCGCTTGACCTTGACGCTGCGGCACTCCCGCAGAAGGCGGTTCATACGCTTTGGGCTGAGATCGACGAAGCCCTCCATCAGCACGTCGGCCTGATGGAATGTCTCCCGGTCCGGAAGCTCGTCGAGCAGTTCGAGAACCGCCCGTTCCCTCGTCGAGAGTAACAACGGCCAGTCTCCGTCACCGAAACGCATCCATGTCAGGCTGCCGTGAATAGCCGCTAAGTCCAGCAGCCCATTGTCGGCCATCACGGACTTGAGGGCCTCGAGGCCATCGGAGATCGGTTCGGCGAGAAACAGTTTCCTGGCATTGTGGAACATGAAATGCGTCTCGATGGGAATCTTTTCAAGCCAACCTGGCGCAGATTCGTCACCGTACAGGTGAATCTCTCTGGGCCCGGTACTTGATACGTAGTGGGTCAGGCCGTTGAGTTCCAGCGCCGTACGCCCGCCAACCGCGAGCGGGCGCCCCAAGACCGACTGGAGCGAGACAACAACATGCTGCCAGCGCAACGGAGTCTCCTCACCCTCGAAGCCCGGCTTGTGCAGCGGCCGTCGGAATACGCCCCGGGTCACCGCTTGCAACCATCCGCTGGCCAGATAGCGGCTCCGTAGCGAGCTCGGATAGCCCGCAGCCGTAAGCCAGGCTGCATCGGCGAGCAAACCTTCGGGCAGGAGACGGTGCAATTGGTTTAGCTTTGCCCATTTTTGATGCTTCATAATAGTTATAATAACAACTTTACAAACCGCGTACAAGTTTGGATTCTTTTTATTTTAGCCACTTTAGGTGTCTAAAATAAGTAATTTTCAAACCTTTCCGCATCCGTGACGGCATCAGGCCGATCCCGCCTGCATGAACCGGGCCAGTCAATCAGGACGCCACCCGCTCACTTGCTCAACCGTTATTTCTGGATCAGATCAACAGTTATAGTTCCACCTACACAAGCCACTAGAATAATTTCCTGTCGGCCAAAATCATTCGAGATCTATCGGATGGTCCGCGGTGGTGTCCCGTTGCGCGAAACCAGCGAATTCCTCGTCCGTCAACCGGGCCCGCCGACCGATTGCTACCAGCCGCGACCCCAGTGCAACCCGCCCTTTCCGCAGGACCGCCTCCTCCAGGATGGCACGCACTTCGGCCTCGGTGCTGCGGCCGTACCGGGCGGCCTGAACCCGCAAGGCCCGATGCAGCTCGCCGGGCAGGTTGCGGATCGTCAGAGTAGCCATAGTCAATAACTCATAATGCTTTCAATGAATTCATCCTAACATTATGAAAGCTATCAGGCATAGGCTATTTCATGAGAGGATTCCGGGCCGTCAAACTGCCTTTGCTATCTTGTCCTTTCAATGCAAATCTTCCGCTAAAATCGCCAGCACCTGGTCACAAGCGACTAGCCCCCACAGATGCCCGACCTTCGGAATGATCGTCAGATAGGAACCGGGAAACATGCGCGAATATATAAATGCGGCTTTCGGCACGATTACCTTGTCCTCCGCCCCGTGCCAGATCCGTACCGGCGCATCCAGCGCGATCGGCGAAGGAGGGCCTTCGCGATAAAAGTTCCTCGCTTCGAGAGCGGTCGCGCGCCCACTCCAAAGGACCCCGGCAATGCCCTTGGTGAGGCACCGGCGGATTTCCCGGTCCTTCATGGTCTGCCGATCGCTGTGATTGAGGCCCGGCCCAATCAGGAGCCGGGAAAAATTCGGTGCAACGACTGCAGGAATCGCGATCGCCAGAAACATCAATTGAGCTGCCGGAATGCTGGCATTGGCCAGTTTCATCAACGCCCGGTGCCCCGGACCGGGCTGCACACCCTGCACGTGCGCGCTGACCAGAGTCAAGGCCCGAATGCGATGCGGCACCTGCCTTGCCGCTTCTGCCGTATAGGGACCTCCCCCGGAAAAACCGAATACCGCGAACTTCTCCACCCCGAGATAATCCAGCAACGCCATGGCATCCTCGACATGTCCCGCAATGCTGTGATCAGGGCGGTCCTCCGAATCCCCAACACCTGCCCGGTCCGGTACGACCATGCGGAGCCCATGCTTGCGGGCCGAAGCATCGGCGAGCGAGAAGATATGCCGGGTTCCCGGCGTGCCGTGCACACCTAGGACCGGGATGCCGTCGGGGTCCCCGTATTCGGCATAGGCCAGCATCCGCCCGTCCGGCAGCCTCATGCTCAAATTTTCATTCATGGCTGGCCAAACACTCCAGATATTTCTTGATCGGCTGGGCGACCGGTTCGATCCGTCGGCGCATGACCGACCCTACTGCATCGCTCACGCCGAAAATCGGGTCCAATAACCGCTCCCCGACCCGAGCCAGACACAGCACAGAACGGCGGAATTCGGAGAAGTCCGGGTTCTTCTCCCACGAGGCCTGGGCCGGAAAAGCATCAGCGTCTCCTTCGAGTTCGCCCAACGTCCGGAACGATGCATCCGCTCCGGGCAGGGAAAACCCCCGCCCGACCGCATTCAGCAAGGCGACCACCACGTCCTGGTTGGGCGGGCGCGCAAGCGCCTTTTGGGCGGCCGCGAGAAAACCCTGCCCAGATGCATCGAGAACCCATAGCAGGCGTTGCGCAAGGGGGCCTTCCGCGTCTGGGCCGATCCCTGCCCGGACCTCTTCCAGTTTCGGATGCGGCGGGTATGCTTCCGGCAAGCATTCGGCACCTGCCGACAGAAAACCGACCATGTAGGCAGACTGGCGTTGAGCACGCTGCCACAAGGCAGACCGCTGTTCCTCCGTCAACGACGGGTGACGCAGCAGACGCTGCAGCGATGCAATGATGTCGCCGGGGCGCTCCTCGAACGGCAGGAACTCAAGGAGAAACTCCACCAGCGTCGCGCCCAGCGCACTGTCGGCAACAGCCGGGCTGTCCAGCATTCGGCGGGCATGTTCGGAATTCGGTTCCACCCACCAGGCCCGTCGCGCGAGCTCCTCCGTCAGCCCCGGCGCATGGACCACCGCCGCCACCGCTTCCGGTTCGCCCAGCAACAACAATCGCTCCAGCGAGCCGTCGTCGCGTGCCTGACCCATCCGGGTCCAGCGACGGATGTACAGCGGGTAACCGCCCGGAGAACCTAGGATCCGGGTGGACAGCAAAGCGCGCACTTCGCGCAGGTAGGACTCCGGGCGCGTATTCGGGTGTAACGCCACCCGCGCCTCGCCTTGCTCGGTCAAGGCCTCCAGACGCATCCGTGATTCATCAATGCGGACCGCCTGCAACGGCTGGGTCAACAGCACGTTCATACGCAACAGGTCGGGTTCAGCCAGCACTGCGATCAATTCAGCTGGATTCTCTCGCCCCACGGCACGGATGCGCGGCCTTTGACCAGCCACAGCACCGGGTAAGGCGGCTCGGCATCCGGATACCGGCCTTGGGCATCCGTGAAGTACAGCAACAGGTCCGGCATGCGGTCCTGGCGATTCACCCATTCGAAGACCGGGCGAAACGAAGTGCCGCCGCCGCCACTGACCTGGGTCGGCGGCTCCAGTGTCTCCCAGGGCTCAAATACTTTCGGGCCCTCCGAGGACAGTTCCTGGTCGCATGCCAGCAGCGTGATGCGCGCGCGCAAGGCTCCCTTGATCGCGTTGACCTCGCCGACGAATTCCGCGATCTCGGCATCCGAGACCGAACCGCTGACGTCCAGCGCAGCCACAAGGTCGACTTCACGGCCGCGAAGGCTCGGGTAGATCGCGGGTCCTTCCCGGCGCGTGGACGTGCGCTGGTAACTGTAGTCGTCTCGTGCCAGTGCGCCGGCATGGCGGGCGAGCAGCTGCCGCCACGGCAGGCGCGGGATCAGTTGGGGAGAGAAATGCCTCTCGAAGCTCTCGGACAGCCGCCCGGCCTGCCGGGTCGCATCCAGAGCGCGTGAAACCCGGGCCTGCCAGGTAGCCGCCATGGCGTTCTGCTTCGCCGAACTGAGGGGGCGGGGTCCGGCCGCTGGATCCTCGCGGCCCGACGAATCACCGTACATGTGCAGGTCCTGAGTCCGCTTGTCCTCCATTTCGTCGAGACAGGGGTAGATTTCCTCCGCGGTGAGGTCCGCAAACTTCGGTTCGTACAGGGCACCCTGAGGGAGCATCATGTCCTCGGCGACCAGCAGGCAATTCACCGCATAGTCACAGGCGACATCCCAGCGCCCCCGGACGCGGTGCCCTTTCCGGTGCAGGTGCAGCAGCGCGCAGTGAAGGGCCTCGTGACAGAGCACCGACTGGACTTCCTCACCGGTCAGGCGGTCGATATAGGCAGGGTTGTAGTAGAAATTCTGCGTGTCGGTCGCCGTGGTCCGGCACCAATCCTCCCCTTCCACCAGCGGCAACTGTAATACCAAGGCGCCGAGGAAAGGCCGGTCCAAGACCAACCGGGTGCGGGCCTGAGCCAGTCGGGTCTTCGCGTCGCGCGCCGCCGGCATCAATCGTAAACCAGAAGCTCCGCGACCTGATCCGCCCAGGGCTTGAATTCCGGCGCGCTGAACACCGGCTCTTCCCCGACCCCGCGCAACAGGTCGCAGACCAGCATGACGCCGATCTCGCGTTGCGGAAACCGTCCGGCGTAAGTCAGGACCGGACCCAGCACCCCATCGAGCTTCGACTCCTTCCTGGCGCGCACCGCCCGGCCAACCAATGCGGCAGCCACGGCGTATTGCAGATCCACCGATTCCGGAATGGTCGTGTCCTTGCCAGCCAACACGTCGTCCAGGTCCGGCAACTCGGCGGCATGCTGAACAAAGGCATTCAGCTGCATCCCCGCGGCCGGTCCCACACAGGCCTGAAGCGTCTCACCCAGCACCGAGGAGT
This sequence comes from Gammaproteobacteria bacterium, assembly GCA_026713705.1. Taxonomy (GTDB): domain Bacteria; phylum Pseudomonadota; class Gammaproteobacteria; order Poriferisulfidales; family Poriferisulfidaceae; genus Poriferisulfidus. The sequence continues at coordinate 26,470 of JAPONY010000029.1, forward strand.
CGGATTCGAACTTGCGCAGCGCCCGGTGCGCGAACTCCCAGGATCGCGGGGTGGGAAACGCGCTGGGATTGTGCTCGGCGTCGAAGTCGAACAGAAGTTCCGGGCGCAACCGCAGAAAACCGATCACCCGATCGTCGATCTCTTCTCCATAGGCCCATTGCACCCAGTCGTCCAGGTGCACGTCGAGTTCAAAATGCGAGAAGCGGTTGGCAAGCGGCGAAGGCATCACATAGGTCACGCCGCGGTCACCCTGCCGATTGCCGGCCGCAAAGATGGCCCAACCGTCCGGCACCTGGTAATGGCCGAGCCGCCGGTCCAGAATCAACTGGTAGGCGGCCGCGGAAACAGTCGGCGCAGCCGAAGTGATTTCGTCCAGAAACAGGATTCCGTTCGGTCCGTGGCGGTCCACATTCGGCAGCATGGCCGGAATCGCCCAATCCACCGTGTCGTCCACGCGAAAAGGTATGCCGCGCAAGTCGCTCGGCTCCATCTGCGACAGGCGGATATCAATCATCGGCGCCGTATGACGGTCGGCGACCTGCGCCACGATCTGCGACTTGCCCACGCCGGGTGGCCCCCAAATCATGGCCGGCGTGTGGTGCCCCTTAGCCGCGCTTCGGAACTCCTCTTCCAGTACTCGGGCCAGTTGAGACGGACGCATATGCGATCAGAACCCGGCTTGCTTGTACAAGGCGCGGGCGCGCTCCATGTCTTGCGGTACCAGCGTCCCTTCCTCGTACATCATGGCCAGCGTAGTCAGCGAGCCGGCCAAGCCCTGAGCCGCCGCCTTTTCGTACCAGTACACGGCCTTTTCTCCGTCCTGCTCAACGCATTCGCCCTCCATGTACATGAACCCCAACCCGTGTTGCGCCAGTGCCAGGCCCGCCTCGGCCGCTGCAGTCATCCAGATGAGGGCTCGTTCGGCATCCACCACGCACCCCAATCCATTCTGGTACATGATCGCGCATCGGTACTGAGCCTCCGGGTCTCCCGCCTCGGCCAACGGCGTCAACAACTGCAGGGCGCGCGCAAACTGCTTGGACGCGAACGCCGAGATGCCGCTTTCCAGGCTCAGTTGAGTCGATTCATCCATGGCCGTCACGAACCTGCTTCGAAACGCGCCCGCGCCCGGCCACTATCGATGGCCTCGCAAACGCTTGGGTAATGCCGCCGGATATCCCGGCTTCCGTCAAGATGCGCCAGAATCATCGCTGCCGCGTACTGCAAGCTGTCTTTCGCCGGCCCGGCCTGTCCGGCCAATGCCTCAAGCCCGGTCTCGGCCGCCGCCTGCGCCACCCGCTCTCCCGGCAAGTCAGTATCCGGCAGGGGCACCGCGCGACTGTCATGCGTGAAATCCAGATTGTCGGCGTGGAAGTCCCACTCCGTCTCTTCCTCGTCCCCATGGAACCCGAACGCCTTCCCAGCCTGCTTGAGCGAGGGGAACACGCCGCCCTCCACGCCGCGCACGATCAGTGCGGAAGAAAACCCTGCGGCACGAGCCAGATGTGCATACACCGGCGGGTAGGGCTTGTGCACATAGCCGGTGACCAAATGGGTGGCGTCGCGGCCGCGCACCGGCGCGAGCAACACTTCCACCGTCGTCAGCACCGGACGCTTGACGATGCGGGTGCGGAGTTCCAGTAACTGGTGCAAGGCAGGACAGAACTGCGACTGGTCCACGTAGCTCCAGCCGCACTCGGCATCCCCCACCCGTGCAGCCGCTTCCGCGGTCGTGCGATCCACGTTCGCGCCGCAGGCACGCAGGATCTGTCGCGGCGTCACCCCGAACTTCGGGCCGACCGCCTCGGCGCCATGGCAAACCGCCGGCGCCCCGCAGGCGCTCAGCACGGCCGGCAGGAACGCTCCGACCGGCAACCCGCGCACGAAACCGTCATACGGTTCCGCCACATCCACAACCTGCGCAACATCCGCCACGACCGATTCGGTGTGGTCGCGAAGCGCCTCCAGCGAACCGGTGTTTTCTTCCAGAGTCTCCCGCTTCATGCGCAACGCAATGAAGAAAATCCCCGCCTGTACCGGGTCCGCCTGACCGTCCAGAATCAGGTTCAATGCCGCTCGCGTCTCTTCTTGCGGGAGATCCTTGCTGTACTCGGGTCCGGTCGCAATACGCTGCAGAACGCTGCGCATGAAGGCTTGCGGTTCAGTCTGCGCGATGGAGGCCAGATCGTTCATCGGTTCTCAAAATGGAGCGGGTGAAGGGAATCGAACCCTCGTTATCAGCTTGGGAAGCTGAAGTTCTACCATTGAACTACACCCGCTTGGAGTCTTAATTCTACTTGGTGCAGCCTAGGAAGCGTCTTCCTCCATGGAGAAGCCCGCCAAAACTCTTGCCCTACCGTTGATTCATGTCCGTCGCCACAGATGGTTCCTTCCCGACCGTCGGGAGACCGTTATTATGACTTAGCGCCTAAATCATAATAACAGATTCTCTTATTCTGACTTACGCAATAAGCAAAAAGTAAAAAACTGCCCACGCATCTGAGATGCTTTCTTACCTCAAAGCTACCGAATGACGGAAAGAAACTCTCTCTTTTTAGTGTCTTACCGATGCCACGGTTTTGGGTCGACTCCTACCCACCGTGGACTCAGTTTCCATTGCAGACACGGATATAGTTCACTCGGCGCTGCCGGCCATCCACCATCACTGGCGGATTCTGCTAATCCTGTATTCTCGATTACGCCCTATCCCATTCCGCATGAACAGTGCAGGCAGAAAGCTGAACTTTCTTGATTGTAATCTTTGCATCGGACCGGTCGATGGCCACCATTGCCGCCACCCGATCTCCAACGGTACATTCGATCACTGGCGCATCCCGCTCAAAGACCCCTAGCGGTGCCTGCTGAATTGAATCGAAGATACTGACTGGAACTTCAACAAGTTGATACTTGTGCGGGATTTTGTCAATGTCTTCCCGGAACGCCCGGAGCATGACTATCTGAGTAACGGCACTCTGGTATTGCCTGAACAGTTCAAGTGTACGGTCTCGTCGATCTCTGGCGGTGCGTACATCTTGAATCCAAGCGGCCTCCGTTAATTTGGAAATATGCAACGTTGTCTCGGATAGGTTCTTGGCAGCGGAAGACTTCAGAGACAATCGCAGACAATTACCCGGTTGAGGACGAACGACCAAATCAACGAATCGTTCGGTTGGGGAGCCCGGAGGATCAATTGACCAGCGAAGTTGTTCACATGCGTTTCTGAACACCGTCTCAAATGACGTTAGCCCCAACGGCTCAGTAGTGGTTCCATGGTGAACCGACAAAGCAAGTCCGAAGTATTCAATCCAGTCCGGCTCACTCGTGAGCCATGTTCCTCTAGACCGAATGTTGGCGCTCGGAGGGTTTGCCAATGATTCCATAACTTTTGCCACGAACTCGATCTTGATCGGTGAGAACGAATCGAGAGTCGCTTTGAGTTCATCGAGTGTCATGACATGTACAACCGACGCTCGATCAGATCCACGAAAGCAGGCTTGATTTCTACTCCAACCCACCGTCGCCCGAGTTCACGTGCTGCGAGAAGCGTTGTACCCGAGCCCGCATACGGGTCAAGTACGACACTGTCATTGCGACTTGTAATGGCTACACAGCATCGAGCAAGCGACAGGGGCATCATCGCGGGATGATCATCTGCTTTCCCATTCACGCGCTTTACAGGTTCAGTGGGAATCTCCCAGACTGTTCGCAGGCGACGTTCGTGCGGCCCCTTGACGACTTCATGGTCATAGTAATAGTCCTGGCCCTTTGACAAGAGGAAAACAGTTTCGTGAGCTTTAGTCGGTCGGTCTCGAACGGACTCTGGATGAGCATTCGGCTTGTACCATATGACTTCACTGCGGACCCACCAGCCCGCATCTTGTAGAGCGAGTGCCAATCTCCAAGGAACACCGATCAAGTCCTTTGGCTTGAGTCCTTCTGGCGTCGGAGGTCGCACTGCCATGGCGCGCGCACGGTTCTTCCGATCTGGTGCCCGATATCTCCGGTTACCGGATGTGTAGGAATCACCAACGTTTAGCCAAACAGTGCCATCGTCGCGCAAGACACGCCCGATCTGCTCAAAGGTACAAACGATGCTCCTGATATAGCTTCTTAAACTGTCGTCCCGCCCAATCTGTTCTTTAACTCCGTAATCACGCAATGACCAATAGGGCGGTGACGTGACAACCGTTTGAATGGACTTTTCAGGGAGAAGCTTCAGAGCCTGCGTGGCGTCGCCACAAATTACCATTGGGCGGGTAATGGCCTCGAATGGCATTCTGTTCAGGCTGTCAACTCGAAGATGGGATTCTTGCAATTCGTTCCCTTCGTGCGGGCACGGTTGTGCGGAATGCCCGAAAAGGGCAGTCTGGGTACTCCCAGATGATCTTGCCTGTAGGGCCTTGTCGTGCACATGCCATCCGCTCTTGGAAGGGTCGAAATCTTCACGAACAGTATTTGTCTTGCCTGTTGCTTGGCTTTTCATTATCTCAAGATAACTAGGCTGGTTATGGCATAGTTTACGATGAATCGCTACTGCGCGCGCTTCGCCGTCTGGCTCGGGATCTCGTCGTCAAGATAAACATAGCGATTGGTCGTTGAGAGTACTCATGTCGGAGTAACCACCTGCGCAGCAAATGCCGGTAGTTGACTGCTCCGGACCGCCCACAGACCACAAGCCTATCAGACAATGAACCATGGCTTACCCTGAGAGTCTGAGACACTCACGCTTCCCTTCCTAGGATCAGCTCGTTTCAGTTAGGTCTCATGTCCGTATCTAGTATTTTGAGTATCCCTTGGCGGCACAAGTCTTGTGCAGTTGCAAGCAGATTCTTTTCCTCACTAGTAGACTTTACTTCCTGCCCATGTTTATTTCACTGGGTTAAATAAGAGGGAGATAAGGAGTATCTTTATAAAACTTTAATAAGAAAATAATAATAGAGGTGATCGTTATTATCGTTTAGCCAATTAAATGAAGAATCGTTTCCCTTTATTATTTTTTTCTTGTAAAATGATAATAATGTCTTTCAAAATGTCGAAAAACCATGAAACGCGGACCTAGCGGGCAGACCTGGACGACGTCCTCAGGAGGAGAGGCTGTACCCGCCTTCGTGCCCAACTGCCTGCCGCCCGAACCCGCGCTGGATCTGACCACCCTTCAGAGTTCGCTCGAAAAGGCCTTGCTGGCGCTGGGGCACCTCGACAGCCTTTCCGTGCTTCTTCCCGATACGCACCTGTTTCTTTATACCTATGTTCGCAAGGAAGCCGTCCTGTCCTCCCAAATCGAGGGAACCCAATCCACCCTGTCGGATCTCCTGCTTTATGAGTTCGAAGAATCGCCGGGCGTCCCGCTCGACGACGTCACCGAAGTCTCGAATTATGTCGTCGCGCTGGAACATGGGATGTCCCGGTTGGATGACGGGTTCCCGCTTTGCAACCGTCTCGTCCGGGAAATCCATGAGAAACTGCTCGGTCGGGGCCGGGGCAGCAACAAAATGCCGGGAGAGTTCCGGAGGTCACAGAACTGGATTGGCGGCACCCGCCCAGGCAATGCACGTTTCGTGCCTCCGCCACCGGAGACCGTCGAAGACTGCATGGCGGACTTGGAGCGGTTCTATCACTCACAGAGCGAGGACCTGCCCGCTTTGCTGCGCGCCGGCCTGGCTCACGTCCAGTTCGAGACCATCCACCCGTTCCTGGACGGCAACGGTCGCGTCGGCCGACTGATGATTACCCTGGCCCTGTACCAGGCGGGCATCGTTCGCGAGCCTCTCCTGTATCTGAGCCTCTATTTCAAGCAGCACAGAGACCGGTACTACGCGCTGCTCGACGAAGTGCGCAAAGACGGAGACTGGGAAGCATGGACCCAGTTTTTTTTGGCCGGGGTAGAGCAAACGGCTCAAGGGGCCGTTTCGACCGCGCAACGTCTGTTGCAGTTATTCCGGCAGGATCGGACAAGGCTACAGCAGGAGGGACGCAAGGCTGGGTCGGCGTTGCGCGTCCATCAAGTGCTGCAAAAGCGCCCGGTCACGTCTCTCCAGTTCGTGGCCGACAACACGAAACTGTCCTTTCCTGCGGTCTCAAGAGGCATGGGGCTGCTGGAGCAGCTCGGTATCGTTCGTGAGTTGACGGGGCAAAAACGCAATCGCCTTTTCGGCTATCAGCAGTATATCTCCATCCTCGACCAAGAACCCAATCCACCGACTCAGACCTGAATCTCTTCGAGCATCCGGTCGGCCGAAACAGCCTGAACCCTCCGAGCCAGAGGGAAACTTTCTTCCCCGGCATGGATTACATCAATCCGACTCAACTGGAGATCGTCAAGAGCCGACCGCATGGAACGGGTGAACTTGGGTGCGGCGGTGCGCTTGATCTCGAACCCCCGCAACCGCCCCCTCTGCTGCACCACCAAATCGATCTCCGCCCCGGTGTGTGTGGCCCAGAAATAACACTGCCGCTCCTCGGCGCCCAGAATCTGGATCAGGTTCTCGATGATGAATCCTTCCCAGGAAGCCCCGACCTTAGGGTGCCGCTCCAGTTCCTCGCGGGTCGATACCCCGAGGAAGCAGTGCAGCAGGCCAGTGTCCCTGAAGTAGATTTTCGGGGACTTGACCTGGCGTTTTCGAAGGTTGGCATGCCAAGGCTTCAGGCATCGCACCATGAAGGTCGACTCCAACGCCTCCAGATAGCGGCGAGCGGCATGGTGCGACACTCCGAAAGCGCGGCCCAGTTCAGAACCGTTCCACAACTGTCCGTGGCCGTGGGCCAACATGGCCCAGAAACGGTCCATGGTGCCACTTGGGAACGGGATGCCGAGTTGCCCCAGATCCCTTTCGAGGAAGCTTCGGATGAAGTTGTTTCTCCAGCGGAGGCTGTCCGCGTGGCTGCGCGCCGTGAACGCGCGTGGGAAGCCGCCCCGAAGCCAGAGACGGTCCGCCTCGTTCGCCGGGATTTCGGGCAGGGTGAATCCCGGCAGCGAATGGTACGAAATACGTCCCGCCAAGGTCTCGGAACTCTGCCGCAACAGCTCCGGAGAAGCGCTGCCGAGGACCAGGAAACGGGCGGGACTGCGTGGACGGTCGGCCAGCACCCGAAGGGTCGGAAACACCTCGGGAAGACGTTGGATCTCGTCCAGCACCACCAGTCCGCGCAAGGGCGACAGGGCCAGGAGCGGATCCGCCGTCAACCGGGCCAGGTCAGCAGAGGATTCAAGGTCGAAAAAATGGACGGCTCCGCGCCGGCGTTTCGCCAGTTCGCGGGCCAGCGTCGTCTTGCCGACCTGCCGGGCTCCCAGAAGACCGACCACGGGATCAGCCCGGAGATGTTTCTCCAGCGCATTCAAGTGGATAGGCCGATCTCTCATCAGGCACTCATATTACCATGAAAATTGGATGTTATATATCTATTTTTCATGGTATAGCCCATTGTGGCCAAGCTTCGGGTGGCCCAGCAAACCCTGGCTTACAGCCAATCCTCCTCGCCGCGCAGAAGACGGCGTAGGTTCTCTTGGTGCCGATAGACGACCACCGTGCCCAAGAGAAGGCCTGCCAACACGAGATCCCAGCCCCGGTGCACCGCCCAGGCATAGAGCGGCAAGGCGGCGGCAACGGCAATGGAAGCGGCCGAGACCCGCCGGTACAGCGCATAGCCGAGCAGCCAGGTCGCCAACCCCATGGCCAGCAACACCGGATTCAATACCGCCATCATTCCGGCCAACGTCGCCACGCCCTTCCCGCCCCGAAAGCGGTAATAGACTGGCCACACATGGCCAATCACCACCATGACGCCGGCCACCACGGCCGGCGACGGCCAAGCAGGCGAAAGGGGCTCCCCGGCAACGTAAAGCGCCAGCGCCACGGCCAGCGCCCCCTTGCTGGCGTCCCCGGCCAAGGTGGCCACGGCCCATCTCTTGTTTTTGCTGACCCGCAGCATGTTGGTCGCGCCCGGATTGCCGGAACCCTCGGTCCGCGGGTCCGGCAGGCCGCAAGCCCTGCTTATAATCAAGGCGCTGTTGACCGCGCCGATCAGATAGCTGCCCAGCGCCACACCCAGCAGCATAAGTAGAAAGTGGACTTCAGCGCTCATGGGCAATCCGGATTCCAGAAGCAGACCGTCGGTGATCCTGATTCACGGATTCGGGTTTCATTCATTCGTATGGGAGCCCGTAGCCGGGCGGCTTGCTACCAATTATACGGTTCGCCGGCTGACTCTCGCAGGATACGGCGGGGCTCCCGGCCAACGCAATGGCCGGGATTCCGAGCAGTTGGCGGAACATGAGGATGCTCATTGGGTCGGCTGGTCAATGGGCGGCCTGGTGGCACTTTCCGCACTTGAGGGCGGGCTTCGCCCACGCTCACTGACCCTTCTCGCCTCGCAGCCCTGCATGGTCGCACGCGACGACTGGCCCCACGCCATCGAATCCTCGGCCTTCCAAGACTTCCGCCGGCGCATCCGGCTGGATCGAGAAGCCGGCATGCGGCATTTCGCGAACCTGGTCGCCCATGGGGACAGTCAGGCACAACAGATACGCGATCAACTTCAGGCCGCCCCGGTTCCAGATTGTGCGACCCTCGAGCAGGGACTGGATTTGCTCGAGCACACCGATCTGCGCGGAATATGGGCCCGTAGCCTGGTCGCGCAGCAGTGCATCCTGGGAGAGCACGACGCGTTGGTTCCGGCAGATGCGGCCCACCCCCTCCGCGCCCTTTGCCCCGAGACCCACTTCGGCCTGGTTCAGCATTCGGGACACGCGCTCCTGCTGTCGGAACCAGACCAATGCGCGGAACTGATGCACACGTTCTGGCAATCGCTCGAATGAACGAATCCGACCGCGCCCGACAGGCAAGGCTGCGCCGGAGATTCGACCGCGCTGCGGCCTGCTACGACCAGTTTGCCGGCGTGCAGCGCGAGATCACCCTGCGGCTGCTCGAACGGCTGGACCTGGTCCAGGTGGATCCCGGATGCGTTGTGGATCTGGGTGCCGGAACCGGGGACGGGGCGACACAGCTGGGTCAGCGCTATCCCCGAGCGCAAATCATCGCGGTCGATTTTTCCCACGCCATGCTGAAGCAAGGTCAAAAGGGCGGGTCGGCTGGAACCCCTGTCGTCGCCGATGCGTTCCAACTGCCCTTCGCGCCAGGCACGGTCGACTTGATCTTCTCAAGTTCCACCCTGCAATGGTGCCTGCCGTTGACCGAAGTTCTGCAGGAAATCAGTCGCGTGCTGCGCCCTGGCGGGCTGCTGATGTTCTCGACCTACGGCCCGGATACCCTGAATGAACTGCAGGCCGCGCAACGGGCGGCGGGCATGGAGGGTGGAGTCAACGAGTTCAGCGACATGCACCCGATCGGCGACCTGCTACTGGAGGAAGGCTACCAGGACCCGGTCCTGGATGTCGAGCGATTGGACGCCTCCTACGCTTCGGTCCGCGATCTGGTCCGGGAACTCAAGGGCATCGGTTCGAGTCGTATCGAATCACCTGCCGCGCAACCCTGCACCCGGGATCAGTGGCAGGCCCTGGCCGAAGCCTACCCGGTGGACAACCAGGGCCGGGTGCACGCGACTTATGAAGCGATCTTCGGCCATGCTCTCGCACCTGTTTCGCGCACCCGCGGCGAGACCGCCACGGTGCCGGTTTCGGCCATCGGGCGGGGGCCCGGCGGATAAGCCCGACCCTTGTGTGCAAAGAAAAAAGGCTCCCATGAGCATACAATAGGCGGTGCCGCTCAATTTTTCTGGAAATGGCCGATCTGACCCACTTTAACGCCCAGGGCGAAGCCCATATGGTCGATATTTCGGACAAGGAAGCCACGCATCGCGTGGCGGAGGCGGAAGGGCGCATCCTGATGCAGGCGGAGACCTTGGAGAAAATCCGGGAAGGGACCCATCGCAAGGGCGATGTGCTCGGCATCGCGCGTACCTCGGGAATCATGGCGACCAAACGTACCGCCGATCTGATTCCGTTGTGCCACCCCCTGTCCCTGACTCATGTGGCCGTGGAGTTCGAGCTGGAGAACAAACCGCCCGCTGTGCGGTGCCTCGTCCGCTGTGAAACCCGCGGACCCACCGGAGTCGAGATGGAAGCCCTCACGGCCGTACAGATCTCACTGTTGACCATCTACGACATGTGCAAGGCCGTCGACCGGGGAATGCGCATTCAAGACATCGGGCTGCTGCGCAAGTCCGGCGGCCGCTCCGGAGACTGGACGCGCGAATTCGCCTCGTCGTAATGTCCGCATTGTCCAAAACTTTCCGCTATACCGCTTTCGGTGTCCTGACGCTGGTGCTCGCCAGCCTGCTGGCCCTCAGTTACCTGGTATTGACTTTCGAGCCCGACGACTACCGGGACGACCTGATCAACCTGGTTGAGGAGCAAACCGGGCGAGCATTCACCATCGACGGAAGCCTGGAACTGCACCTGGATCCCCCGCTGGTCGGATTCGAGGTCCATGACGTCTCGTTCGACAACCCTCCGGGATTCGGGCAGGAGCCCATGCTGACCGCAAGGCGCGTTGAAGCGTACCTGCAGGTCATCCCATTGCTGATGGGCGATCTGAAAATCCGCTCCGTTCGCCTGGACGGGCTGCAACTGCGGCTGCGCCGGAAATCGAACGGGCACACCAACTGGGCCGGTCTGCTTGCCGACAAGGGGTCCTCCCGGCCCGAAGCCGGGTCCGACTCGGGCGGGGCGGCAGGAATCGATCTGGGCGAGATCCGGCTGACCGACAGCACCATCGCGATCTGGGACGAACTGCGCAACCGCCGCATGCGGGGGTCGAACCTCAGCCTGAACCTGGAGAACCTGACGTCCGGCGGCAACATGCATGTCGAACTGGACGGCGAGTTAATGGCCTGGCTTGACACCCGGGCCGAGAACCGGATCAACGCCCAAGTCAAGCTGGCCACCGACCTCACCCTGAAGAAGGGTGGAGAAAAAATCACCGGCGACGACTTGGACATGACACTGGAGTTGACCGGGCCGGCATTCGCCTTCACGCGCATCAACCCCACGATCCAGGCACGATCTTTTCAATGGGACCAGGCCAGCGACACCCTGTATCTCGATGGGGCCGAAGCAACGGTCGAGGGGGCGCAGCTGCGATTCGCCCCGCTGGAGGTGAAATCCCTGTCTGAAAAGCCGGAGCTGATCGGACATGTCGAGGGAGCCGGCGTCGATGTCCTGCACTGGCTGGCACTCTGGAATCACCAGATGCCCACCCTTGAAGATCCGACCGTGCTACGGTTCCTGAAATGGGAAAGCGACCTCAGGGTCCATCCGCGGGGCGTTCAACTGTCGGGACTGGATGCAACACTGGACTCCACCTCGATCCGGGGAGAAATCTCCCTGCTCGACTTCGACCGGCCGCGGCTTGCGCTGAACCTGCAAGTGGGCGAAATCGACCTGGACCGGTACCTGCCGCAGGAACAGCAAGCCGAAGCCGAGGATCAGGCCGAGCCCGGCGACGACCCCGCGCCTCCGGACGGCCTGCCGATCGACTGGTTGCGCCAGCAGAAACTCGTGGCCAAGGTGCAACTGGAACAACTGCACTGGCAAGGGCTAGAATTCGCGGAAACGCACGCCCGGCTGACTGCCGACGAAGGGCTCTGGGAAGTCGAGTCACTGAGCGGGAAAGTCAATGATGGCGTAGTCCAGGCCGGGGCGGAGCTGGATGTTTCCGGCGGCATCCCCCTGTATAAGCTTGACTTGAAACTGGAACAACTGGAGCTCGGCCGCGTGCTGGCACTGTTCGACGAGGACGGACACACCCCCATCGAAGGCACGACCGACCTGAACCTGGCCCTGAACGCGCGCGGGCATCGCACCGCCACGGTCTGGCCTTCCCTGACCGGCTTTGTCAGCCTGACCGTGCGCAATGGCGTGCTGCAGGTCGGCGAGGTCGCCAGGGCTGTGGAAGCCGCCATTGCGATGTTGCAGGAACGTCCCAGCGAAACCACTTCCCAGGGGAAACTGCCATTCGACCTGTTGCTCGTGAGTTGGAATGCCAACGACGGTCGGTTGACCAGTCGCGAACTGAAGATGGACGCGGGCGCGATTTCCCTGGACGGGCTGGGTTACATTGACCTGCCGCACTCGTCGGTCGACTACCAGTTGAACGTCTGGTCCGGCCAGAGCCTGAAGATTCCGGTGCGCATCAAGGGGCCATTCGACAACCTGTCGCACTCTCTGGACATGTCGGGACTGGTAGAGGAACAACTGGACAAAGGACTGCACAAGGGCATGGGGTCCGTCGTCGACAAGGTTGAGGAAAAAGTCGAAGAAAAAGCCGGTAAACCCGCCGGCAAGGTCCTGCGAAAACTACTCGAAGACCTGTTCTGAACCCGTGTCGTCGTTTGCCCGCCGGGTAATCCGCTACCAGCGCAAACACGGCCGTCACGACCTGCCCTGGCAGCGTCAACGCACGCTGTACCGGGTCTGGGTCTCCGAAATCATGCTGCAGCAGACCCAGGTCGCAACCGTGATCCCCTATTTTCAGCGGTTCATGCGGGCATTCCCGAGCGTCAAGCGACTGGCCGAAACACCTTTGGATGCCGTGCTGGCGTGCTGGTCCGGGCTGGGCTACTACGCCCGGGCCCGCCACCTGCATCAGGCCGCGCGAATCATTCGAAGTTCGGGAGGCCAGCTGCCGCGCACCGTCGAGGACTGGGTGCGCTTGCCGGGCGTCGGCCGCAGCACGGCCGGTGCCATTGTTTCACTGACCCTGGATCAACCCGCGCCGATGCTGGACGGCAATGCGCGGCGCGTCATCGCACGACATCAAGGTCTGCCTGCGGCCCTCAACGCATCCCTATGGCGTGCTGCCGAAGCGTTGCTGCCGAGGCGGGACGCCGGCCTCTATACCCAAGGCCTGATGGACCTGGGGGCCCAGTGTTGCACGCCACGCACTCCCGACTGCGTGCACTGCCCGCTGAACGAAGACTGCGACTACACCAGGCATGGATCCATTGAGCAACCTGGCCGCAAGCGGTCGCAATTGCCACACCGAACGGCTTGGGTCGTCATCGTACAGACAGAAAACGGGGAAGTCCTTTTGAGGCAGAGGCAGGCTCATGGCATCTGGGGCGGGCTGTGGAGCCTGCCGGAATATCCGAGCCGGATTGAGGCACGGCGTTGGACACAGGCCTGCGGAGAAAATCTTGAATGGCATGAGGAGCCCTCGCTGACCCATCGCCTGAGCCACCTGGAGCTTTGCCTTCGTCCGCTGCGGGTTCGGATCCGGAATTCGGACCGCAAGAAATTCCGGCAAAGCGGGCGTTGGTTTCACCCTTCGCAACTAACCGTCGGCGTGGCGACTCCGATTCTGAAACTGATCCAGCGCGAGCCACCCCCCGCCGCATAGCCCCACACCCTCCTTAAATAAGACACCGCATGGTACAGTCATCCTGTCGATGTTATATCTGGGGGGCTAGGTGATTACCGTCAGCGAGGAAGTGCTGCTCCTGATGCTCGACCACGACACCGGCGGGCTGAATGCTGAGTTTTCGCTCCCTTCCCTGCGCCATGCACTCGGCGGCGCCCTCCTGATGGACCTGTCCCTCGCAAACCGGGTGGACGCCGACCTGGAAAAGCTGTTCGTCGTGAATTCCGAGCCGCTGGGAATGGCCGTTCTCGACGAGGCCCTGACGAAAATCGCGGCGGAGGATCGGCAGCAATCCACCGGCCATTGGGCCCGCGTCTTCGCCGATGACTACGAGCACATCCAGCCACAACTGCTGGAACATCTGGTCGACCGCGGCATCCTGCTTCGGGCGTCGCTCGACCGGATGGCTGCGCCTGACGCACAGGATCGTCACACCAAGGAAGACAGGCCCCTATGGGATGTCCGGCAAAGAATCATCTATGAGCTGCTGAGCAGCACGATCCTCGATGCGCGGGATGTCGCGATTATCAGCCTGATCGATGCCTGCGCCTTGTGGAGCGGGCTGCTGGATCCGGACAGCCTGGACGAGCTCCGGCCCAAGATAAAAAAATTCGCAAAAATTGAACTGATCGGCCAGGCCGTGGCGGATGCCATGGAGGAGCAATCACGGCGACAGGATGCGGTTTGATGCAGCCGACTATAATTCCCTGAATCCGAGGCCGCCTTCGGTCAGGACAAATATGGACAAGATGAATCAATCCGCCATCCTGTTGCCCGCCCTCCTGGTTTGCACAGTATTTCTGGCCAGTGCCCCGGCTCCGGTTGCCGCAGTGCAGAAAGGCATTTATATCGGGATTTCCGCCGCCGCGGAAGATCTGGACGTTTCAGCATTCAAGATCCTCGACAACACACCCGACGGAAACATGGCCTTATCCCAAGGCAAGATCTTCACGGAGCGGGATTCCGACACCAAGACGGCAAGCGGGTTCGGGCTCGTGTTCGGATACCAGGGCCCTCTCCACTACGGGAGCCTGTACTGGAGCGGCGAGATCAACCTGGCCTTTCACAGCGGGAAGGCACGCGGAAGGCTTGAAGGAACCGAGGATGTCGCGGCGCGAAAAACTCACAACGATGCAAACGACCCGGACTTGCCAGCCTTTTCGACCGGGCCGCAGGTCGGTGAAAACTGGCCGGAGCGCTGGACTTTCGAGAAGGACCACGGCTACGGCGTGACGCTCAGGCTGGGCGGGCGGCCGGAATTCCTCACCTCCGCGCTTGGTCCGGATGCCGGGCTTTACGTTTTAGCCGGAGCGCACCGGATCGAAGCCGAATACGTCAATACCGCAACTGGCTGCTTCGAAGTTCCTCCGGCGCTCTGCACAAGCGAGGCGGATTTCGGGGCAAGCACCGTCCGCACCAAAAGAGACTACACCACCTGGACCCTGGGCGTGGGAGTGCACGCGCCGGTCGCGGAGCAGGTGGGCCTGCAGATCGAAACGTACTACAGGGGCTACGATTCGGAGTCTTTGGTGCAACTGGACGGGACGGAGGATCTGCGCATCCGGGCCGCGCACGAGCTGGATGCCGAGGAAATCGGCCTGAGAATGAGGCTGTTGCGGTACTTCTAGTGTCATGTCATACATCTAATGTCGTACATTAGATGCTAAAATCCCCCGATGTTATTCTGCATGGGAGGATTGGCAGCCATGAAACGATATACGGTGACCCTGGATCAGTCGGAACGAGAAGGCTTGGGCGCGATGAC
>JAPONY010000030.1 GCA_026713705.1 Gammaproteobacteria bacterium
ACCGGACGGCCGCCGGAGCCGAAATCGACCTGGTGCTGGAAATGCCCGGCGGAAAACTATGGGCCGTCGAAGTCAAACACGGCCTCGCGCCAAAACTCCGCAAGGGCTTCCACCACGCACGGGACGACCTCAATCCAGAGCGCACCTTTGTCGTGTATTCGGGCGACGACTCGTATCCCCTGGGCGAAGGAATCGAAATGATCGGCCTGAATGCCCTGGCTTCGCTGCTCGCGGGAATGTGAGGCAGGCAAAATCGCAGGAATCTGTCCGTGCTCGGAAGCGATGCCCGCGTCGCAAGTCGCGAAGTCACCTGTCGATTCACCCTCTGCGCAGGAAAAGCTTCTTGAAAGCGCTCTCCCGCTCCCTGTGGGGCGGGCTCCGATCGCCTATAATGCGCGCGCACCTGGCTATGTAGCTCAGTTGGTTAGAGCGTGGCACTCATAATGCCAAGGTCGGTGGTTCGAGTCCACCCATAGCCACCACCCCTCCAGCCCCTTGAAAAGGCCTGAATCTGGGCGGGATTCCCCCTGTCCCGAAGCCCTTGCGCAGGGTCTCGAATCCGCCCTCTCAAACGGTTGGCCGACCCCCCCTGAAAAAGGTGCATAAAAGCGCGATTTCTGGTAAAATTATTCTCTTGAAAAGTGCCCCAGAATCCAGTGTATTTCTACCCCCGGAAAACCCTTTCAGAATGAGCGATCCAGACCCCGTACAAACCTCCGAAATCCTGCCGATCACGATCGAAGACGAGATGCGCCAATCGTATCTCGACTACGCGATGAGCGTGATCGTGGGGCGCGCCCTGCCCGACGTCCGCGACGGCCTCAAGCCGGTGCATCGCCGGGTGCTGTACGCCATGAATGAACTCAGGAATCACTGGGACAAGCCGTACAAGAAATCAGCGCGCGTGGTCGGCGACGTGATCGGCAAGTACCACCCGCACGGCGACACCGCGGTATACGACACCATGGTGCGCATGGCGCAGCCGTTCTCGATGCGGCACATGCTGGTCGACGGCCAGGGCAACTTCGGCTCGGTGGACGGGGACTCTCCGGCGGCCATGCGCTACACCGAGGTGCGCCTCGCACGCATCGCGCACGAGGTGCTGTCCGACCTCGACCGGGAAACCGTGGACTTCAGCCCCAACTACGACGGGAACGAGCAGGAACCCACCGTCCTGCCGACCCGCGTCCCCAACCTGCTGATCAACGGCGCCGCCGGCATCGCGGTCGGCATGGCGACCAACATCCCTCCGCACAACCTCGGCGAGACGGTGCGCGCCTGCATCGCGCTGATCGACGACCCCGAGATCGACCTCGACGGCCTGATGACGCACCTGCCGGGGCCGGACTTCCCGACCGCCGGGCTGATCAGCCGCGGCGGGATCCACTCCGCCTACGCCACCGGCCGGGGCCGGGTCATGATCCGCGCCCGCACCGAAATCGAGGAGGACGCCAAGGGGGGCGAGAAGATCATCGTCACCGAACTCCCCTACCAGGTCAACAAGGCCAAGCTGATCGAACACATCGCGACACTGGTGCGCGACAAGCGTCTCGAGGGCATCCGCACCCTGCGCGACGAATCGGACAAGGACGGGATGCGCATCGTGATCGAACTGCAGAAGGGAGCGATCCACGAGGTCGTCCTCAACAACCTGTACCAACAGACGCGGATGCGCCAGTCGTTCGGCGTCAACATGGTGGCCCTGGTCGACGGCCAGCCGGAAATCGTGAACCTCCGCGATGTGCTGGAGGCGTTCCTGCGCCACCGGCGCGACGTGGTGACCCGCCGCACCCTGTTCGACCTGCGCGAAGCGCGCGGTCGCGCCCACCGCCTGGAGGGGTTCGCCGTCGCGCTGGCCAACATCGACGAGGTCATCGCGCTGATCAAGGCGTCGCCGGACGCCGCCACCGCCCGGGCCGGGCTGATGGAGCGCACCTGGCCGCCCGGCGACGTGGCGCAGCTACTGGGGCAGAAAGGCGCTGAAACCTCCCGCCCGGAGGGCTTGTCTAAAGAGTCCGGGCTCCAGGATGGCGGGTATCGCTTATCCGATATCCAAGCCCAGGCCATCCTGGAGTTACGGCTGCACCGCCTGACCGGCCTGGAGCAGGAGAAGATCCGCAGCGACTATCAGGAGATTCTCGAACTCATCGCCGAGCTGTTCTCCATTCTGTCCAATCCCGAGCAGCTGATGCAGGTGATTCGCTCCGAACTGGTCGCCATCGAGGAGCAGTACGCGGATGTGCGCCGCACCGAAATCGAGGACGTGGACTACGATATCGAAGACGAGGACCTCATCCCCGTCGAGGACCGGGTCATCACCCTCTCCGGGCAAGGCTACGCCAAGTCGCAGTCTCCGGACACCTACCGCGCGCAACGCCGCGGCGGCCGCGGGAAGATCGCCGCCTCCACCAAGGAAGAGGACTTCATCGAGCAGATGTTCGTCGCCAGCAGCCACGACACGGTCCTGTGCTTCACCAGCTTCGGGCGGGTCTACTGGCTCAAGGTCTATCAGTTCCCGCAGGGTTCGCGTACCGCGCGCGGACGCCCGATCGTCAACCTGCTGTCCCTGCAACCGGACGAGAAGGTCAGCGTCATCATGCCGGTCCATGAGTTCAGCGACGACCGCTACGTGGTCATGGCCACCCAAAACGGCACCGTCAAGAAAGTCAAACTGTCCGCGTTCTCTCGCCCCCTGCGCTGCGGCATCATTGCCGCCCACCTGAGAGAAGACGACCGGCTGATCGGCGCGGCCTTGTCCGACGGCAGTTCCGACATCCTTCTGGTCAGCGACAACGGCAAGGCCGTGCGTTTCTCCGAAGACACCGTACGAACAACGGGGCGCACTTCTGCCGGCGTCCGCGGCATCCGGCTGGGGTCGGAGGCCAAGGTCATCAGCCTGGCGGTCATCAACCCCGAGGCGCAGGACCATCGCCAACTGCTGGTCGCGACCCAGTACGGCTACGGCAAGCGCACCGAACTGGCCGACTTCTCGCGCAAAGGCCGCGGCATCCAGGGCGTCATCGCCATCCGGACTTCCGAGCGCAACGGCCGGGTGATCGGGGCAGTGGAGGCGGAGCCCAACCAGGAGGTCATGCTGATTACCGACGGCGGCACCCTGGTGCGCACCCGCATCGACGAGATTTCGGTGGTGGGGCGCAATACCCAGGGGGTCCGGCTGATCGAGCCGCGCGACGGCGAGCAGCTGACCCGAATCGTTTGCGTCGAGCCTCTGGACGACGACGAGACGGAGGACGAACCGGTTGTCCACTGAGGACTCCCAGGCACGCTACAACTACGCGCCCGGGCCGGCCCAGCTGCCGCCGGAAGTCGTCGCCGAGGCCGCCGAGGCCGTCCGCTCCTTCCCCCCACATGGCCGTTCCATCCTGGAGCTGAGCCACCGCAGTGCGGATTTCAATGCCATCGCGGAACAGGCGGAAGGCGACCTGCGTGCCCTGCTCGCACTTCCCGACGACTACGCGGTCCTGTTCCTGAACGGCGGCGTACGGGTGCACTACTCCCTGTGGGTACAGAACCTGAGCGTTCCAGGGGATCAGGTCGGCTTGGTCGACTCGGGCTTCTGGTCCCGCCTGGCCATCGAAGAAGCGCGCAAACTCCGCGGTGTGCGCGTCCTGCCGGAATCCCCGGACCCGGCGGACTACCCCGACCTCGCGCCCGCCGATACGGACGGCCTGGACTTCCTGCACTACGTCTCCAACGAGACGCTGACCGGCCTGTCGATGCCGACCCCGCAGGCGGCCTGCCCCCTGATCTGCGACCGCACCTCGGATTTCCTGAGCGGGCCGTTCGACATCCGCCCGTACGCGCTGTGCTACGCCGGCAGCCAGAAGAACTTCGGCGCCGCCGGCCTCACCGTGCTGGTGATCCGGCGCGACTGCCTTCGCGAAGAGACCGGGCTGGCCCCAGGGCTGTCCTACGCGATCCAGGCCCGCACCGGCTGCCTCTATCACACGCCTCCGATCTACGCCTGGTACGTCAGCGCGCTGATGCTGCGCTGGATCCGCGACCAGGGAGGGCTTGAAGAGATGGAGCGACGCGCGCAGGCCCGCGCCGATCTCGTCTACGACTGCATCGATGCCAGTCCGCTCTATGCGAACCGCATCGCCTCCCGCGCCCGTTCGCGCATGAACGTCTGCTTCACCCTAGCGGACCCGGAGCTGGAAACCCCCTTCCTGCAACAGGCCGAAACCGCAGGCCTGATAGGGCTGCGCGGCCACAAAGTCATCGGCGGAATGCGCGCGAGCCTGTACAATGCCATGCCTGTAGCCGGGGCGGAAGCCCTGGTTGAATTCATGCGGAATTTCGAGCGCAAAGCATGAAAAAAAACGGACTGGAATCGACCCGGCAGCAAATCGATGCGCTGGATGTCGAAATCATGGAGCGCATCAGCCGCCGTGCGGCCCTGGCGCTTGAGACGGCGCACGCCAAGCAATCGGCCGGCGCGTTCTACGACCCTGCGCGCGAAGCGCAGGTCCTGCGTCGTATCCGCGAGACCAATCCCGGCCCCCTGACGGACGACGGGATGATGCGCCTGTTCCGCGAAATCATGTCGGCCTGCCTGGCACTGGAGCACCCGACCCGGGTCGCCTACCTCGGCCCGGAAGGCACGTTCACCCACCAGGCCGCCCAACGCCACTTCGGCCATGCCGCGGATATCAGCCCGCACGACAATGTCGACGAGGTCTTCCGCGAAGTGGAAAGCCGCCAATCCGAATACGGCGTGGTGCCAGTTGAGAATTCTACCGACGGCGTGGTCGCGCACACGCTGGACCTGTTCATCAACTCGCCACTGCAGATCGCCGGCGAGGTCGAACTGGCGGTCCACCACCACCTGCTGGCTGGCAGCGAGGACCGCACGGCCCTGCGCTGCGTGCGCGCACACCCGCAGGCCCTGGCCCAGTGCCGGCAGTGGCTGGACCGGGAACTGCCGAACCTGGACCGGATCAGCGACCCCAGCAATGCCGCCGCCGCCCGCTATGCCACCGATCATCCCGACACCGCGGCCATCGCCTCGCGTGCCGCGGCGGAGCAGTACGACCTGAAGATCCTGGCCGCCAATATCGAGGACAACCCGAACAATCGGACCCGCTTCCTGATACTCGGCCTGCACGACCAGGCGCCATCCGGCGAGGACAAGACCAGCGTGCTGGTCTCGGCGCACAACCAGCCCGGTGCGTTGCTGGGGCTGCTGCGTCCGCTGGCCGATGCCGACATCGACCTGACCCGCATCGAGTCGCGCCCCACTCAGGCCATCAACTGGGAATACGTGTTCTTTCTGGACATCCGGGGCCATAAACAGGATCCCGAGGTGGCACAGGCGCTGAAAAGCCTGCACGAGGCCGCCGCATTCTGCAAGGTCCTGGGCTCCTACCCCTGCGCACTGGGTTGACGCCATGACCGCTACCTCCTCCGATGCCGCGGCATTGCGGCGCATCGTCGCAGCCGCACGCCCCTGCGTGCAGGGCCTAGCCCCCTATGTGCCGGGCGCGCGCCCCAGCACCGTGGACGAACAAGTCTGCCGCCTGGCCTCCAACGAGAATCCGCTCGGGCCCTCTCCCAAGGCGCTGGCCGCCCTGGCGGAGCCTGCCAACCTGTCCCGCTACCCCGACAACGACGGGCACGCATTGAGAGAGACGCTGAGCGCCCGCCACGACTGCCCGGCCGACTGCCTCCTGTTCGGCAACGGCTCGTCCGACCTGCTGGACCTGGTCGCATGCGCCTACCTGGAAGCGGGCCGCAGCGCCGCATTCGCACGGCACGCCTTCGTGGTCTACCCGCTGGTGGTGCAGGCGGCAGGCGCTGAAGCGCGGATTTCGGCCCCGCACGGGGTCGCGCACGAGCAACCGCTGGGGCATGACCCGGAAACCCTGCTCGAGCGCGTGGACGAGACCACCGCCGTGGTGTTCATCGCCAACCCGAACAACCCGACCGGCACCGTGCTCACGGACGACGAGATCCGGGCACTGCTCAAGGCCCTGCCGCCGCAGGTCCTGGTGGTGCTGGACGAAGCTTACGCCGAATACCGCGACCCGATCCCCGCGGCCGGGCGTTTCCTGGAATACCCGCAGGTGATCGTGACCCGGACGTTCTCCAAGATCTTCGGGCTGGCCGGCCTGCGCATCGGCTATGCGCTGGCCCACCCCGAGGTCGTCGCGATGCTCAACCGGGTGCGACAGCCCTTCAACGTCAACACCCTGGCGCAGCAGGCGGCGCTGGCCGCCGTCGGCGACGACGAGCACGTGGCGCGCAGCCGCGCCGCCAATGCCGAGGGCATGCAGCGACTCCTGGGGACGGCACGCGAACTCGAACTGCGTGCGCTGGGCACGCACGCCAATTTCCTGACGCTGGACTTCGGCGAGCGGGCGCAGGCCGTGGTGGCCTACCTTCACGAGCGCGGAATCCTAGTGCGCGCGCTGCCGGAGTACGAACTCCCGAACTGGCTGCGCTTCACCATCGGCACCCCCGAGGAGACCCGGACCCTGATCGACGCGCTGCACGCATGGCGGGAATCATGAGCACCTCTATGGCACTCATCGGGGTCGGGCACATCGGCGGCTCCATGGCGGCCGGACTGCGGGCGGCGGGCGCCGTGCACGCCATCCACGGCTACGATTCGAATCCGCAAGCGCTGGAGCAAGCGCGGGATCTCGACCTGATCGACACCGCCCACCCGACGCCCGAGGCCGCCGCCGGGGAGGCCGAACTGATCGTGCTGGCCACTCCGCCCTCCGTCATCGCCGCGGTCTGCCAGAACCTGGAGCCGCATATTGCTGAACATCAGGTGGTCACCGATGTCGGCAGCATCAAAAAGCCCGTGCTGCACGAGCTCGAACGGGCGTGCGGCCGGGTCCCCTCGTGGTTCGTGCCGGGACACCCGATCTCCGGCACCGAGAAAAGCGGGGCGCAGCATGCCAACAGCGGGCTGTTTCGCGACCGCCGCGTGGTGTTGACCCCCGTCGACGGCACTGATTCCGGCAAGGTCGAACGGGTCTGCTGGATGTGGGAGCAGCTCGGCGCCCAGGTCGAACGCATGGATGCGGACGCGCATGACGCACTGTTCGCAGGCACCAGCCACCTGCCGCATGTGCTGGCCTACGCCCTGATGGATGTGCTTACCGAGAAATTCCCGCCCGAGGAGTTGAAGCGCTATGCCGCAGGCGGCCTGCTCGACTTCACCCGCATCGCCTCCAGCAACCCTGAACTGTGGCTCGATATCTGCCAGGCCAACCGCGAGCACCTGACGCCCATCCTGGAGCAGTTCCGAGAGCGCATCGGCGAACTGATCGAAGCCCTGCACAACGGGCAATCCGACGTGCTGCACGGCTCGTTCACGACCGCGAAGAAGACCCGAGACACCTTGCGTCCCGATGGGCATGACTGACGGCTGGCGGCTGGAACCGG
Organism: Gammaproteobacteria bacterium; assembly: GCA_026713705.1. Classification (GTDB taxonomy): domain Bacteria; phylum Pseudomonadota; class Gammaproteobacteria; order Poriferisulfidales; family Poriferisulfidaceae; genus Poriferisulfidus. The sequence goes on from JAPONY010000030.1 coordinate 7,420, forward strand.
GAGGCCAGGTCCGCGGAACCCTCACCCTGCCCGGCGACAAGTCCATCAGCCACCGGGCCTTGCTCATCGCCGCCCTGGCCGAAGGCAGCAGCCGACTGGACGGCGTACTCGACAGCGAGGACTGCCGGGCGACCGCCCAGGCGCTCGCCCAACTCGGCATGGAAATCCGGGAGACTTCACCCGGGAGCTGGCTTGTCGAAGGGCGCGGCCCCGACGGGCTGCAGGCCCCCGAGGCACCGTTGGATCTCGGCAATTCCGGGACAGCCATGCGGCTGCTGTGCGGCCTGCTGGCCGCCCGCCCCTTCCCTGCCACGCTGACCGGAGACGCCTCGCTGTCGCAGCGGCCCATGGAACGGGTCGCGGGCCCCCTGAGGGAGATGGGCGCACGGATCGAGACTGATTCCGGCCGTCCGCCGATCCGGATTGACGGCGGACCCCTGCAGGGAACCACGTACAGGCCGCCGGTCGCAAGCGCGCAGGTCAAATCCGCCCTCCTGCTGGCCGGGCTCCAGGCCCAAGGCCGCACCTGTCTGACGGAGGCAGAGCCGTCGAGGGATCACACCGAACGCATGTTGCCGCTGTTCGGCGCGGACTGCGAAGTGGACGGCGCACGGATCTGCATCGAAGGCGGACAGGCTCTGCACGGCGCCGACGTTACCGTCCCGCGCGACCTGTCGGCCGCCGCCTTCTTCATCGTCGGCGCGCTGATCGCGCCGGATTCCGAGCTGAAGCTGCCCAGCGTCGGCATCAACCCGCGGCGCGATGGAGTCCTGCAGGTCCTCAGGCAAATGGGCGCCGAACTGGACATCGACGCCATCGATCCGGTCGGCCGGGAGCCGGTCGCCGACATCACCGTGCGCAGCAGCGCGTTGACCTGTATCGACATCGGGCCCGACCTGGTCGCCAATGCGATCGACGAGTTCCCGGTGCTGTGCATCGCCGCCGCCTGCGCGCAGGGGACGACCACCCTGACCGGGGTCGGCGAACTGCGGATCAAGGAAAGCGACCGCGTCGCCGCCATGGCGGAAGGTCTGGGCACGCTGGGCGTGCCGGTCGAAGTCGACGACGATTCCGTGCGCATCACGGGCCAACCCATGGGCGGTGGCACGATCCAAAGCCATCGGGACCACCGCATCGCCATGGCCTTCGCCGTCGCCTCGCTGGCGGCCTCGGAGCCGATCATCGTCGAAGGCGCGCAGTGGGTGGCGACTTCATTCCCCGGATTCTCCGACCTCGCGCAGCAGGCCGGAATGCGCCTGCACGATGCCTGAGACCGTCCCCGTTATTGCCGTCGACGGGACCGCCGGGTCCGGCAAGGGCACGCTGGCCCGGAACCTTGCGAACGAACTGGGCTGGCACTACCTCGACTCCGGTGCCTTGTACCGCGCCATCGGGCTGGCCGTCCTGGAGCGAGGCGCAGACCCGGCCGATGCCGGTGCCTGCGGCGAAATCGCCCGCGGCCTGCAGATCGAGACCCAGACCCTGCCGGAATCGATCCGGCTCCTGCTCGACGGAGTCGACGTCACGGCTCGCATCCGGGAACCGGAGGTCGGGCACACCGCTTCGCGCGTCTCGGTGCACCCGGAAGTCCGTCGCGCCCTGCTGGATCACCAGTGCGCGGCACGCCGCATGCCCGGGCTGGTGGCCGACGGCCGCGACATGGGAACCGTGATTTTCCCGGACGCCTGCCTGAAGATCCACCTGACCGCTTCGCTGGAAGAACGGGCGCGCCGCCGGCAGCGACAGTTGGAGGAAATGGGGATCAATGCTAGACTTAATACGCTAATCGAAGAGTTGAATCAGCGTGATCTTCAAGACATGCGACGGGGTGCATCACCCCTGATTCAAGCCCCCGATGCCACCCTGATCGACACCAGCGAGCGTTCGATCGAGGAGGTTCATGCAAAGGCCCGGGCTTGCCTGCCCGGAATATTAACTCAATCAGACAAAGGCACCCATTCATGAGCGAATCCTTCGCGGAACTTCTCGAAGAGAACATTTCACACCTGCAAATGCGGGCCGGCTCGATCATCGACGGCACCGTCGTAGACATCCGCCCGGACTCGGTCGTCGTCAGCGCCGGACTTAAATCCGAATGCTTCATCCCGGCCGATCAATTCACCGGCCCTGATGGCAAACTGGAAGTCGAGGTCGGCGACACCGTCGAAGTCTCCCTGGACGCCATCGAGGACGGCAACGGCGAGACCCGCATGTCGCGCGAACGCGCCAAGCGCATCCGGATCTGGAGCGAGCTGGAGAAAGCCCACGAGGAGAACACCAACGTCACCGGCACCATCGTCAACAAGATCAAGGGCGGTTTCACCATCAACCTCAACTCGATCCGCGCCTTCCTGCCGGGCTCGCTGGTCGACGTGCGCCCCGTGCGCGACACCACCTACCTGGAGAATCGCGAACTGGAATTCAAGATCATCAAGATCGACCGGCGCCGCGACAACGTGGTCGTGTCCCGCCGGGCGGTGCTCAAGACCGAGCACAGCGCCGAGCGTGACGCCATCCTGCAGAAGCTCTCCGAGAGCGGCGTGGTGCGCGGCACGGTCAAGAACCTGACCGAATACGGCGCCTTCCTGGACCTGGGCGGAGTCGACGGCCTGCTGCACATCACCGACATGGCGTGGCGGCGCATCAAGCATCCGTCCGACGTGGTGGAGGTCGGCCAGGAAATCGACGTCAAGATCCTGAGCTACGACCAGGAAAGCGGCCGGGTCTCACTCGGCATCAAGCAGTTGACGGAAGACCCGTGGGAGAACATCACGAACCGCTACGAGGTCGGCAGCAAGGTCCCGGGCTCAGTGACCAGCATCACCGATTACGGCTGTTTCGTGGAGATCGAGGACGGCATCGAAGGCTTGGTGCACGCCTCGGAGATGGACTGGACCTCGCGCAACGCCAACCCGTCCCGGGTGGTGACGCTCGGCGAGGCGGTCGAAGTGATGGTGCTGGAGATCGACATGGAACGCCGTCGTATCTCGCTCGGCATGAAACAATGCATCTCCAACCCTTGGGAAGCGTTTGCCGCCATGTACAGCAAGGGTGCCCAGGTGACCGGCACCGTCAAGTCGATTACCGATTTCGGCATCTTCGTCGGCCTGGACGGCGGCATCGACGGCCTGATCCACCTGTCCGACCTGTCCTGGACCGAACCCGGCGAGAACGTCATCCACGAGTACCGCAAGGGCAACGAGATCGAGGCCAAGGTGCTGTCCGTCGACGTCGAGCGCGAACGCGTCTCGCTCGGCATCAAACAGCTGGAGGGCGACCCGGTACAGGATTGGCTGAAGCAACACCCCAAGGGCCAGAGCATCTCCTGCACCGTCACCGAGGTCGAGGCCCGTACCGTCACCGTGGAAGTGGCGGAACACATCACCGGCTCGATTGCGGCATCCGAATTGTCGAACGAATCGGTGGAAGACGCCCGCAACCAGGTCAAGGTCGGTGACACCCTGGTGGCCGTCATCCAGTCGTTCGACCGCAAGAGCCGCCAGCTGAGCCTGTCGGTCCGTGCCAAGGACCAGGCGGAGGAAAAACAGGCGGTCAAAGAGTACAAGGAAACCGCTCCCAAGATCAGCAAATCGCTCGGCGGCATACTTCGCGATAAACTGGTAGGCCGGAAAGACGAAGATTCCTGAATCTGACCCGAGATCATGCCTGCTCGCACCAACGCCTCCCAGATCAACCGCAGCCAGTTGATCGACCGGATTATGACCAAGCAGAAGCACCTGTCTCCGCGCGACGTGGACGAGGCCGTCAAACTGGTCTTCGATCACATTGCCGAAGGCTTGGCGCAGAACGACCGGGTGGAGTTACGCGGCTTCGGCAGTTTCAGTCTGCGCGAGCGCCAACCGCGCATGGCCTGCAATCCCCGCACCGGCGACCACGTCATGCTGGGGACACGCCACGTGCCTCATTTCAAGCCCGGCAAGAGCCTGCGCGAAAAACTGCGCGACCTGTTCAAGTAAGGGATTCATCTACAAGATGATCCTAGAGTAAGACCCCCATGACAGTGCTGGGGGTCTTGGGAAATGCCGCGCACGGCGGCTTTGCTACTGTCAACCGCGTGCTATTGACGAATCATCGACGGTATCCACTAGATGCCCAAAGAACATCCCCGCTTCGTTGTCCTCTCCCCGTCCCGTCACCCCAATTCCTAGGGCCACGGCCATGCTGACATTGCCCCTGCTACTGTCAACCGTGTGCGAATACTAGATGGGATCATCTAGTGTGTAGTTCCCTCAAGTAATTCCGGCACTCCCTGCTGCCAACTGCCGTCGCAGGCCAGCCCACGGGGATGTCCTGCCAATAGAATCCAGACGCCTGACGCCAAGCAGGCAAAAGAGACTTATAGATTATCTCGCGCCCGTGAGGGTGATCAACGTGCCAAGAATGCCAGTCATGACGCTTGCGCCAAGCAGGAGATGCCAGTAAAGCGTAGCGAACCGGTCATTCATCTCGTTCCGCAAGGCCATTGTGTCGGCTCGCAGGTTGAACTCCATCTTCTCCATGTCGCTGCGGATCCCGGCTTCCATCTTCTCCATGCCACTGCGGATGCCGGCTTCCATCTTCTCCATGTCGCTGCGGATCCCGGCTTCCATCTTCTCCATGTCACCGCGGATGCCGGTTTCCATCTTCTCCATGTCGCCGCGGATGCCGGTTTCCATCTTCTCCATGTCACCGCGCAAGGCACCCTCCGTCCTCTCAAGATTGGATTTCGTTGCAAGTTCGCTCTGCACGTCCCGTAGGGTTTCAACCATGATCATGGCCTGCTTTTCTCCGAAGCCCGCGTCTTTCAGATGCTGGACTGCCTGAATTGTATCAAAGGCAGGTAGGTGCGAGGCGGTTCGTTTTCGCGTACCGGAAGCGGGGTCGGATTTTTGGATATTTGGAGCCATAAGTCTCTCCATGACGAAATAACGATAGCGAGGAGGAGCTTCTTGCGAAGGAACCCTCCGGTTCGGGCTGGAATGATGCCTGATGGACGCAGGGAAGGCAAGGAAAAATGGTCAAAATTTTTTGACCATTTTTTATCCTTATAAATCAATTATTTATTGCCTATGAAATTCCCGGCCTCATGGGGGTAATGCCCAAGGAACAGGGCCAAAGTCGGTTCAAGGAAACCGAATTCAGCCCTGTCTTGTCCGGCTGGCAGGAAAGGAGATATCCGTCTGGCCGTGTTATAGTCATAGGTCCCTCTTTCCGGGGTGCCCAACATGAACAAATTAGGTGCATTTCTCATTTTCCTGATGGTGATGGCCGTCGGGCTGATGCTGGTGATGGCCAACCCGCAAGCGGTCGGCATCAACCTGTATTTCGCCGAATACACGTTACAGTTGGGATTCGCGCTTCTGGCCACGCTGGGGCTGGGATTGGTCCTGGCCATGGGGCTCGGCGGCTGGATGGTGCTGCGCTACCGCTTCCAGTTGACCCGCCTGCAGCGCCAGTACGACCTGGTATACCAGGAAGTCCGCAACCTGCGACGCATGCCGATTCACGAGGCCTGACATGATGAGCGCCCTGCTTTGGCTCCTGCTGCCGGTCGCGGCGCTGACCGGTTGGTGGGCGGCGCGGCGCGACATGCAGCGCCACCAGGCCAAGCCCATCCCGGGTCACTACCTCAAGGGCATCAACTACCTGCTCAATGAGCAGCCGGACAAGGCCATCGACCTGTTCGTCAACGTCGTCGACCTGGACGCCGACACCGTCGAAACCTACATCGTACTCGGCAACCTGCTGCGCCGGCGTGGTGAAGTGGAACGCGCCATCCGCCTGCACCAGAACCTGATCGCACGCCCGGACCTGGATGACCGGACCAAGGCCGATGCACTGCTGGAACTGGCCCGGGACTATCTGAAGTCCGGCATGTTCGACCGTGCCGAGCACCTGCTCGGCGGCGTGCTCGACACCGGCTGCCACCAGTTGGAAGCCCTGTGCCACCTGCGGGAAATCTACGAACAGGAGAAGGAGTGGAAGAAAGCGATCCACGTCGCCCGCAACATCGAACGCGAGGACGGAGGGTCGCAGCAGGAAATCATCGCCCAGTATTACTGCGAATTAGGGGAGAACGCCCTGGAGACGGCGGCCAACGGCAACGGCGAAGAGCAGGCCGTCCAACATGCGCACAAGGCCTTGGGCCATCACCGCGACTGCTCACGGGCGCACATCATGCTCGGCGACATCGCAAACCGGAGGCGCGACTACCATGCCGCCATCCGTCACTATCGGGACGCCTACGAGAAACGCCCGGCCTTCGCGCCGCGGATCATCCGGCTCATCCACAAGGCATACCAGAACCAGGGAGACCTGGACGGATTCCGCCAGTTCCTGCATCAGGCGCGGACCCAGCCGCATGCCCTGTTCCCGGTACTGTCGCTGGTCGAAGACCTGCGTCAGAACGGCGACAGCGGGCTGGAAGAGATTTTCGACGGGACTTTCCAATCCAACCCATCCTCGCTGGTGCTGCTGCGCGAATACGTGGAGGCGATCACCGAGAACCGGGTCGCGGCCGACCAGCAGAGCATGCGCCAGATCCTGACCACGCTGGACCGTTACCTTGCCGACCGCCCGACCCACGAATGCTCGGAGTGCCAGTTCCAGGTGCACAAGCTGTTCTGGCAGTGCCCAAGTTGCCAGCAGTGGGACACCCTGCGGCCGATCGAGCCCTACGCCGAAAAGACCCCCCACCGCCCCTACCTGGTCTAAAGTCATTCAAATGCCTGCGGATCCGGCACCTGGCCTGATCATCGCCCTGGACGGCCTGAGCAACCAGGAGGCCGTGGATTTTGCGCGCCGTCTCTCTCCCGACGACTGCCGCCTCAAGGTGGGGTCCGAGCTGTTCGTCAAGGGCGGGCCGGAATTGATCCGCGACCTGCAGCAGCAGGGCTTCGAGATCTTCCTGGACCTTAAATTCAACGACATCCCGAACACGGTAGCGGCCGCCTGCCGCGCCGCGCGGGAGATGGGCGTGTGGATGTGCACCGTGCACGCTTCCGGCGGGCCGGCCATGCTGGAAGCGGCCCGCAAAGCAGTACAAGACGAACTCCATGTGGTGGCCGTCACGGTGCTGACCTCGCTGGACGACGAGGACCTGGACGCCGTCGGGCAGCGTTCCTCTGGGGAACAGGTTGTACGACTGGCCCGGCTTGCACTGCAGGCCGGCCTCTCCGGCATCGTCTGCTCGGCCCGGGAAGCCCGACAGATTCGGGAAGCATGCGGACCGGATTTCTGGATCGTCACGCCCGGTATCCGTCCGGCCGCGACCGCGGACGACCAGAAGCGGACAGTCACCCCCGCAGAGGCCGCCGAAGCCGGCGCCAACCACCTGGTGGTCGGGCGTCCGGTGGTGCAGGCCGACGACCCCCCGGCTGCAGTCCGGTCAATTTTGGGAGAACTATTGAGCAACACTGGGACAGTTTGATGCCTTTGAAATTATCAACGGAGGAATGAAATTGTGAGAACTTTTGGAGCATGCCTTGCAATCATTGGCGCCATTCTTGGGCTAATGATTTGGCCTTTCGGGTGGTTAATGTTGATTGTCGGGCTGCTATTAATGATTGCTGCCCCTAATAAGGTCAATGTGGAACAAGTGAAGCCCGCAAGCCGGCAATCAACGGGTGGATATGCTGGCCTTGAAAAGAAAGCTCCCCACAGCGAGTTCGATTTGGGAGAAGGCTCTGGCAGGAAACAGGCGAAAAGCGAGGATCCGTGGGGAAACCGTAAGTTTAAGGAGGAGTAGATTATGACTGTGTTTGGGAAAATACTTGTAGTAGTAGGTTTTGTAACTTTTTTCTTCAATATTCTCATCGGAGGAATTATTTTCGTCATTGGCCTGTTTCTTGGTTTACTAGGCGAACACTGGAACGTGATGGAATTGGGTGGCCGTGATGCCATCAAGACATGATGGATTAATCTGTCCTTGCAACCGGAGCAGGAGGTCTGCGACCGGAAGAGTTGATCTCACAGGAGGACAGACAGATGGACGACAACGGATATGAAGCCTATATCGGCTTGGACGTGCACAAGGACACGAT
>JAPONY010000031.1 GCA_026713705.1 Gammaproteobacteria bacterium
GCGACGCCGAGGTGGCGCACGATGCGTTGGCGGACCTTTCCGTCGACGCGGGTGCCCTCGACCAGCTGGACGGACCGCCGCGGGCTGTTCGGGGAGGTCTTGACACGCACGAACATGCCGGCATCATACCACAAGATAACGCATAAAGCACTATACTAGGCACAACATACGGCCCGCGCCAGACCCCCCGGAAACCCAATACATACAAGGGGATATGAAATCAGCCCCGGTTAGGAGGACCGGAAACCGTCGAAGTCAAGAGTCTCCGCCGAGTATGTATTGCAGGAGGGTGACCGGCTTGAGATTTGCCCGCCGCTGGAGATGTCGCCGCAGGAGGCGCGTCGCCGCCGGGCGGCAGCGGACAAAGATTGAAAAGGCTGAATCATACGCTCGGAGCCATCTAGCCCGAGCGACTCTCTATCAGGTTTTGGAAGGTTTGGAATTGCGCTGATAGCGTATGCGCTGTGGCAGTCGCTCTTCATCCAGTTCAAGCCCTAGAGGGTCGCTCCTGACATCGGCAATATCTCCTAGGCGATCAATCATTCCGAGGCAGAAGAGAACGATGGCGTAGTGGCCGAGTGCAACGCCGAGATTGCCTTTTTCTATCCGGTTCAAGGTAGTCCGGCTGATGGATGCTCGCTCTGCCATGACGGCGGTCGAAATACGCCGTCTGAGTCGAGCATTGCGAATATCCTTTCCGAGTTTTCGTAAGGCCCGCCTGACTGGAATCGGGGCCATTTCAGGGGCCATTTCATTTAAACTAACCCTTCCCATAATGTTTATTATCCGAAATTTAATATGCTATATAGTCTATTATAGTAATCTTTATAGCCCTCCGAACTTTCTTTCCTCAGTTTTCGGCGTCCAGCCCATGATGCTGTGGAAGGACAGGTTTCTGTAGCGTTAGCGCATCGAAGAAGCGAAGGTCCCCGGCAAGCGGGTAGTGCATAATTGCTTCCGAACCGACGCGATCAACATCATGGCTTGGACAGAACCCAAATATTCGCGCAGCCGGGTCGACAAGGCTGGTCGGCTCCTAGCTTCGGATGCAGACAAAACCGGTTCGGTAAGCCCCGAGGAATGGAACCAAGCGCTAGCTGTCATCAACAACTGGCGCTCGTCTCATGGTTATCCTTTGTACATGATGGGAAAGACGCTCTTGAGAAGGGCGAGAAAGGTTGACGAAAAGGCACTGGTGGCCCAACGGCTGAAGCGGTTGGATTCAATATCTTTGAAGCTGAAGCGGTTCGAGAAAATGCAGCTTTCGCGCATGCAAGACATCGGTGGGTGCCGGGCGATTCTGAGCAATGTAAATCAGGTGGCTCAATTGGCTAAAATCTATGTTGGTGGAATCAAGAAGAACCCTAGAAGCCGCATAGAACTTGTCGGTCATCACGATTACATCAATAACCCCAAGCCTGACGGATACCGTAGTTTCCATCTGATTTTCAAATACTGGAGTGAATCACAGCAGAGCAGGAAATACAACGGGCTGCGCATAGAGGTTCAGTTGAGGTCGCGTTTGCAACATGCATGGGCAACCGCAGTGGAAACAGTATCAACATTTACGGGCCAAGCCTTGAAGTCGGATATCGGCACAGATGCTTGGAAGCGATTTTTTATGCTGATGGGAATAGCGATTGCGCGACAGGAACGCCCGTATCTTGTTGATGGCATACCCCTCACGAAAGTTGAACTAAGAGAAGAACTCGTGTCGCTGTGCGAGAGTCTCCAGGTGATGGATGTGTTGATGGGATATCGAGAGACTCTTCAGATCACTAAGATTGGAGAGTGGGAGAAACCGTACCAGAAAGGGCAGTCTCTACTCGTTCTAAATACGGACGAGAAACGCATCGAAGTCAGGACGTTTGCACACGATAATGCTGAAGGAGCATCCAAGTCCTACCTCCATTTCGAGAAAAAAGCGCGCGACAACCCGTCGCTACAAGTTGTCCTCGTGTCAGTCGATTCTCTTGCCGCACTTAAATCTGCATATCCGAACTACTACTTGGATACAACCGCATTTTTGCGGGCAGTCCGAAAGGCGACGCGGTCAAATTAGCTGCGTTCGGCAGGAGCAGGGTGCGAATGTAGTTTCTTCTTATGCTCGACGGGAGGTCTCTTAGTGCGCCCCGATTTAATCAGTTCTTCCAACTGCCGTGACACTTCCCGCAACTGTTCTGCCGCATTTGGGGTCTTCGATTTATCCATAATTTCCTCTTGACCCTTTCTGGGGATGAGATTGTGTTTATTTTAGCCTTTTTACAATTCTTTGGTAGGGCAATAAATGCTCTGCCAAATGAACGAAGCATCCATACCATTTGCTATGAGCGCTGAACGGTGGGCTCTTCTTGTTAGCTATTCTCAGTTTCGGGGCGTCTGCTCGGGTTCCGCAACCGCCTCATCCTCGATCATCTCGGGGGTGGGCGCATCAGGAGTGGGAACTTCGGTTCCGGACGTCTCCTCCACGGCCAGGGCGTCGCCAGGTTCGAACCATTCGGCCTCTGCGTCAAGTTCGCCGCCGGGCTCGATTTTCGCCACCTCCGGATCAATCCGCACCAGCCTGCGGACCTCCTTGAGCCTGCCATCCTTGAAGTACAGGCTGACTACGTCCAGTCGGGATTTCTCGCCGGTCTCCACCGCTTCCACGTAAAGCGGATAGTCCCAGCGGTTGGGGTGGAACGGATCCATGACCATGGGCGCTCCCAGCAGGAACAGTACCTGCCTGATGTCCATGTCGGTGCGCAGGTTGCGGATCGATTCCTCCGTCAACGTATTGCCCTGCTGCACGGCGACCCGATGCTGACCCAGTTCAAAGCCTTCCGGCAGTATGTATTCGCAACCCGCCGCCATCACGCAGCCGCACAGCAGCGTCAGGCGGGCAAGGCCCGACCGGGCAGAAAAAATTTCCATGGCTCCAATTCTATCAGTGAGGCATTACCGCGGCTGCGCCCGCAGCAACGCTTCGGCATGCTCGCGCGCCGTGCGGGTTTTCTCGACTCCCGAGAGCATGCGGGCGAGTTCTTCCACCCGGCCGTCCTCGTCGAGCAGCGCGACCTCGGTGCGCACCCCGCCGTGCTTGCGCACGCAATACTGGTGGTGAGCCTGCGCCGCTACCTGCGGGAGGTGGGTGACGCACAGCACTTGCAGGCGATCGGCAAGTTGGGCCAGCAGTTGCCCGACGATCTCCGCGGCACCGCCTCCGATGCCCGCATCCACCTCGTCGAAGATCATGACCGGTGGTTCGTCGTCGCCGGTCAGCGATTGCTGGATCGCAAGCGACAGGCGCGACAGTTCACCGCCCGAGGCGATCTCGCTGATCGGGCCGGGGTTCTGCCCGGGCCCGGTGGCAAGGCGGTAGTCGATGTCGTCCAGCCCGTGCGGACCGAACGCGCGCTGCGGGTCGTGGCTCACCTCGATCCGGAACTCGCTGTGCGGCATGCCGAGCCGATGCAGGACTTCGGTGACCTGCCCGGAAATTCGCTCGGCCGACTTGGCACGGGCTTGATGCACCTTTTTGGCCAGGGCGAGATAATCCTGTTTCAACCGGGCCACCTCTTCGGCCAGCGCTTCGGCATCGTACTCCGGAGATTGCCACTGCTCCAGTTTTTCGTTCAGGTCCTGGGCCTGCCGCCACAGTTCTTTCGGCGCAACCTGATGCTTGCGGGCGAGATCGTGAACAGAGCCCAGACGCTGTTCGACCTCGGCCAGGCTCTCGGGGTCGAGGTCCACCCGGTCCAGCGCCGCGCGCAGCAGCCCGACCGTTTCCTCCACGCAGTTCATCGCCTGCGGCAGCAATTCCCGGGCGGATTCCAGCTTCGGGTCGATTTGCGCCGCCTGCTCCAACCGGTCCGCAGCCGCGGCCAGCCGGGCATATTCGGCCTGTTCGTCGTTCTCGTACAGGGTGTCGATCAGTTCCTGGCAAAGCGCCCGCAATTCGTCCGCCCCGGCGAGCGTGTGCTGTCGCGCATCCAGATCCTCGTAGGTCCCGTCTTCGAGGCCGAGGGCGTTGAGTTCCTCAACCTGGAACTTTAACAGGGACAGGGCCTGGGCATGCCGCTCGGCATCCCCGCTGAGCGCGGCCAGCCGCGCCTGCGTCTCGTTCCAGCGCTGGTAGCAGTCGTCCAGCGCGGCCAGTGCCTCGCCATGCCCGCAGGCGGCATCCAGGATGGTTCGCTGCTGGTCCCGGCGCAACAGGCGCTGGTGTTCCTGCTGGCCGTGGATCTCGATCAGTTGCTGGCCGATCGTGCGCAGGGTGCCGACCGAGGCGGGCGTATCGTTGATGTAGGCGCGGGATGAGCCGCCCCGGGAGATGACGCGCCGCAGCAGCAAGCCGTCGCTGAAGTCGAATTCATGCTGCTCAAGCCATGCGCAGGCTTCGGGACGCGCGGTGGGATCGCATTCCAGAGTCACTTCCGCCCGTTCGGCATCGCGGCGAATCAGGTTCTGGGTCGCACGATTGCCGAGCACGAGACCGATCGCGCCGACCAGGATGGATTTGCCGGCCCCGGTCTCCCCGCTGAAGACGCTCAAGCCCGGATGAAACTCCAGGTCCAGCTTTTCGATGACGGCCAGACCGCGAATCGTCAGGGCGCGCAGCATCGACGGCTAGAGGTTCCAGGATAGTTTGCGCCGCAGAATTTCGTAGTAGTCGTGACCCGCGGGCTGGATCAGGGTCAGCGGGTAATCCTGCCGGCGGATGCGGATGCGGTCGCCGACCGTCAACTCCTGGTTGGCGGCACCGTCGAAAGAGACCACCCCGCGGCTTTCCGGGCGGCCGATCACTTCCAGTTCGATTTCGCTGTCCAGGTCGATCACGATGGGGCGGCTGCTCAGCATGTGCGGGCAGATGGGCACCATCACCAGCACTTGCAGTGACGGATGCAGGATCGGGCCGCCGCCGGACAGGGCGTAGGCCGTGGAGCCGGTCGGCGTGGAAATAATCAGTCCGTCCGCGCGCAGCGCACTCAGCGGGCGCCCGCTGATCAGGGTCTGCAACTCGATCATGTGCAGGTCCCGGTAGCTGTGTATCACCACATCGTTGAGCGCATCCGAGACGCACAGTTGCTCCTCGCCGCGCAGCACTTCGCCGACCAGGATCGAACGCTGGTCGGTTTCGTATTCCCCGTCCAGAATGGCGCCCAGGACGCTCGGGATCTGTTCCGGATAGATGTCTGCCAGGAAGCCCAGCCGACCGCGGTTGACGCCGCAGACGGGAACTCCCTGCGGAGCCATGTGGCGGATCGCGCGCAGCAATGTGCCGTCTCCTCCGACGACCACGCCGAGGTCGGCCTGTTCAGCCAGTTCGGGCAGCTCCAGCCATTCCGGCATTTCGAGCACGCTGGCGGTCTGTTCGTCTACCAGCAACTCGCATCCCTTTTTCTCGACCAGCCGGGCTACCCGGCGGATGGATTCCGCGGTGGTTTTGCGGCTGGGGCGGGAGACGACCCCGATGTGCCCGAATTCGGCCATCAGAAGATATGTCCGGTGATAGGTGCAAGTATTGTAATCCCTGCAATGCAGGATTCGCCGGTGGCAGGCCAGCCCCTTGAATCTGTACAATTCGCGCCCAATAATTAACGGCAATTCGCCGTTTCCGACCCATGACACCCTCCAAATCAAAGAAAGCCTCGCCTGAAAAGGCGGCCGAGCCCGATCAGCCGAAATCCGAGGATGTCCCGCCGGATCAGTCCGAGGAGGAGGAGACGGAGGTCGAGCGCCTGCGCGAGGAAGTGCAGGATCTTCAGGACGGACTGGCGCGAGCGCAGGCGGAGCTGGTGAACCTGCAGAGGCGTCACGAGCGCGAGCGCGAGACGGCGGCGCGCTACCGGGTCGAGCCATTGGCACGAGAGCTCCTGGAAATCCTCGATGCGATGGAAGAGACCCAGAACGCGATGACGCAGGAGGAGAATGTCCCGGATGCCGTGAGCGAGGGACAGGCGCTGACCTTGCGGAACATGGTGCAGGTCTTCGACCGATTTTCGATCGAAGTGATTGATCCGAAAGAAAAAGTTTTCGACCCGCAACTGCATGAAGCGGTCGCGATGCAGCCCACCGAGGAATTCCCTCCCGGGAGCGTGATGGAAGTGCTCCGGAAGGGCTACCAGATGCATGATCGGCTGCTGCGCCCGGCCCGGGTCGTGGTGGCGTCCGAACCGGCGTCCGAGACCCCGGACGGCGGGGACGAACAAGGCGATTCCGGACCTGCGGGCGAATCCGCGGATCCGGCTTGATTTTTCACCTATTAATCCGCATTTATGAGTAAACCGGCCGATGGCGGCCGATCTTAGGAGAGTCAGACCCCATGGGAAAAATTATCGGCATTGATCTAGGGACCACGAATTCCTGCGTCGCGGTGATGGAGGGTTCCGGCGCGCGCGTCATCGAGAACAGCGAGGGCGACCGGACCACGCCGTCGGTCGTGGCGTTCACCGAGGATGGCGGCGAGGTGCTGGTCGGGCAGACCGCCAAGCGCCAATCGGTGACCAACCCGAGGCACACGGTATTCGCCGTCAAGCGGCTGATCGGCCGGCGTTTCGACGAGGGCGAGGTGCAGAAGGACATCAAGCTGGTGCCGTTCGGCATCGTCAAGGCCGACAACGGCGACGCCTGGGTCGAGGCGCACGGAAAGAAGATGGCACCGCCGGAGGTTTCGGCGCGGGTGCTTGGCAAGATGAAACAGACGGCCGAGGAGTACCTCGGTGAAGAGGTGACCGAGGCGGTCATCACGGTGCCGGCGTATTTCAACGACTCGCAGCGCCAGGCGACCAAGGACGCCGGGCGCATCGCCGGGCTTGAGGTCAAGCGCATCATCAACGAGCCGACGGCGGCGGCGTTGGCCTACGGCATGGACAAGAAGCACGGCGACACCAAGATCGCGGTGTACGACCTCGGCGGCGGAACCTTCGACGTCTCGATCATCGAGATCGCCGAAGTCGACGGCGAGCACCAGTTCGAGGTGTTGGCCACCAACGGCGATACCTTCCTGGGCGGCGAGGATTTCGACCTGCGCCTGATCGATCACCTGGCGGATGGCTTCCAGAAGGAGCACGGGGTGGACCTGCACAATGACCCGATCGCCCTTCAGCGCCTGAAAGAGGCGGCCGAGAAGGCCAAGGTGGAGTTGTCCAGCGCGCAGCAGACCGAGGTGAACCTGCCGTACATCACGGCCGACTCCAGTGGGCCGAAACACTTGAACGCGAAGATCACGCGCGCCAAGCTCGAATCCCTGGTCGAAGACCTGATCGAGCGCACCATGGAGCCGTGCCGGACCGCAATGCGGGATGCCGGCATGTCGGCCGGGGAGATCTCCGGCGTCATCCTGGTCGGCGGCCAGACCCGGATGCCCAAGGTCCAGGAGGCGGTTGAAGGCCTGTTCGGCAAGGCGCCACGCAAGGACGTCAACCCCGACGAGGCGGTGGCGATTGGTGCGGCCATCCAAGGCGGCGTGCTCGGCGGCGACGTCACAGACGTCCTGCTGTTGGACGTGACCCCGCTGTCGCTCGGCATCGAGACCCTGGGCGGCGTGATGACCAAGCTGATCGAGAAGAACACCACCATTCCGACCACCCAGACCCAGGTGTTCTCGACGGCGGCGGACAACCAGCCTGCCGTTACGGTACACGTGCTGCAGGGCGAGCGGGAACGTGCCGACGGCAACAAGTCGCTGGGTCGTTTCGACCTGACGGACCTGCCGCCGGCCCCGCGCGGCATGCCGCAGATCGAGGTGTCTTTCGATATCGACGCCAACGGCATCCTCAGCGTGTCGGCCAAGGACAAGGCCACCGGCAAGGAGCAGTCGATCGTGATCAAGGCTTCCAGCGGATTGTCGGAGGACGAGATCGACCAAATGGTCAAGGATGCTGAGGCGCATGCCGAAGAGGACCGCAAGTTCCAGGAATTGGTGCAGGCACGCAACACTGCGGATGCCCTCGTTCACGCCACCACCAAGGCGATGGAAGATCTTGGCGACAAGGTCTCGGGCGAGGAGCGCGCGCAGGTGGAAGGCGCGGTGAACGACCTGAAGGAGGCACTGGAAGGAGACGACTTGGCAGTCATCGAAGCCAAGACGAAGGCCTTGGCCGATGCCAGCGGCGACATCGCCCAGCGCGCCTACCAGGAAGCGCAGCAGGAAGAGAATGCCAGCGAACAGGCCTCGACCGGTTCCGGAGACGATGCGGACGTGGTGGACGCCGATTTCGACGAGGTCGACGACTCGGACAAGGGGAACGGCAAGTCCACCTAATGAACAGGGGGGCTCACTGCCGCATGTCCGATGGCCAAGCGTGACTACTACGAGGTATTAGGCGTCGACCGCCAGGTTAGCGAGGCGGATCTTAAAAAGGCCTACCGCCGGCTGGCCATGAAGCACCACCCGGATCGCAACACGGACGATTCCGACTCCGACGGCAAGTTCCGCGAGATCCAGGAAGCCTACGGCGTCCTGTCCGACCCTCAAAAACGTTCCCTCTACGACCGCTTCGGCCATGATGCGGTCGGCGCGTCGTCGGGCGCGTCCGGTGCCGCAGGGGCGGCCGGCGGGTTCGAGGATGTGTTTGGCGACATGTTCGGCGATCTCTTCGGCGGCCGGACGGGTCGGGGCCGCACGGAATCGCGCGGCACGGACCTGGCCTACCGGCTCGATCTGGATCTGGAAGAGGCGGTGTTCGGGGTGACCCGCGAGATCGGCGTCGACATGGCGACGCAGTGTTCCACCTGCGACGGTTCCGGCTGTGCGCCGGGCACCCAACCGGAGACCTGCTCGAGCTGCCAAGGCCGGGGCGAGGTGGTGATCCAGCAGGGCTTTTTCACCTTGCGCCAGGCCTGCCCGAGCTGCCACGGAGAGGGCCGGACTATCCGCGTGCCCTGCCATGACTGCCATGGTGCGGGACGCGTGCGCAAGACCCGGACGTTGCGGGTCAAGATTCCGCCGGGCGTGGATCAGGGAGACCGGGTTCGCCTGGCCGGAGAGGGCGAAGCCGGCATGCGTGGCGGTGCGCCGGGCGACCTGTATGTCGAAGTGAGAGTGCGCCCGCACCGCCTGTTCCGGCGCAAGGGCGATGACCTGCATTGCGACGTGCCGATCAGTTTCGCCACGGCGGCGTTGGGCGGAACCCTCGAGGTGCCGACGTTGGATGGCCACGTAAACCTGAAAATTCCGTCGGAGACCCAGACGGGCGCGTCGTTGCGTTTGCGCGGAAAGGGCGTGCGTTCGGTCCGCAGCCGCAGCGAAGGCGACATGATCTGCACCATGGTCGTCGAGACCCCGGTGAACCTGGATGCGGAGCAACGCAGGATTCTGGAGGAACTGGAAGAGTCCCTGACCGGAAATGAGGTACACTCCCCCCGTGCCGATTCGTGGCTGAAGCGCGGGCGGCACTTCGTAGATAACCTGAAATCCTGGCTGCACTGAGATGGAGAAAGTTCGCGTAGGAATCGCCGGCATCACCGGCCGCATGGGAAGCACTCTGGTGCGGGTGGCACTGGAGACCCCCGGCATTGTGCTGGGCGCGGCCAGTTCGCACAACAAGGATGAACTGGTGGTCGGGCGGGACGCCGGGCTGTTCTCGGGAGGGGAAGAGTCGGGCGTGGCGATTTCCGGATCGCTGGAGTACTGCCACGAGGACTTTGACGTCGCCATCGACTTCACCTGCCCCGAATACACGGTGGAACTGGCCCGGTACTGCGCGGAGCAAGGCAAAGGCCTGGTGATCGGCACGACCGCGCACGACGAGGAGCAGTTGGAGGCTATCGCTGGGGCGGCAGGGAAGATCCCGATCGTGATAGCGCCGAACATGAGCATTGGCGTCAACCTGATGCTGAATCTGGTCACTGAGGCCGCGAAGGCGCTCGGCGACGAGACGGATACGGACATCGTGGAACTGCACCACCGCAAGAAGCACGACGCCCCGTCCGGCACGGCACTGGCCTTGGGCAAGGCCGTGGCGAAGGGAAGGGGGCAGGCATTCCCGGATTGTGCCTCGTTCAAGGCCCTGTCGACCGGCGACGAACGGGATGCGGACAAGATCCAATATCACATCATGCGGATGGCGAACGTCGTCGGCGAGCACCGGGTGGTTTTCGCCTGGAACAACGAACAGATGGAACTGGTGCACCGGGCCGGAAGCCGGGAGATTTTCGCCAGCGGCGCCATGCGCGCGGCGGCCTGGGTCGCCGGACGATCACCCGGACTGTATTCGATGCAGGATGTGCTGGCGGTGCTAGACTAGATTGAGACGGCTGCTGGCCGCCGGAACGTCATGCGGAGAGGTGGCAGAGTGGTCGAATGCGGCGGTCTTGAAAACCGTTGAACCGAAAGGTTCCGGGGGTTCGAATCCCTCCCTCTCCGCCAGACGCACGTTGATGGAATACTCTTATGGGGTTTTGGAATCTCGTCGGCGGTCTGTCGGAAAACATGTTTTACGGCTGGGGCTGGCCTTGGCTCGGCCTTCCAAGCGGAATCCTTCTGGTCTTTGGCCTGCTGCGGGCGCCGCGGGCGCTCGGATTGCTGATGTTGATGCTGTCCGTGCTGGCCGTTCTTGTGATTCTGGCACCGCATGTGGCGGGAACCAGCCGCCCAAGCTGGCATGTCCCGCTGTTTATCGGGGAGTTCCTGATCGGGGTGGTGGTGGGCGCGTTTACGGCACGCCGAACTTCCAGCCTGTTTGAGCGTTGGCGCGGGCGCTGGATGCAGCGCAGCCCGTTGGCCCGAGATGTGCGGACCGACATCCGCACGGTCGGCGATGTCCTGCCGAAAGCCCATGACGTCTACGATCCGTTGCCCTTCTGCGAGTCGGAGGACCGGCTCTTCCTGGGCATGGACCCGGACGGCAATGCCGTTCATATCGATCAAGCCCTGTGGCGAAGATCCCACGTCGATATCGTCGGCATGACCGGCAGCGGAAAGGGGGTCCTGGCCGGGGTGCTATTGACTCAGGCCGTGCGGCAGGGCGAAGCGGTGGTGGTGGTCGACCCCAAGGACGACGAGTATGCGCCGCGCGTGATGGCCCGCGCCGCCCGCGAGGCGGGTGTGCCGTTCTACCGCTTGGACCTCATGGCCGAGACGGCGCAGTGGCATCCTCTTCAAGGCAAGACGGCGGACGAGATCGAGGAACTTCTGGTGGCGAGTCTGGGTTTGGGAGAGCGGGGCACCGAGGCGGATTTCTACCGCCTCAACGACCGGCGCGCCGCGCGGGAATTCGCGCAGCTGTACGACGATGAACCTCTGCCGATCCTGCTGGAGACATTTCGCGGCCAGCCCGCTGCGCGCAAGGCGACGAAGTTCGTCGACGACATGGAAGAAATTTCAGCGACTCCCTCAGTCCGCGCCGAAGAGGGGCTGGATATCGCCCAGGCGATTTCTGAAGGCGCAGTAGTCTATGTGCGCGGTTCCCTGCGCCACTCCCGCATCCTCAAGCTGCAGAAGATGTTCGTGCTGTCGGTAATCCAGCACTGCGAACGACGCGCTCGCGAGGAGGCCCGTCAGGTCTGCCTGTTCCTGGATGAATTCCGCTATCTGGTCAGTGCGCCCGTGCTGGAGGCACTTGCCTCCATCCGGGACAAGAGAGCGCATCTGTTGCTGGCGCACCAGACGGTCAACGATCTGCGGAATGTGCCCGGCGATCTGGACCCGGAGCAGGTGGTGTCCTCGGTGACCGAGAATTGCGGCCTGAAATTCTCTTACCAAGTCAATGATCCGGACACAGCACTGTGGCTAGCCCGCATGAGCGGGAACATTCTGGTCGACGACGAGGTGCGCAGCCTTGAGACCAACACGGTTCTCGCCGAGCGCGAGCGAGACATTCGCAGCCTGCGCCAGTCGGAACGCTATCTGGTGGACACCAACATGCTGCAATCCCTGCCGCCACGTTGTGCGGTCAATTATGGAAACGGTCTGGCCCGGTTCGTGTTTACATCCCCAGTGCCGGTTGAGTAGAATGCTGCGGCGAAAACCTAATCCTTTTCATACTTGAGATTCCGCAAACGGGCAGGAGAATGGACAATGGCCAGATACCGCAAGCCACTCACCCCTGAACAGATCGCGGAGATTGAAGACGAGGATATCGACTTCAGTGATATTCCCGAACTGGATGAATCCTTTTGGGCAGAAGCAGAAATCGTTATGCCGGATCTAGTCGAATAGACTCTCTTTGTTTAACATTTTTAGAAAGTGAGGAGAAGCGCTCTCATGGCCACATCAAACGATGAAATGCTGAGAAAGCGAAAGTCTTTCCGGAAATTGTCGGCGAGGCTAAGGCGTCTCACTGCTGGACGCAAGCAAACGCCCTCCGAAATTTTGATTCGGGAAGACCGCAAAAACGGACATCGGAAAATTTAATGCATTCGACAACGGCAGGCTCAAGGTTCTTCATACTCTCTTGAGGGGGTGTACGTCAGATTTGTTAGATTTTCCTTCATCAGGCCGCCTTTAGGGGTCGCGATTTCGGTTTGAGCCCGGTAGATTGGGCATTTTCGTCTGATAATGAATCCTCTATCAGATCGGTTGCCGGGCGGGCGCGGCGC
>JAPONY010000032.1 GCA_026713705.1 Gammaproteobacteria bacterium
GCTGACGGTTCAGGATTTCGAGGGAAGATTCCAAGTTCATCACGGCCTCTACTGGTATATGAAAACATTACCAGATATTATGCGATAGCCCCCGTCCTCCTGTCAATCCCGAAAAACCCCACAAATTTGTCGTGCACCCCGAAAGTAAGGTCGCATTTGACATTGGCGGCAGTTCTCTTATGATGCGCACCCGGTTTCCGTTCCGACCATGAAACGAACTTTTCAGCCCAACAATCTGCGCCGCAATCGGACGCACGGATTCCGTGCACGCATGCGGACTCGTGCCGGGCGCGCCATTCTTAATGCCCGGCGCCGCCGCGGTCGTGCGCGACTCATCCCCTGAGCCGGAAGAAGCCCCCGGGCGATTCACTTTCCCGCGCAGCCGCAGGCTGGCTCATTCACACCAGTTTCAGAATGTCTACCGGCATCGGAAGGCAAAGCGCGCACGCGGCCGCATCGTGGCATGCGTGTGGGCGCCGAACGAACAGTCGGTGGCACGCCTGGGCCTCGCCGTCTCGAAGCGCGCATTGCGCCGCAGCGCGGCGCGCAACACGTTCAAGCGCCTGGTCCGGGAACACTTTCGCCTTCATCCCCTGTCCGGCATGGACCTGATCGTGAGTTGCTGCCGCGGCGTCCGTCCTCCGCTCGACCGGCGGGCGGTCCGTCTTGAACTGGTCGACCTTTGGGGCAAGATCGCGCCATGAACCTCCTCCTGATCGGCCTGCTCCGCGCCTACCAATATCTTCTCAGCCCGTTTCTCGGGCAGCACTGCCGATTCACGCCGACTTGTTCGCAGTACGCCATTGATGCCTTGCGCGAGCATGGAACCTGGCGCGGCAGCATGCTCGCGGCGAGACGCGTGATGCGCTGCCACCCCTGGCATCCAGGCGGACCGGACCCGGTGCCCGAACGGAGGCACACCCATGGGTGATTCTCGACTGTTCCTGTATGGCGCCCTGGCCATCATGCTGTTCTTGGTCTGGCAGACCTGGGAGCTGGAGAAGGCGCCGCCCTCTGTGTCGGAGCAAACCCTGGAACGATCGTCGGCCCCGGCGGGCGAAATGTCGGACACGCCGGCGCCGCGGGCGGAAGATATGCCCGAGGCCCGTTCCGCCGAATCTGCTGCGACCGATCTACCGGACGAAACATTGCCCGAACGCAGCAACTGGATCCGGGTACGCACGGACGTGCTGGATTTCCAGATCGACACCGTCGGCGGGAACGTGGTGCAGGCAGACCTCCCCCGTTACCCGGTCTCCCTGGAAACCCCGGACGTTCCGACGCGGCTCCTGTATATCTCGAACGAGAAATACGTGGTGCAGAGCGGACTGACGCACGACACGAGCGGCGGGCTGGATCTCAGTCATCGGGCGCCCAGCCATCACGCCCCCTACCAGGCCGGACGGTCGCAGTACGATTTTTCCGAGTCGACCGAACCCAAAACCGTGACCTTGCGCTGGGACGGGCCGGATGGCATCCAGGTTCTCAAGCATTTCCGTTTCACGCCCGGCCGTTATCTGGTCGACGTCACGCACGAAGTACGCAACCAAGGGGCGGAAGAATGGGTCGGGCGGCAATACCGTCAGTTGCGCCGCAGCGCCGGCCGTGCCCCTGACCGGACTTCGCTCCTGTTCGGCAACACGGAGGCGATCTCCTTCATCGGGGCGGCCTATCACGACTCCGAGACCTATCACAAGCTGTCGTTCGAAGACATGGACGAAGAACCGTTCAGCGAGAACCTGACGGACGGTTGGGTGGCCATGCTGCAGCACTATTTCGTGTCGGCCTGGGTGCCCCAGCGAGGGGATGTCGAGCGCTACTACACCCGGGTCGTGCGCGGGGGGCGCTATCCGGAGTACATCATCGGCATGCACTCGCCCGCCCAGCGCGTTGCCCCCGGAGCAAGCGCACAGTTCGCCTCGCAACTTTACGTCGGGCCGAAAGATCAGAACAAACTGGAGAAGATCGCCGACGGGCTGGAATTGACCGTGGACTACGGCATCCTGACGATCCTGTCGAAGCCTTTGTTCTGGGTTCTGGATCACATCTATTGGCTGACCGGAAACTGGGGTTGGTCGATCGTGCTCCTGACGGTCCTGATCAAACTCGTGTTCTACAAGCTATCCGAAACCAGTTATCGGTCGATGGCGAAGATGCGCAAGTTCGCACCGCGGGTACAGCAGTTGCGTGAGCGTTACGGCAGCGACCGGGTGAAAATGAACGAGGCAATGATGAAGATGTACCGGGAGGAAAAGGTAAACCCCCTAGGGGGGTGCTGGCCGATCCTTGTGCAGGTTCCGGTCTTCATCGCCTTGTACTGGGTGCTGCTGGAGAGCGTGGAGTTGCGGCAGGCGCCGTTCGTGGCCTGGATCCTCGATCTGTCGGTGCGTGATCCGTATTATGTCCTCCCGCTTCTCATGGGCGCCAGCATGGTCGTGCAGACCAAGCTCAATCCGACTCCGCCGGACCCGTTCCAGGCCAAGCTGATGATGGCGCTGCCGATCGTGTTCACGGTATTCTTCCTGTTCTTCCCGGCCGGACTGGTCCTGTACTGGCTGGTCAACAACCTGCTCTCGATCACTCAGCAGTGGTTCATCATCCGGCGCATGGACGCGTAGTGCCGCCACCGGCATGAATTCCGGCGACACGATCGTCGCTTTGTCTACCCCGCCCGGGCGCGGCGCACTCGCCCTCATACGCGCGAGCGGCCCCCGGGTTCCAGATCTGGCCCGCCGACTCAGCGGCGAGGCACTCCTCCCGTCCCGCACCGCCTGCCTCCGGACCCTGCACGATGCCGAAGGCCGTACGCTGGACCAGGGCGTGCTGACGTTCTATCCCGCTCCCGCCTCGGCCACCGGCGAAGATGTACTGGAGATTTCCTGCCACGGCGCACCCGCGGTGATCGAGGCCCTGCTTTTCCGGTTGCGCTCGCTCGGTGCCCGCCCGGCCGAACCCGGAGAATTCAGCCGCCGGGCATTCGAGGCTGGCAAAATGGACTTGGCCCAGGCCCAAGCGGTCGCCGACCTGATTGCGGCCACCACGGGACGGGCGGCCCGATGCGCCGCTAGGGTGCTAAAAGGTGATATTTCACGCGAAATAGCGTCTATCTTGCAAGAAATAGTCGATATCAGGGTCTATATTGAAGGAGCCTTGGATTTCCCGGATGAAGATGTGGACTGGCTGGCGGAATCTGATTTCGGAAGCCGGTTATCAGGTCTTTCGGGGCAAGTAGAGCAATTGATCAACCGGGCTCGGCAGGGAAGAACCGTGGGCGTGGGTATCCGCCTGGCGCTGCTCGGTCCGCCCAATGTGGGCAAGTCCAGCCTGCTTAATCACTTCACGGGAGCCGACACGGCAATCGTAACCGCGCAGCCGGGCACCACCCGGGATGTATTGACCGCATCGTTTCAGATCGACGGCATTCCGCTGATTCTGGCCGACACGGCCGGCATCCGCCCGGCGGAAGCCGAGGCGGAGGTCGAGGGCATCCGACGCAGTTGGCGTGCCGCCGAAGAAGCCGATTTGATCCTGCAGGTGTTCGATGCGCATGCCGGCTGGAGCGAAGCGGACGAGGAAGTCAAAAATCGCCTGCCGGAGTGTCCGGCCTTGGTGCTGGCCAACAAGTGCGACCTGCTAGCCGACGGCGTCCCGGCATCCGGACCCGAAGACGCCATTCACTTGTCGGCAAAGCTCGGTCACGGAGTCGAAGCACTCAAGGAGCAAATCATCCGACTGCTGGAACTCGAAAGCGCACTGGAAGAAGATGAATTCATGGCGCACCAGCGGCAGATCGACGCCCTGCTCGAAACCGGTGAGGCGTTGAAGCGTGCGGCCCAAGCCCAAGGCGGCGAACTGATTGCGGAGGAGCTTCGGCTTGCCCAGGAAGCCCTGGGGGCGCTGACCGGAGAATTCACCGCCGACGACCTGCTCGGGGAAATCTTCGGCCGGTTCTGCATCGGGAAGTGATAGGCACTCCGCTCCTGTCATAAACCAGTAACAGCCAGTCCGCAAACTAGAATGTTGATGCCGCGGTTGCGGTCAAACGAACTCCTTTCATGCAAGCGACTCTCCCTCGGCGCCTGACCGCTGAATTTCTCGGCACACTTTTCTTGCTGTCCACCGTGGTCGGATCCGGCATCATGGGCGAGGCCTTGGCCGGTGGCAACGACGCCATCGCGCTTCTCGGCAACACGCTTGCGACTGGCGCCATCCTCGCCGTGCTGATTCTGATTTACGGCCCGGTCTCGGGAGGCCACTTCAATCCCGCGGTCACTCTCGGGTTCCTGATCCGCCGGGAAATCACCCCGAGTGCGTCTTTCGCTTACGTATCCGTGCAGATTGCCGGAGGGTTGTGCGGAGTCTGGCTCGCGCATGTCATGTTCGGTGAACCGGCGTTCACGGCGTCGCTCAATGCGCGTACGGGCACCGGCGTCTGGGTCGGCGAATTCATGGCGACTTTCGGCCTTTTGGCCACCATACTCGGATGCTTGCGCTACTGCGCGGCCGCAGTGCCATACGCGGTCGGATTGTTCATCTCGGCTGGCTACTGGTTCACTTCATCGACCTCATTTGCGAACCCGGCCGTGACGGTTGCCCGCTCTTTCACAGACACCTTCTCCGGGATACGACCGGAGGATGCCCCGTGGTTCATCCTCATGCAACTGGTTGGAGCCATCGTGGCCACCTTGGTCATGGGCTGGCTGCTTCACAGACCTGGCGAGAACGAGCAATAAACCCATCCATACTCAAGGTTCCTGCTACTTGACACGTTTGGCTCCAAAGGCCCCGAACAGCCAATCATTGTTAGCTATCCGCTTTTCAAAGGTTCCAGCCACTTCCTCGTGATTCGGCCCGTAAAAGGCCCCTCTCATGCGGGAGTGGAAACCGAGTATTGTCCCGTCACTCTCATCATGGTGGACACCCCCGTATATGTCTTCGGGGGCCCACAAGAGGTTCGGTATTGATCCAGACTGATTCAAGTAGAAAATGTCCGTGATCGCTACTCTCAATTCACCGGCATCGTCTATGGTCACTTCCGCGTCGCCCTGCACGGGATCAAAATCCCGCACGCTGTATGGATCGCCTACCTGCCGTTGAGTCTGATCTACGACCATGCCCACCATGGCTCCTTCCCAACTCAAGAAGGCCCCAGTTGCAGGCAAAGGAAGGCTTCCCGTCGCTCTGATTCCAAGAGTCCAAGCCGCAGCTTCCTGCTTCCTTCCATTTCCCGTGTCGTCATACAAGTAGCCTTCGGCGAAAAACCCGCTGTAGTCCATCCATGCGCCGTATCCGACAAAATCAACCGGCGAGTCGATCAGCGCACCGGATTCTATGACGGTTCTGGCCCCTCGCCTGACTCCGCGAGTCTGAACCATCTCGACGCCGTTGACCTCCATGATCGGCTGGTAGTCCGTGTCATCCTCAAAAGTCACGGCGAGTGCAACGTCATCATGTGGGGCGACAACACAGTTGACCGCCAGCCCAAAGCAAGTCTCTATTCTTCAATCTGAATAGCGGCGGTAGACTGCGCCATAATACGGATGTAGTTCACCTTCCTCAGTGACGATGACGTGAAAAGAATCATGTCTGTCACTGTTCACGTAGCAACTGCCCGGACCCGGGGTGGTGAGACAGCCGATTTCCATTATCCACGTACCCGGCTCGTAGTCTTCGTCGCCGGGATTTTGCGCGGCTTTCCCCTCGTGCTTTCCGAATATCTGGGAATGGTTGAGGTAGAGATTGGCGTTCGGAGAGCTTTTGGAAATTTCGGCCCTCAGAGTGTCGCGCCCCCTGAAATAATCACTCGGAAGCGTGCTCAGTGCTGTATTTGCACCAGAACCAGGGGTTTTATTTAGCCGAACTGTCGATTGGTCAATAAGCCAGGAAATGGCTGAATGGTTCAACGGAGTGCCCCCCTCGGTTTGGGACGTGACGCTGGCGACGCTCTCCTCGATTTGGGTTTGGGACGTGACGCCGGTGACGCCATCGTCGGTTTGTCCTGTGTTACTCGCTCCAGCGCTACCGCCCCCGCCTCCGCCGCCACATGCGGCGGCAAGCATAGCAATACCGCAGACAAACAATATCCTTGTATTTTTCATTTTATTTCCGTGGGCTAAAGCCAGGCATTGAGCACGAACCACACGCCCGCACTCTCACAGATTTCAAACTTTAGTTTGATTTTCCCCTGGCACAGTAAAAAGAAGAAAAATTACTCCATCAAAGCCTCGCTACAAAAAAGGAGATTAAAATTTGGTCGGCATTATAAAGCACCGCCATGCCCGAATAGCATAAATAAGATGGTATTTGCCGGTATGGATGAGCCAAATCTCCTCTTCCCGAACAGGGCAAATGGGGTGCGACATGGAACATCCCACGGTACACTGTCCCCGCAATGATTGTCGCTTCCTTCATCTTCTTCATGGCCCTGTTTCTGGGCATCGGGCTGTTCGCGCACCTGCATTCCCGCCACAGCCACCGCGACTATTTGCTGGCCAGCCAGGAAACACCGCCTTGGCTTGCAGGGCTTTCGGCCGGCGCGACCAGCAACAGCGGCTACATGTTCACGGGGCTGATCGGTTTCGCCTATCTGGTCGGCCTGCCTTCCATCTGGCTGGGGCTCGGAATGCTTCTCGGCGATTTCATTGCCTCATCCTTCATCCACCGCCGATTGCGCACCGTGACGGCCATGGGACATGCCGAAACCTACGCCGGCATCCTGAGCCACTGGAATGGCACCGACTTCCGGGTGTACCGTCATCTGGCCGGGTTCGTCTCCCTGATTTTCCTGTCCACATACGCGGCAGCACAGCTCGTGGCCGGCAGCAAGGCGCTGCATGTCCTGTTCGGCTGGGAAGAATTCGTCGGCGCTCTGCTCGGCGCGAGCATTGTCGCGAGTTACTGCTGGGCCGGAGGAATCCGCGCTTCCATCTGGACGGATGCCTTGCAGTCGATCGTGATGCTGGTGGCCATGTTCGTCCTGTTGGTGGTGGCGCTCGACTCCCTTGGAGGCATTCCTGCCGCCTGGGCGGCGTTGGATGCGGTTTCGCCCACGCACCTGAACCTGATTCCCCCGGATCTAGGGTTCGGCGCAATGGGACCGTTGCTGTTCGGCTTGGGCTGGATCGTCGGGGGATTCTGCGTCGTCGGGCAACCCCACATCATGGTACGCTTCATGACGCTCGACCGTCCGGAGAATACCAACCAAGCTCGTCTCTATTACTACACCTGGAGCCTTTTGTTCGGACTGTTGGCTAGTTCCATCGGCTTGCTGACCCGGGTCCTGCTACCCCCCGAAACTGTATTCGACGCCGAACTGGCGTTGCCGACGGTGGCACTTGACTTGCTGCCGGGGATCTTGGTGGGGGTCGTCATCGCGGGAATGTTTGCCGCCACCCTCTCTACGGCGGACTCCCTGATCCTGAGTTGCGCGGCGAACCTCACCGACGATTTCGCCCCGGAAGACCGCTTGCCCCTGTTCATCGTCAAGGGCGGCACACTCCTGATGACCTTGGTGGCGCTGGCAATCGCGCTGACCGGGGATCAAAGCGTCTTTACGCTGGTCATCCTCGCCTGGTCCATGATGGGAGCGGCATTCGGTCCGTTAATCGCGGTATATGCGCTCGGCGGACGTCCCAGCCAATCGCTGGCCATCGCCATGCTGGTTGCGGGCGTGGTTTGCGTCCTGCTCTGGCACATGGTCCCGGGCCTGGCCCTTCACTACAAGGGGCTCCTCGGGTTTGCCGTGGGCTTCCTGGTCTATCTGGCCGGAAGCGGGCTCGGCATGAATCTGCGGGAATCCGGTACAGCCGAAGCCCCGACCCCATCAGTGCACCGGCACTGACGGGGTACTCGGCCTTTACGCGGCCGGCATTTCATCCTCGTTCAAGTAAGCGCGCAAGGCACCACGGGCCGCTTCAAGACCAAGGCCGGTTCGCGCCGACACCAGACTGATCGGCGTGTCATTCCCGTCCTGAAGCGCCTTCTGCAAATCAATCAGAGTGCGTTGCGCCTTGGAGCGCGACAATTTGTCTGCCTTGTTCAACAAGACATGCACCGGCAAATCTACGGCGCTACACCACTCCAGCAACTGCCCGTCGCTGTCGCGCAGCGGATGGCGGACATCCATGAGCAACATCAAACGAACGAGGCTGTTACGGTTCCGGAGATATCCCTCCACCATGCGCTGCCAGCTTGCGCGTTCGGCTTTGGAGGCCCGCGCGAAGCCATAGCCCGGCAGATCCACCAGACGACGTACATCGTCCACGGCGAAAAAGTGGAGTAGGCGGGTCCGGCCCGGAGCTGCACTGGTACGCGCCAGCGAGCGTCGCTCGCACAGGGCGTTGATCAGGCTTGACTTGCCGACATTGGAGCGCCCGGCGAAGGCGACTTCCACTCCCTGATCCGGCGGGCAGCTTTCCACCCGCGGATGTCCAGAGAGATAGACGGCCTGGCGCAAATCCTGTTGTTGTTCTTTCACCGCTCCCGTTCCTGGAGGAATTGCAGAATCTCGTCCACCGCTTCGTCGGGCGACAACTCTACCGTATTAATGCGCAATTCCGGATTCTCCGGGGGCTCGTAGGGTGAGTCGATGCCTGTGAAATCAGGGATATCGCCCCTGCGGGCCTTCGCGTAAAGACCTTTTACATCGCGCGCCTCACAGACTTCAATCGGCGCATCGACAAAAACTTCGGCAAACTCTCCGTCCTCCATCAGAGCCCGGGCTCTTGCGCGCTCCGAGCGGAACGGGGAAATGACGGCAACGATGGCGATCAGGCCGGCATCCACCATCAACTTGGCGACCTCGGAAATCCGGCGAACATTCTCCACCCGGTCCGGGCGCGTAAAGGCAAGATCCCGACTCAACCCGAGGCGGATATTGTCTCCATCCAGAAGGTACGTGTGTCGACCCAAGGCTCCAAGCCTCTGTTCCAGCAGATCCGCGATCGTCGACTTGCCTGCACTCGGCAAGCCTGTCAGCCAAACCATGCAAGGCCGCTGGTTCAAGGCCCGTGCCCGCGTGCCTTTGTCGATGCTCATCCGGAGTCTTGTGCTCAAAAACGGAACCTCATTCTAGCGGCGTCTTCGGGCAAGAGTCTTTATCATTCTCCATTGCACCCGCTGCCTAGGCTCCATATTTCCAATCCACCGCACGATTCGCAAGGCAGTTTGATACAATGGCGCGCCTGTACGGAATACCTTTCCCGCATACTCAATGACTCGGCACTGGATCTGGGCAGCACTTGCGCCCGGCATCGTTTTTCTGACATCTCCGGCCTTCGCCGAAGGCGACCCGGCCGCAGGTCAGGCGCGTGCGGCAGTCTGCGCGGCCTGCCACGGCATCGACGGGAACAGCATCAACCCGGAATGGCCCAGCCTGGCAGGGCAGGGAGCCTCCTATATGGTGACCCAGTTGAAGCGGTTCCAGTCCGGCGAGCGTGAAAATGTCTTGATGTCCCCACAGGCCACGACCTTATCCGAGCAGGATATCCTGGACGTGTCCGCCTATTACGCGGCACAGACCTCCAAAATCGGCGTTGCCCAAGCCGATCAGAAAACCTTGGATCTGGGTGAGTTGATCTATCGCGGCGGCATCCTTGAGCGTGGCATCCCCTCCTGCATTGCCTGCCACGGCCCCGGCGGCGCCGGCAACGAGCCCGCCCAGTTCCCTCGACTGGCCGGCCAGCACGCCACGTATATCGTCTTGCAGCTTAAATCCTTCCGCGAGGGTTTCGAGGCACACAAGATCCACACCCGGCAGAACCCCATGATGAATGAGGTCGCGGCCAAGATGACCGATGAGGAAATCGATGCCGTCGCACATTACATTTCAGGCCTGTATTGATGACTCCTTTGCGGCTCGCTGCGTTCAGCCTGGCGGGACTGCTCGCGATAACCGTCTCTGCGGACGACTCCGCAACCCCCCAATACCTGGAAGACCAGCACTACACCGTGCTGGAGAATGTCCCGCCCGCCCAAGCGCCGGAAGGGAAGACCGAACTGCTTGAGTTCTTCTGGTACGGCTGCCCGCATTGCCACAGAATGGAGCCGCTGCTCAAACAGTGGCTTGAAGAGCGCACCGACACCGTCCAGCTACGGCTGCTGCCGACCGTGTTCAGTGCACGGTGGGCTGTGGGAGCCCGGGTGTACTACGCACTGGAGTCGATGGGCCGGTTAGACCTGCACCCCGTTGTTTTCTATCTCGTGCACGAGCAGGATCGCCCGCTCAAGACCGGCGAAGGCATCGGGCGCATGCTGGAACCTTTCGACATTGATCCGGCAGCTTTCGCGGAGGTGTTCCGCTCGCAGGCTGTCACCGACCGCCTGGAAGAGGCCCGCGAATTGCCTGAAGCGTACGGCATCGACGGCGTGCCAGCCCTGGTGGTGGATGGACGTTATCGGATCACCACCAAGCACGCGAACAGTTACCAGATGATTCTGGATATCGCGGATTTTCTGATTCGCGAAAAACCCTGAGCCAGTCTTGAGAAAAAAAATAAGGCGGAAACAATTTCCGCCCGCTACCAGTCTGATTTAATCCGGGAAGGTGGCTCCGGCGCAAACAGAGGGCGTTGTGCCGGAGCCGAACCGTACCCGACAGGGGATTCCGGATACGGTGATAACCGTTGAGACCCCCCAGAGGCTAGAAAAGTTCCCCCTTGATTCGTAGTGTACCGCATCGCCGTCTTTAGGCCAAATGCCGCGCCCGTCTTTTGCGGAATCCTGACCTCAACTCCGCTTATTCCCGCCATAACAGTCAGTGCGCCTGTTCCCAGTTGTCGCCGTGGCGGGCATCCACCATCATCGGCACATCCAGACCGGCCACCCCTATCATGCGTTCCCGGACGCCCTCGGTAATCTCCTCGACCTTCTCGCGCGGCACCTCCAGCACCAGTTCATCGTGCACCTGCATGAGGAGGAAGCAATCCGGATGTCGCTCCTTCAGCCAGCGGTGGACATCGATCATGGCGAATTTGATGATATCGGCCGCCGTACCCTGCATGGGCGCGTTGATCGCGGTGCGCTCCGCGTATTGGCGTTGGTTGTAGTTCTTCGAATCAATCCCCTCGATATATAACCGCCTGCCGAATACGGTCTCCACAAAACCACGCTTGCGGGCCTGTTCGCGCATCTGTTCCATGTAACCGAGGACTTCCGGATAGCGGTCGAAATAGGTCGTCACGTAGGTTTCCGCCTTGTCCCTTGCGATTCGCAACTGCCGGGCGAGACCAAATCCGCTCATGCCGTACATCAGGCCGAAGTTGATGGCCTTCGCGGTGCGTCGCTGATCCTCCGTTACCTCATCAGGCGCGATGCCGAAGACCTCCGCGGCAGTAGCCCGGTGCACGTCTCCGCCTTCCTCGAAAGCCCGGCACAGCGTCGGGTCTCTCGAAATATGTGCCATGATACGAAGTTCGATCTGCGAATAGTCGGCCGCAATCAGGACGTCCCCCGGTCGGGCCACGAACGCCTGACGGACGCGCCGACCTTGTTCGGTGCGGATCGGGATGTTTTGCAGGTTGGGGTTGGACGAGGACAGCCGCCCCGTGGCCGTGACCGCCTGATGGAACGAGGCGTGCAGGCGTCCGGTCTCGGGATTGATCATCTCCGGCAGTTTGCCGACGTAGGTAGACAGTAACTTGGTGGATTGCCGGTAATTCAGAATCATGCGCGGCAGGACATCTTGCTCGGCCAGTATCTCCAAGACATCCTCGGCTGTGGAGGGGGCGCCCTTGGGGGTCTTGCGCAAGGGTTTCAGCCCGCGTTCCTCAAACAGCACTCGTTGCAGGTCGGGAACAGAGTTCAGGTTGAGTTCTTGTCCGCATTCCTCAGCGATGTCCTTCTTCAGCACCTCGAGCTCCTCCCGCAATTCCTCTGACTGCTCCCGCAAAGCCGCAGCATTGATCGCCACGCCAGTCCGTTCCATGTCGGCCAACACTTCCGACAGCGGCATTTCCATCTCCTCGTAGATCTTCTGAAGAGTCGGGATCTCTTGCAGCTTGGGCCATAGGTGACAATGCAAGCGCAAGGTCATGTCTGCATCTTCGGCAGCGTAGGGACTGGCCAGGCCAATCGGCACCATATCGAAACTGACCTGCTTCTTGCCGGTCCCCGCAACCTCCTTATAGCGGATGGTCTCCTCGCCCAGATACACCCGAGACAGATCATCCAGATTGTGCCGGCTGGCCGTTGAATGGTGGACATACGACTCCAGCATGCTGTCGTGAAACGGGCTGCCGACCTCAATGCCGTGGCGGCGCAGGATCGTCAGATCGTATTGAAGATTGTGGCCGACCTTGATCAGCTTGGGATCGGTTAGCAGGGGCTGCAATCGTTGCCGCACCTGTTCCCAGGCAAGCTGCGGCGGGGAATCGGGAGCAACATGGCCGACCGGGATGTACGCCGCCTCGCCCGGTGCCGTCGCAAGAGAAACTCCGACCAAGCCGGCATAGTTGGGATCTAGACCGGTGGTCTCGGTATCCACTGCAAAAGTTCCAGCCTTTTGCGCACGCGCCAGCCACTGATCCAGTTCTTCCAGATCCAGCACTGTGGCATAGTTTTTCTTCCCGTTTCCTCGCGACAGCAGATCCAGATTGTCGGCATCGGCTTCGTCGGAGGTCCGCAACTCACGCAGGAACGAGCGAAGTCCGTATTCCTCGTATAGTTCCTCAAGACGAGAGCGGTCCTGGGGGCCGCGCACCAGATTGCGCAAAGTCCAGTCTAGTTCGACATCAAGCCGGATGGTGACCAATTCCCGGTATAGCGGGAGCCGATCCAGGCTGTCGCGTAAATTCTCACCTGCTTTGCCTTTGATCTCGTCGACATTCTCGACAAGATTCGCGAGTGAATCATACTGACGCAGCCATTTTGCGGCGGTTTTGTACCCGACCTTCGGCACACCCGGGATGTTGTCCACCGCATCACCGGCCAAAGTCAGAAAGTCAATAAACTGGTCCGGGCGCACCTCGAATTTCTCCATCACCCGTGCGGCATTCATGGGAGGACGGTCGATGTCCAGCAAAGTCACATGGTCGGTGACCAGCTGCGCCATGTCTTTGTCGCTGGACAAGACGATCACGTCCATGCCGTCGGCCTCCCCCTGGTGGGCCAACGTGCCGATGACGTCGTCGGCTTCGACATCCGGCACGACCAACAACGGCAAGCCCTGCGCCTTGATGATCTGGTGCAACGGTTCGATCTGCGACCTGAGGTTCTCCTCCATCGGCTTGCGATTCGCCTTGTATTCCGGATACAGGTCGTGGCGGAAGTTTTTCCCGGGAGCATCCATGACTATTGCCACGTAGTCCGGGGAGGTCAAACGCAATTGTTTTTGCAGGGTGTTGATCACACCGAAAATGGCACCGGTCGGGCGCCCTTTGTGATCCGTCAGACTGGTGTGTACGTGGTAGGAGCGGTGCAGGTAGGCAGAACCGTCGACCAGCAATAGGTTGGGCCGCGTTTTAGGATCAGCCATATCAAAGAATTCGGATGGAACGGTATTATATAAATGACTCTCCGCACACAAGAAAATTCCCTGTTTTTTCTGGCTCGCACCTGATGACCCCCCTTCCCACCCTGCATGACATCGAGGTCTTGGCTGATCAGGCATTCGCCGAGATTCCGCGCGAACTGGCGCGCCATGCCACTGCCGTCGCTATTCACGTGCACGACTTCCCCGACGAGGAGACATGCCGCGAGATGGCGCTGGATAGCCCGTTCGACTTGCTCGGGCTCTACCACGGCGTCAGCCTGGATCAGAAATCGGTGGACGATCTGCCGCAGGATTTGGACTATGTCTATCTGTACCGGCGCCCGATACTGGAATACTGGAAGGAGGAGGGCGGCGACCTGGTCGACATCGTCCGCGAGATACTGCTGCACGAGATCGGTCACCACTTCGGTTTCTCGGATGCGGACATGGACCGCATCTGCGCGCAGGCGCGCCGGGAGGAAGAAAGTAGGGCGACGGATTGAAGAATTCGGCCTTGATGCCGAACCAGTCAAGCGTCCCATGGCAAGGTGCCTTTTGCCTTCGCAAACTCCGTCTCCCTATGTTGATGCTGTAGGATAAAGTCTTCGTCCTCAATCACCCAATGTCCGATTTTCTTGCTGCCGTTGACCGGGCGCTGAGTGCGCTATGCGCTCACGTGGGAAGAGCCGTCGCCTGGCTGACGCTGGCCATGGTGCTCCTGACCGCCACCGTGGTGGTCTTGCGCTACGGGTTCGGGTTCGGGCGGATCTACCTGCAGGAAATCATCACGTATCTGCATGCCACCGTGTTCATGCTGGCCGCAGCCTGGACCCTGCGTCTCGACGGGCATGTGCGCATGGATGTGCTGTACCGTTCCCTGAAGCCGCGTGCCCAGGCCTGGGTAGACCTGCTCGGCTCGATGTTCCTGCTGCTGCCGACCGCGGGCCTGCTGTTCTGGCTGTCGTATGACTACGCGGAAAAAGCCTGGTTGTTGCGCGAGGCATCGCGCGAGACGGATGGATTGCCGTTCCTGTATCTGCTGAAGACCATCATTCCAGTCGCATCGGGACTGCTGATCCTGCAAGGACTTGCGGACATCCTCCGGCGGGCCGGTCAATTGTCGAGGTCTCGGGAATGAGCTGGGCGCTGGCGCTGTTCGGGCTGGTCGTGCTGGCGTTGATCGCCGGCTACCCGGTCGCATTCACGCTGGCCGGGGTCTCTCTGCTGGTCGCGGCAGTGGCCACGGCATCGGGGGTCTTTGATCCGGCCCTGCTGCTGACGCTGCCATCCAGAGTGTTCGGCATCATGAGCAACGACATACTCATCGCCGCCCCCCTGTTCATTTTTATGGGTGTGACCTTGCAGCGCTCGAAGGTCGCCGAAGACCTTCTGGACGCGATGAGCCGCTTGTGCGGAGCCTTGCCCGGCGGGCTCGGCATTTCGGTCATGGTGGTCGGCGTCCTGCTGGCGGCAAGTACCGGCATCGTCGGCGCAACCGTGGTAACGCTGGGTCTGCTGGCCCTGCCCAGCATGCTGCAGCGTGGCTACGACCCGCCGGTCGCCTGCGGCGCCATTTGCGCATCCGGCACT
This sequence comes from Gammaproteobacteria bacterium, assembly GCA_026713705.1. GTDB lineage: Bacteria > Pseudomonadota > Gammaproteobacteria > Poriferisulfidales > Poriferisulfidaceae > Poriferisulfidus. The sequence continues at coordinate 15,059 of JAPONY010000032.1, forward strand.
CTCGGGCAAATCATTCCGCCCTCGATCGTCCTGGTACTGCTGGGCGACGTTATGTCCTCCGCATTCCAGAAAGCCCAGCTGGAAATGGGCATTTTTTCTCCGCAGACCGTTTCGGTCGCGGATTTGTTTGCAGGGTCCATTCTCCCCGGGCTGATGCTGGTGGGACTGTACGTGACCTACCTGTTGTTCACCGCCTGGCGCAATCCCGAACGCCTGCCTTCGAAACCACCGGACTCCGAAGTGCCCGAACTTTCGACGCGGGAAGTGCTGGGCGCGCTGGTTGCCCCGCTCACCTTGATCGTCACGGTGCTCGGGGCTATCCTGGGTGGATTCGCCACGCCGACGGAAGCGGCCTCGCTGGGCGCGGTCGGCAGCCTCCTGCTTGCGCGCCGCGAAGGGCCTGTGACTCTGGACATGTTGCGCGCGGTCACGCACGACACGGCGCGCGTCTCCAGCATGGTGTTTTTAGTGCTGATCGGAGCTTCCATTTTCTCGCTGGTGTTCCGCGGACTCGGTGGCGACGACCTGGTGCACGAGTGGCTGGCGAATTTGCCCGGCGGCGTGATCGGGGCCGTGGTGGCGGTTATGGTGCTGATGTTCCTGCTTGGCTTCGTGCTGGACTTTATAGAAATTACTTACGTGGTGGTGCCTCTGGTCGGACCTGTGCTCTTGATGATGGGGCTGGACCCGATCTGGCTCGGCGTGATGATCGCGATCAACTTGCAGACCTCGTTCCTGCCCCCGCCGTTCGGTTTTGCCTTGTTTTATTTACGCGGCGTCGCCCCCGACACCGTAGCCACAGCGCAAATCTACCGCGGGGTGGCGCCGTTCATCGCCTTGCAAGTGCTGATGCTGGCCATTCTCGCCCTGTGGCCAGAACTGGCCACTTGGTTGCCACAGGCGATATTCGGCTATTGAAAAAAGTTTTCTGAAATCAGTACGGCGAAATCTGAACCATCTGCATGGTCTGCAGACCGGCAACTACCAGCGCGGCATAAATTACGCCGACTCCCACGATGATGATGCGTTTCTGCCGCATCATGTCCTCGCTAAGCATCGTGCCGATGATCATCCAGGCCGCAGCACCCAGATTGGCGCCAAAGAAGCCGTAGTAGGTGGCGAGTTCATCGAATGCATCCTGTTCGGCGAAGACGATGGAGGTGCCCCAAACGGCCAGAGCCGCCGCGATATAGGTTCCAATCCGGATGAGAGTCCCGGAAATCTTCCCGGTTGGCTGCAGCACCACCAGCAGGCCGTAAGCCGCGATCACCCACCACCAGATCAGGTTGCTGGCATGGGGTGCGTATTCAGGGTTTTTGAACATCGAAACGGCGACGATTGCATATCCGAATCCGATGAACGTGATCGCCAAGCGGAAGATCCAGAGGTCGGTCCCGCGCATGCGCACCATGGAAATGGCCATCCACAGCGCGGCTGCGAAATTGAGCAGGCACGCTACATAGTAGAAAGCGAGAATCGGGAAAGTCGGATTCGCGAGAAATTGGTTCATGCCGGATTCCAATCAGGGGCCCTGGTCGGCCCCGTATTCTACACCACTCGTGTGTCCAGATACGCTTGCTCGGAGATGGCTGTCCAGTCCCGCACTCGTGCATAGAACGCCTGGTAACTGTCGTAGACCCGCTGGGCAAAAGCGTCGGTTTCGGCCACTTCCGCGATCACTGCCTCGGCATGTTCCCGCAACGCGCTTAAGACTTCCAATGGGAATTGCCGAAGCTCCACTTCGTATTTTTCAACCAGCACTTTCAGCGCATCGTTGTTGTGTGCAGTGTAGTCGGCCATCATGTCTTCGTTGGTGGCCCGGGCGGCATTTCGCACGATAGCCTGGAGGTCCTCCGGCAATGCTTCGAACGCCGGGCGATTAACCAGGCATTCCAGCGTGGTTCCGGGTTCATGCCAGCCGGGATAGTAGTAGTACTTTGCCGCGCGGTGCAGGCCGAACGCCAGATCGTTCCACGGGCCGACCCATTCGGTCGCGTCAATCGCCCCGGTCTGCAGCGATACCAGCAATTCCTTCCCACTGAGGTTTACCGGCGTGCCGCCGACCCGGCGCAATACCTCGCCGCCCAGCCCCGGAATGCGCATGCGCAGGCCCTGGAGGTCCTCGATCCCGTTAATTTCGTGTTTGAACCAGCCGCCCATCTGAACCATGGTGTTCCCTGCGGCCAGCGGGACGATGCCGAACGGAGCGTACGCCTCCTCCCACAACTCCATGCCGCCTCCCTTGAGCAACCAGCCGTTCATCTCGTTGGCCGTCATGCCGAACGGCATGGTGGAGAAAAACTGGAACGCCGGATTCTTGCCTTTCCAGTAGTAGGCTGCGCCATGGCCCATCTGCGCCGCGCCCTGGCTGACCGCATCGAACACTTCGAACGCCGGTACCAGTTCGCCTGCACCGTACACCTGCACCTGCAAGCGCCCGCCAGACATCTCGCCGATCGATTCCGCCAGAAATTCCGCACCGGTGCCAAGCCCGGGAAAGTTCTTCGGCCAGGTGGTCACCATTTTCCAGCGCAGAGGCTCGTCGGCACTCGCCTGCCCGGCCAGCCCAAGGCCCGCCGTAGCGGCAGCCGCGCCCGCCCCCAGAAATTCGCGTCGTTTCATCACACCTCTCCTTGAGCGTGGAATTCAAAGTTCATTGGCATTCCAGCTTCGCGTAGTCGTACATGAACCACTTGACGCCCGTGTCATTGTTATCAAAACGAACCTGAACCCGCAAATGCGGGGGCCGACCTTCGTATTCTACGATGATGCCAGGGCCGAATTTCGGGTGCGCCACTGCTGTACCCGGGCTAGGCACGTCCAGGTTGGCCGCAGGGGCCGGACGGGCAGCTCCGGCCCCGTACCTTGCCAAAAACGCGGAAGCGGGCGGGACGAAGTCTTCAGGCACCTCGGTCTCAGTGTATTCGTCCGGCAACTCATGCAGGAAGCGCGACGGGATCAGGCCCGAGGATGTCCGCCCGAAGATCAATCGCTCGTAGGCATGCGTCAGCACCAGTTGCTGCCGGGCGCGTGTCATGCCGACGTAGCACAGCCGGCGCTCCTCTTCGAGCGGAGAATCCTCCCGCGTCATCGGCAGGACGCCGTCCTCCAACCCAACGATGAACACCATGGGAAACTCCAGACCCTTGGCCATGTGCAGGGTCATCAATTGAACCGCATCCCCGGACGCTCCTTCACCTCGTTCGCCGGCCTGCAGCGCGGTACTGTCAAGGAAGGCCTCGGTCAGGCCGGGGCTGTCGTCTTCGTCAGGCTCCCAGGCATCTTCGAACGCCGCGGCCGAATTCACCAGTTCCCCCAAGTTCTCGCTGCGCACCTCCTCCAGTTCCCGGTCGTTCTCCTGGTACATTGCCAGCAATCCGGACTTGTCCAAGATGCGCCGGAGAGCCTCAGCCAACCCGCACCCTTTGGTCTCTTCGCGCAAGGCCGCCATGCACTCCTCGAATTCTGCCAGCGCACGGCCCGCGCGTGAGGTGGACTGGCTCTTGACCTGTTCCTGCGCCGCAGCAAATAATGATCCATCGGCAGCAGAAGCAGCGGTACGGACCGCCTCGACCGTCCCCGCGCCGATGCCCCGGGGAGGAACGTTGCACACCCGCTGCCAGGCGACATCGTCGTTCGGATTCAGGCATAGCCGCAGATACGCCAAGGTGTCCTTCACTTCGCGTCGCTCGAAGAACCGGATCCCCCCGTACACCCGATAGGGAATTTGCCGGTTGCTCAGGTTCGTCTCAAAGGGCTGCGACTGCCGGTTCGTGCGGTAGAGCACGGCGCATTCGTCCCATCGCCCTCCCGCCTCCACCCACTGTTCAATCTTTCCAATGACACAGGTCGCTTCCACCTTACCGTTCGGCGCGCTGAACACGGTGATCGGGTCCTTTTCGAGCCGGTCGGTCCACAACCGCTTCTGCAAGCGGTCGTCGTTGTTCCCGATCAGCGCATTGGCTGCTTCCAGCACCGGGGTAGTAGAGCGGTAGTTCTGTTCCAGCGGCCAGACCTGGACATTCTGGTGGTTCTTCTGGAAGTCAAGGATATGCCGCGGGCGCGCCCCCCGCCAACCGTAAATCGACTGGTCGTCATCACCGACCACGAACAGCGGGCGTTCATCACCCGCCAACAACTTCAGCCAGGCATTCTGCAGATCGTCCACATCTTGGAATTCGTCCACCAGGAGATGGCGGAACCGCAACTGGTAATGCCGCTGCACAGCGGAATGATTGCGCAGCAACTCGACACACCGCAGCAACAACTCATCGAAATCCACCAGGCCACTCTGATCGCAGCGCTTCTCATATCGCTCCATGACCTGAAGGCGGATCTCCTCCCGTTGGTTTTCGGGTTCGATGTGACGGGCGCGCAGGCCTTCCCCTTTTTTCAGGCTGATCCAGCGAATGGCGTCGGAGACATCGCGCGCCTTGCGGGGCTGGTCAAGATCTCGCAGGATCTGGCGGATCAGGGTTTTCTGATCCTCGCGGTCCAGGATCTGGAAGTTCCCCGGCAGCCCGGCCTCCTCGTGGAAGCGCAGCAGCATCCGGCGGGCCAGCGCATGAAAGGTTCCGACCCACAGGCCGCCTGCGGACTGCCCCCGCAGCCGCTCGATGCGCTCCCGCATCTCGGCGGCCGCCTTGTTCGTGAACGTAACCGTCAGGATTTCCTTCGGCTGGATGTCCTGGGTCTTCACCAGCCAAGCGAAACGGTGGGTCAGCACCCGGGTCTTGCCGGAGCCGGCACCCGCCAGCACTAAGGTGCAATGGTCCGGGTCCGATGTGACTGCGTTGCGCTGTGCCTCGTTCAGGACATCCAGGACCGGATCCGCCGGGATCATCCGCCCCCCCAGTAGAGCAGTGCCAGCCAACCTCCCACCGCGAATGCCGCGATGGCGGTAATCGTCAATCCGATTCGGGCGCGTTTCAGTTTGCGCCGGGAGACCTTCAGTTCCGTGCGAAGTGCCGGGGAGGGGTCCGGCGGCGGAGCGGCAGCGGAATCTCCGAGAAGACTTTCGATCAACTGCGGCAGGCGGTGGCGTGCAAGCCGGATTAGCGCAGGCAGGCCGGTCTGCTCGCTCACCCAGCGGTCTATGAAGGGTTTGGCGGTGGTCCACAGGTCGAGATCCGGGTATAGCTCGCGTCCAACGCCTTCGATGTTGACCAGGGTTTTCTGCAGCAGTATCAATTGCGGCTGCACTTCCATCTGGAACCGCCTTGCAGTCTGAAACAGCCGCAGCAACAGGTTGGCAAACGAGATTTCGGAGAACGGCCGCTGGAAAATCGGCTCGCATACGGTGCGGATGGCGGCCTCGAACTCCTCCACCCGGGTGCCGGACGGAACCCAGCCGGATTCCACGTGCAGTTCCGCCACCCGCCGATAGTCATGGTTGAAGAAGGCCGCGAGGTTGAGCGCCAGATAGCGCTGGTCGAAAGCCGACAGCGAGCCCATGATGCCGAAATCCACCGCGCTGTACTTCGGCGACTCCGGGGTCTCCCGGGAAATGAAGATATTCCCGGGATGCATGTCGGCGTGGAAGAAGTTGTGATTGAACACCTGGGTGAAGAAGATCTCCACGCCCCGTTCGGCCAGGCATTTCAGGTCAACCCCGTGGCGCAGCAATTCCTCGCGGTCCGAGATCTGGATCCCGTACACGCGTTCCATCGTCATGACGTTCCTCGACGTGTAATCCCAGTACACCTCCGGCACGTACAGCAGTTCGCTGTGCTCGAAGTTACGCCGCAGTTGGCTCGCGTTGGCGGCCTCGCGCGTCAAGTCCAGTTCGTCGAAGATGATTCCCTCGTATTCGGTCACCAGGTCGACCGGATGCAGACGGCGGGATCCCGCCCAGCAACGCTCGACAAACCGGGCCAGCCTGTACAGCAGCCGGATGTCACGGCGGATTGTCTTCTCGATTCTAGGGCGCAACACCTTGACGATGACATCGGTATCACCCAGGCGCGCCGCGTGCACCTGGGCCACCGAAGCGGAAGCAAGCGGTGTCGTGTCGAACTGGCTGAACATTTCCTGAACCGTCCGCCCCAGCGATCGTTCGATAGCTTTTCGGGCCGCCTCGCCATCGAACGGCGGCACTCGATCCTGGAGGTGGGCCAGTTCGTCGGCCAGGTCGGTGGGCAACAGGTCGCGCCGGGTCGACAGCATCTGCCCAAACTTGACGAAAATGGGCCCCAAATCCTCCAGCGCGCGCCGAATGCGCTCGGCCCTCGGCCGCCGCAACCGGCGGAACCAGTGCCAGGGCAGCAAATACACCAATCCGCGGGTCAGCCGGAACCGGGACAAGACGATTTCATCGAGACCGTGGCGCAACAGCACCCACGGGATATAGAGCGGTCGCGCGATAACACGCCCTTGCCAGTTCATGGCCGAATGCGGTCGAGCCTCAGCTCAAACCGTTCCAGGTCGTCGCGGAGTCGGTCCACCTCGCGCACGAAGCGGTCCAGATCGGAGGCGTTCGGTAGCAACCCCGACTCCTCGTGCAGGTAGTCCCGGGTGTTGCTCTCGGCCGCGGTGCTGAAATTCCGGGCCACCTGCCGGCATTCCTCGACGGTCCGCATCATTAACCGGGCCGGCACGTCGCCGACGGCACGGGACAGCAGTTCCTCCCAGTCGATGTCCAGGGTGGCCAGAAAGTCCCGGAAATCCTGCGCAATCTCGCCCTCGCCCTCCAGGCGGATGCCGTCGGCCCGACCACTGAGCACATACCGGACGAAGGCCACCAAGTGTCCGCTCACCGCGAGGTCGGCCGGTTCTGCCGGTGATTCCACGGCCAATTGTCCATCGGCTGTGCGCAACCCGATGGCGGGCAACGGGAAGAGCTCCAGCCGGATCGTGCGCTGCCCCATTGCCTGAAGGCGCTTCTGTGCTTCTGCGTCGGTGCGCAGGGCCTGGTCGATAAGGGTGGAAAGCGAAGCGAGCATAGGCAGACGACCGCTCCCAGAGCGGCGGACTCTTCCCTCAAATTATAGATGGAGGCAAGGCCCTGCCGGTATAATGCGTAAAATCATGTTCATGCACACGCGATTGCTTTTGCTGGGGTTGCTGGCATCGCTTGGCAGCACTGGCTACGCGGCAGATTCACCGTTCCTTTCGGGTTCTGATCCCGGGCTGCAGGTCGCCGTTAGGGTGATTGCGGACGAACCGAAAGAATCAAACCCGGCCGACGACGAATCTGGGGCGGTTGTCCGCCCGAAATTGCCTCCCGCCGACTCTGAGGCGGAAGATCGGGAAACCGCCGAAAAACCAGAAGAAAGCGCCGATTCTACGAGCGTTTCCGCCGAAACTTCCTCGGTGACGAGCCTCCTTGATTGGCTACGGATGCTGCTGGAACCTGCAAAGGACCCGGAACCTGCCGGGCAAGAATCAACCGATGAATCAAAAGAAGCCTCCGTTCTTCCCGACGAGACCGGAGATGAGAGTCGCGAGCCTGGCGGGCCACGGGGCAAGGAGACAGTCTCCGGAAAAGCAGGCTCCGAAACCGAAGCGGAATCAGGCCCCCAGGTTTCCGAGCGGGAAACCGAGGATGAATCAAGAGAAGCGTCCACTCCTGCGGAAGAATCAGCGAGCGAAGGCGAACAACCGCCCGGGCCTTCTCACGCCTCGCCCGCATCCCCGCCGGAAGAGAAGTTTCTTGACCGGTTAAGCATTCTGTCCGAGGCCAATGAGAATCCCAAGTCTGCTGGCCAGACACCGGCCCGCGAATCGGAAGAAGCTTCCGCTGCTCCGGGAGAAGCCGGAGACAAGAGCGATCTCCCATCTGGACACGCCGATGGGAAAACCGACTCCAACGAACCCGCTCTCGCACAAGAGACCGGAAAGGATGCCAAGCCTGCCGGGAAGCCCGCTGCCGACGGGGCGGCGAAAGCAACCATGTCTTCCGCGGAAACCGGGGACGGGGCCAGCCGGCCCGCCGGGCGAGTGGAGAAAAAGACTGCCTCCGACGGAGCCAGTACCGCACAAAAAACCGGAAAAGTTCCCGGCACTGTCGGGCGAGGGTCTGCTGGCGAACCGAAAAGCGCTTCCATTCCTTCCGGCAATGCCGGGAGAACGCCGGTTCCCGACATGTCCGGCATAGCCGAAAAACCCGGAGAAGCCCCCAGGCTTGCGGAGGAGGCGCCTTCCGGCGAACCTGAAGGGGATTCTGTTTCTCCGGGAGAAGCCGGGTATGAGGGCGGCCACCCCACCGTGCAGATGCCGGGAATGCCCGGCCTCGGCCAACTGGGTGCCATTGATGCGGCCATCGGAGAACCCGGTCTTGCAGGACAAGCCAGCCAGGGAGAAACGCGCGAAATGATACTCTCTCGCGCTCAGGGTGTGCTGAACCGGGTGGATCAAATTCTGCTCGACGCCCGCACCCGCGCTCGTCAGGAACGGGAGGGGCAAGGTGACAGCGGTGGGGTAATGTTGGAAAATGACTCGCCGACAGGTAGAACGCAAGGCGAGGGCGAGGGGGAGTTTGTCGAGGAAGGGGCCGAACGCGGCGGAATCGCCGAGGGCCAGGTCCCCGGTAATGTTCCGACCGGCAAGGCTCGCCCGGCTCATGGCTACGAGGAGGACGATGACATCGTGGCCCGGCAGGTCTGTGATCTGGCGGAACGGGAAAAGGACCCCGAAGTCCGCAAGCAACTGGAGAAAAAATGCAAAAGCCTGAAAAAAGGATAGCCCCGCTGGTCTTGCTGCTGGCCTTGGCCGGCGGGTGCCAGATGGGGGGCGGCTACGGAGCTCTGCTTGGCGACCGGTCGGAAGAGTCGGCCGGCGAACCGGTGCCGGAAGAGTGGCATCTGGATGCCGGCATCGTCCAGTTCAAGGGGGCGGTCGACGAGGACGAGGTGGCCGAAGGGGAAGTGTTCCCTCAAGTTCGGAAAGCAGAAACCCTGTACTTCCCCCAGCAACTGCGCCAAGCGATGCTGCGTGGAGGCGGCTGGCGGCATGTGTGGGTGATGCCGGAGCGCGCCGTGGTAGACCTGCGCATCGAGGGCGAGATACTAGAGTCGAACGGCTCCGAACTGGAACTGGAAATCCGCGCCACCGACTCGACCGGCGAACTGTGGCTCGACCGCGTCTACGACCATGAATTCAGCGAAATTGATTACGCGGGCGAAGACCGGGCCCGACCCTTGAAAGCCTTGTTCGACCGAATTGCGAAAGACCTCTTGGCCGAACGCGACCAGCGGGGTGTGGCGGCCATGAAAGAAGTCCGCGCCGTGGCGGAACTGCGGTTCGCGAAAGAATTTGCGCCGCAGGCGTTTGAACGCTATGTCGAGACGCGGGGAGACCGCATGCGCCTGGTGTCGCTGCCGGCCGAGGAAGACACGTTGTACCAGTTGGTGCTGCAGATCAAGGAACGCGACGATCTCTTCATCGAGACCCTGCAGCCATACTCGGAAGGGTTTGCGGAAAAAATTGACACCTCGTACCGTGACTGGGCCCGACAAAGCTACTACGAGCGCCGTGCGCATGACGAGAATGTCGCGTCCAGCGTGGCACAAGGGCTCTTGAGTGCGCTGGCCATCATCGGCGGGGTTGTTGTGGCTGCCGATTCGGGCTCCACCCCGCAGACGCGGCAGCTCGGCCTGATACTGGCGGGGGGCGGTGCCGCAGGTGCCTATGATGCCTATCAGGACTACGAGGCGACGGAAATCCACGAGGCCGCACTCAGGGAGCTCGGACAATCGCTTAATCTGGAGGTGGAGCCCCAAGTCGTGCAAGTGGAAAACCAGACGCGCACACTTACCGGATCGATCGAAGACCAGTACCAGCAGTGGCACGGAATCCTGAACGAAGTCTACCTGTCGGAACGCGGCGGCCTGAACTGATCCCGGTTGCACTGGCGCTGGCGGCGGGATTGGCCGCAGGAACCGCCGCAGCCGAGAGCCTTCAGGAGCGGGCGCTTCGCTCGATGCTCGATGCGGACTGGGCGCAGGCGGCAAAACTGTGGGCGCAGGTGGACGGGCAGCGCGCCCGGGACTATCTGCAGCAGGCACGGGCGGAACTCCAGTTCCAACAGACCCGGGCCCTGTTGAGTGAAGCCATAGCGGCACAACGGCAAGAGGACTGGCAGGCGGCGGACACGGCCTATCTCAAGGCGCTGGCCGTCTCCCCGCATCTGAAGGCGGCCCACCAAGGCCGCGGGCAGGTCGCCCTGTACATCAAAGCGCACCGGCGGCTTGACGAGTTAAAACTGCCGGACGGCTTGTACGACAAGGTGATTCGAGCCCGGGCGAAAGAGTGGCTCGCCTTCGTCAAAGAAAAGAAACTCAATGACCGGAAGATTACCAAGACCCGCACGGATCTTGCCGCCGCCCTCAAGCTGGCGCAAGCCCCGGTCTCCCTGGTCCTGACTTCGGACAACCAGTCCGACATCGAAATCTATGGTGTCGGAAAACTCGGCCGACTTGAGCGCCAGACCCTGCAATTGGTGCCCGGCGACTATATCGTCGTCGCCAGCCGGCCCGGATACCGGGATGCACGCGCGACATTGAAAGTGCGCCCCGGCAAGCCCACCACCCTTGACATCCGGTGCACGGAGTCGATCCAGTGATTCTTGACCACGAGCCGGTTCAGGCCCGTCCCTACCAGCCTCCCGAACGGAAGAGACGCCGGGACCGATCGTCGCCGCCCCGTTTTCGGGGGGCGGGACTGGTGGTTTTTCTCCTGGTGCTGCTGACGGCCGGCGCCTGGTACGCCACGGAGCAGGCACAGTTCATCAACTTCGAGACCGCTCCCGCAGAGGCCGCGGTGCATATCGAAAGCCCACACGTGATGGTGGGCGGCCAGGCTTTGCTCTGGCGGGGCCGGCATGCCGCGAACGTGGCGGCAGAGGGTTATCGCTCCCGGCAGGTGGAATTCGAGGCGGGCGGGGACGCACCCCGCACCGTGCAGGTGACCCTGGAACCCCTCCCGGGCAAACTCCGGATCTCTACGACACCCGAAACCGAGGGAGAAGTCCGGGTGGACGGCGAACGCGCCGGAAGGATCGGCGAAACACTGGAAGATCTTTCTCCGGGCCGTCATGTCGTGCAGGTCAGCGTGGAAGGCTTCGAGAGGCACTGGCAGACGGTGGAAATCGAGGGGTACGGGCGACTGACCGAGATCGAGATACCACTCAAGAAAGTCGCAAAGCCCGCCTTGCTCACGATTTCCAGTACGCCGGAGGCCGCGGACATATTGGTTGATGGCACCTGGCGGGGGCGCACCCCGAAGCAGGTCACGCTGACGCCGGGCACCCAGGTGGAGGTCGCTCTGCTGCTCCCCGGCCATACCCCGAACCGTCAAACCTTGAAGCTGAAACCCGGCCGACAAAGCCACGCAGCCCCTTTGGCCCCCCGCACCGGCACCCTTGAACTGTGGCCGACCCCGGCCAACGCGACGGTTCGCATTGACGGGCGGGTGGAACTCCGTCGCCAGTTGCGGCTGCCGCAGCAGGCGCACACCATCGAAGTCTCCGCGCCGGGCTACATATCGAAGAAGTATGTCGTGGTGCCGCACCCCGATGCGCCGAAGCAACTTTTCGCAGTCCTGCAATCACAGGCAAAAGTCGAACATTCCCGGCGCCAGAAGCACGAGCAGGGTCTTGGATTGATCTTCGTTGAGTTCCGCCCTCGCGAATCGTTCGAGGTCACCACAACACGCCGCCGCATCCCGGTGCGCCTGACGCGGCCGTTCGCGATCATGGACCGGGAGGTTACCAACGCCCTGTACCAACGCTATCAGTTCGGACATGACTCCGGAGAGGTCTTCGGCAAGCGCCTGGATCGGCCAAGCCAACCGGTCGTACGGATCAGCTGGACGGACGCGGCGCTCTTCGCGAACTGGATGAGCGAACAGGCGGGCGTCCCGCCGTTCTACCGGGGGCGCGACGGACGGGTCGAGGGATTCGACGCGAACGCGACCGGGTACCGCCTGCCGAGCGAGGCCGAGTGGGTCTGGCTGACCCGCTCCGAAAAGCGGTACGCCTGGGGAGATTTCATGCCGCCTCCGAATCGCTTCGGCAATCTGGCGGATGCTTCCGCCGCCGACATCGTACAGCCCGTTCTAAAAGGGTATAACGATCGGCATGCCGTCAGTGCCGATGCCGGAAGCTTTCCGCCCTCAGCCCGGGGGTTGTATGATTTGCCGGGCAACGTAGCGGAATGGATGCACGACGTGTTTCTCAATAAACTGCGGATCTCGGCACGCCCGGAAGCGGAGCGGATCAATCCGCTGGGTGAAGCCAGCGGCCGATACTATGTCATCCGGGGCTTCGGCTGGCGCGACAGTGGGCGCAAGGAGTTGAGCTTGAGCAACCGCCGCTACGACCGCGACCCCAAAGACGATGTGGGATTCCGGCTGGCCTACTACCTGGATTCACCGTGAGACGGCTCTGGCTCATGCCCCTTTTCGCGGTCGCGGCCCTGGCGTGGGCCGAAGAGCCCCCTGCGCCACAGGCGGGAGAAGACGAGGAGGACCGGGAGGTGATCGAGGTCCTGACCGAAGAGGACCTCAAGCAGGAAATCCCGTCGATCACGCTCAAGCAACTGACGCCGAAGGAAACCATTTCCCTCGACGAAGCCGTGGACATGCCCCGTGACATCTAGGTGGACGACTCTGGCCGGAAACTGGCGCGAACACGAGGTGTTCTGGCAATTGCTGGCGTTGGCACTGTCCTTCGTGGTGGTGCATGCAGCCTATGAACTGGTGGTGCGGCCGGTCGCCTACGAGGAGCTGCAACGCCAGGCCGTCGCCGAGGAGCAGGCTGAAATCGCATCGCCGACGCTTAGTGCGCGGGCCGCCGTCGTCATCAAGGACTACGAGCAGGAAGCCTGTTTTGTCGCCCTGTTCTGGGCACTCGCCATCATGTGGATGAAACTGCTGAAACTTCGCTTCGCGCACAGGCTGCTGAACCAGCGTGGCCGACAAGGCGAAGAGAGTTTTCTGGAAACCCAGGAAACCGATCTGGTCCTGCCGCTGGCGCAAGACCGGGCACGCTTCACCGATGTGCGCGAGCATGTGCGAATGCAAGGCTATGGCAGCACCGCACTGTACCGGGCCGCCGATGCCTGTCTGGATCGCTTCTTCACCACGCATTCCGTGTCGGATGCCACCGCGGCCATGAAGGCCAGTTGCGAGATGGAGTCGGACCGGCAGGACACCGAACTGGCATTGGTCCGCTATCTGACCTGGGCCATCCCGTCACTCGGATTCATCGGGACAGTGCGCGGAATCGGCGCGGCTTTGGGACAGGCCGAGGAAGCCACACGCGGCAACATCGGCCCGGTGACGGAAAGCCTGGGAGTGGCGTTCAACTCGACTTTCGTGGCCCTGTTGATCAGCCTGTTCATCATGCTGCTGCTGCATAAACTCCAGGAAGCCCAGGAATCGCTGGTGCTGGATGCCCAGGAACATTGCCAGCACCACTTGCTGCGTTACCTGCGGGAACGGACGCGGACGGATGAGCCTGCTCCTTAGGATCGACGGCTACGCGCTGGCACAGCCCGGCAGTCCCGACTGGCGAGCCGAATGGTGTTCGGCTCGCCGGGTCTCAAGAGACAACTGGCGGTTTGGAAAAGATTCGAGTGAACGGCTGCAACGCCGACACGACGACGACGAAAACAACGAATACCTGGAAGCACTGGAACCGGGAGAGGGCCAAGGTACGTCGAATCTCGACCTTGCGTACATGCAGCTGCGAGAATTCCTGCCGGAAGGAGAAGGTCCGATCGACCTTCTGGTGAGCGGGGGAATCGACCGGCTGCGACTCGAATATCTGCTGGGCGTACTGGAAGCCTTGGGCTACGCGCCCCGCAACATATTCCCGACCGCGCTGTTGCCCGCCCGGAATCTCGAACCTGGGCGCTACGGCATCATTGAACTCGGGCGCAGCCGAAGCTGGATCAGCATGGTTGACGTCCAGCCGGGGCAGGCACGGCTGGAATCGGTCCGGGAATACGGAGATTTCGGGTTCTATCACCTCTTCACCCAGTGGGTCGAGAATGCAGCGGAAGCTTTTGCTGCCCAGCATCGCTTCGACATCCACCGCAATCTCGCGACAAATCGCGGGCAGTTGTTCGAACAAATGTGCCGGGGCTTTGCCGGGAAGTCCGGACAGATCCGGCTCAACCTGGATTCCCGGCTCGTGATACTGGACGAAAAGGTCTTCCGGGCCCGCTGGCCGAAGCCTGCCCTCGACACGGAGGGACTGGAACTTCTGCTGCTGCCCCCGCTGCCACAGGTACTGCCACTGCCGGAACAGGGGCTAGGCTTTCCTCTCTGCGCCAACCCCACACCCCAGGCTGTTTCCGATCTGGACGCCACCGCGCCGGAAGACGGACAGGCCCACCGCTGCGTGGCCCTTTCCTGCTGAATGTCCAGACGCCGTCGCAACCGTTTCCTGAACCCGTTCGGCCTGGCCTTCCTGGACGTCATGTCCTGCGGGCTGGGGGCTGCGGTTCTGCTGTTCCTGATCATCGACCACAACCTGACCGAACTGGCGCAGGCATCGGAAAGCGGCGAAGGAGACCTGCAACTGCTGGAGCAATCCATCCAGGAACAGGAGGAACTGATCGCCGGGCATCAGCGCCAGGTGCGGCAGTTGAGGCGCGAACTGCAAAGCCTGGCGCAGCAGCGCGTGGCCGCCATGACCACTCAGGCCGAACTCCGCGCCCGCCGACCGCAGGCGTCCGACACGGTTCGGCTGGAAAAGGAGTTGCGCGAGCAGAAGCAAAAACTTCAAGAGGCAAAGAAAAGCAAGCAGTTGAGGGCGACGGAGGGAGAAGGCCAGCGTCAGTACGTGGCTGGTTTTCGGGTCGAGGGACGCCGCATCCTGATCCTGCTGGATCGCTCGGCCAGCATGCAGGACGCACGCATCGCCTCGATCATCCGCAACAAGTTTCTTCCGAAAAAGTACCAGATGGAGAGCTTCAAGTGGCGCTGGGCCCGCTCCATCTTCGGGTGGGTTCTCGCGCACCTGCCTCAAGACGCGCAATACCAGGTCTGGGGGTTTAACGTAAAAGCAGCACCGGTGCTGAAGAAGAGCGGGTGGCTTCTGGCGAAAGACGAGAAGCGGATGGAAGAGGTGATCACGGCGGTACAGGACTGGGTCCCCTCGGGAGGCACCCGCCTGGACACGGTCCTTGCGAAGGTCGCCCAGATGAAGCCCAGGCCGGATGCGGTGTATCTGATCACGGACGGCCTCCCGACACAGGGAAAATCCTGGTTCAAGAAGAACCGGGTCAGCCCGGCCCAGCGCATGAAATTCTTCCAGGCGGCGACAAAGGGAATCGTGGGCCCGCCGTTCAACATCGTTCTGCTTCCGCTTGAGGGCGATCCGGCAGCGGCCGGAGCCTACTGGGGATTCGCCATGCAAACGAACGGGCAATTCTTGGCCCCGGCCGAGGACTGGCCGTGAGACGCGTCCGCCGGCAGGCTGACAACCACCTGTCGTTCCTCGACGTGGTCAGTTGCGGGTTCGGAGCCATGGTGCTACTGATCCTGATCACCAAGAACACCGTGGGCGAACCGGTCGAGGACTTGAGGTCCCAGATCGAGACGCTGCAGGAGCAACTCGCGCGCGTGATGCAGGTTCAGACCGGCCTGGCTTCCGAACGCCTCAAAGAACAGGCCCGGGTGCGCACCCAGAGGGAAAAACTTCAGGAAGACCGGAAGGCCGTGGAGGAGGTGAAACAGGCGAACGCCGGCGCCAAGGCGCAAGCCCTGATCGAAGCAAACCTGAAAACCGCGCTGCAAAGCCTCAACGAAGAAATGCGGCGGCTGAACCTGACTCCGTCCAAGCCCGACGTGATCGGCGGAATCCCGGCCGACAGCGAATACATCATTTTCATTGTGGACACGTCCGGCAGCATGAAGCGGTTCGCCTGGGAAGCCGCCAAACAGCAACTGGTGGCCCTGCTGGACGCCTACCCGAAAGTGCGCGGGATCCAAGTCATGAACGACATGGGTTCGTACATGTTCAGCGGTTATCGGGGACGTTGGATTCCGGACACGCCGGCACGGAGGAAGGTCCTTCTGCAACGTTTCGATTCCTGGCACTCCTACAGCAACTCAAGCCCGGTCGAGGGGATATTGGAAGCGATCAAGCGGTTTCGCATGAAATCCGACAAGATCAGCCTTTACATTTTCGGCGACGAGTACACCGGCGAATCGATCCAAGAGGTCATCGACACGGTGGACGACCTCAACCATCAAGACGGCAAGCGGCAGGTCCGCATTCATGCGGTCGGGTTCTTCACCCGGACGCAGATCGAGAAGATCGATCCCGAGTACGCCGACACCACCAGCCGCTTCGCGGGATTGATGCGGGAGCTGACGCGGCGGAACGGCGGGACTTTTCTGGGGGTTACGGTGGATGAATCCTCGGAGAGAAGCGCCAAGCGTGGACTGTCAAAGCCCGCCATCATCCTGCCCGGCGGGTAACTCTCGGCCGAAAGGCCTCAATCTTAAATTTAAAAAAGAAACGCCTCCCTGAGGAGGCATTGGACGGACCTGCAATACAGGTTAGAAATGGCATATACTTGGCGCATAATCAAAGAGGTACTTTCTTGTGGACGCTGTTGGTTTGCCGGGTTGGCTCCGAGCTCTTCGGAGGGCAGAAATTACCGATCGCGTACACACAGATCCTCGCTCTGAGGGGAACTCACTGCTCGGCATGCAGGCAGACGAGGCACAGAGGGCCATAGACTTCGGGCAAGCGAACTTCGCTGAAGCGCGCGGCAGCCTGTCATCTGATGATTTGGTCCTACTGTACGCACACCTGAACCAGTTGGGCCACATCGAAGAACTTGTAGAAGCGTTTCGTCAGTACTTTAATCATTCCAGCCCTCCCTGTCCGATTGTCTTGGACATCGGTTGCGGTCCGTTCACTGGCGGACTCGCACTTGCGGCGACACTCACGGATTCGCGTTTCGATTACATTGGAGTTGACGCATCCGAAGCAATGCGCCGTCTTGGTGAACGCTTAGCGTCCTCTGCTCTAATTCCAGGCGAAGTGACCCGGCTATGGGCACCCACCTTAGATGCTGTGGCATGGCCACATCCACCAGGCTGGCGAGAGGTGATTGTGATCGTCTCATATCTGTTTGCAAGTCCAACCCTAGACAGCGAGGCACTGTTCCACAATCTTATTGCATTGCTGGACCGGCTGGGGCGCGGGGGAGTTACTTTGCTATACACGAACGCGACGCGCGAAACAGCAAATCGCGCGTACCCGGCATTTCGGGAAAACCTGTGTGCAACCGACTTTCGCGTGGTCAAAGACGCCACGGGAGAAATCGTTGTCAAACGACGAAACAGATCTACGCAACGCCCGTTGCGGTATGCCCTGTTTCGGCGTGACCGGCGCGAAGAGTTGTGTCTCGGGAGAAAATAACGTGCGACTGCCGACATACGATGAGGTTGCTCGCGTAGAGGAACAGCTCAACGTCTATGAGGCTCCGTTCAACGAATCTCTTTTCGTCGTGGGGCCGCCTGGCTCTGGAAAAACTGTTCTGGCAATTCATCGCGCTCAGATGATGGCAAGTACGGACACGACTGTAGTATTTGTGACCTATAATCGAATGCTCCGACGGCTTACCGCGTTGCTGGCGGAAAGGCAGATTCAAGCGAAGACGATGCACAAATTCATGAGTGACCATTATCGCGCGCAAACCCATTGTAATCCGCCGGCGAGCGCACCCTATTCCTACGATTGGGACACGATATCTGCCAAGCTGGAACAACTTCGCATCGGCCCAGATTCGATTCATATGGTCATTGACGAAGGGCAGGATTTGCCACAGCCGTTTTTTCGCTACGTTCGCAAGTTTGTGGCTACCCACATCACAGTGTTTGCCGATGAGAATCAAGCGTTGGACAAAGAGTACAGCAGGCTTACCGATATTAAAAGCGCCGCTGGTCTAGACAACCCGATTCTGCTCAGCGGCAATCACCGCAATACACCCGAAATCGCCCACGTCGCCGGACACTTCCACGTCGGCGACATTCCCATGCCGGAAGTGCACCGCAAGCCATCGGGAGAATTACCAAGAATCGTATCGTATGGAACCCTGGGAGAGGCAGCAGAGCGAATAAGTAACTGGTACTTGGCAAGGGGCCGTAGGGTCGGGGTGGTTGTGATGAAAAACAACACTGGGCTGGCCGTGCAGGAGGCCCTACAGAGTCGCGTGGAAGGACATCGCGTAGACTTCTACAGTAGCGAGATGAAAAACGAGGACAGCATTGATCTTCTCGGGGCGGGGATTACAGTGTTGAACGCAAAGTCAGTCAAAGGACAAGAGTTCGATACTGTTTTTGTAATGGAGGTCAACCAATTCTTGCAGCCAGCAGACCATAGCCAACGTGTGATGTATATGTTATGTTCCCGTGCGCGGGACAATTTGATCCTTATGCATGAGGGGAACCGCTTGCCAGACACACTCCTTGCACAATTGCCGGGCCGCGACTTTCTTGAGAGACCATGACTACAGCAGAGCTTCCACTGCCAATTCCGGGCGGAGAGAACCACGCGAAGGTCGATAGGTCCGACCGGAAAAACCCTCTACAGCAACGCGGTGCGAGTGCCAATGAGGGGCGTGCAACGGATTGGCTAGGCCTTGAGACAGACCACAGAAGGCTGTTTGAGGCGGGGCAGGATGAGTGGCTGCATCCCTGCCCATCGGGATTTGTTTTAGGGCGTGGGTGTTTCGTAGCCGAACCCCATCGGATCGAGAATCGCAATATCGTTGCGGTTCGACTAGCCTTTGATGAGAAGAAACTGCCACTGTTCCAGAATACGAAGCAAGATATTGTGCCAGTTATAGAAAGCTTATCTAAGCAGGATGATGCACCGGTTGGAACAAGATGGGTTGCCCCTATTCCTCTGTACGCAGTCATGAGACTGGAAGTCATCTCATCGGAAGAAAAAGCACGTCTTCATGCGATGGCTGGCCAAATATCAAACGTTTCCCTGCCTGACATAGAAATCACGGTAGGTGCTACCAAGGTATTTCCGGTTCCGACACAGGAATCGACAATCGCTCACCCATCTCATGTGGAACTGCCTGAAACTCTGAACGCGGTCCACGGTGCGATGGCAATGGCGGTGTGGGCCGTACCACGTGTTGATCCGTGGATCGATACACTGCAAAGTGCCTTAAACCTAGATGCGGAAGAAACTACGCGAAAAATTATGGATCTCGACGTACAGTGGCTGCACGTTCCTTGGCTCCATGACCACACCTCCGCTTCCTGCAATCCCGAGGCGACGTTATGGCGGGCAGCGCTCGCTACGATGCGCAGCCCAAGCACGACAGGCATGTCGCCTGCTCAGGTCGCCGAGATGATCGCCCGACACGCATGCAACGAAGGGGCAGGGGAAATGGCAAAAGATTGGCTTGATCACACGCGACGTATAGTCGCGGCAGAAGGGTCATTCTCCCCGGACGCGACTGGTGCCGGCCTTGCGATACAACTTGTTCTGCTGCGGCCGGAACCGGTAGACTTCAAGGCGTGGAGCAGGGATCTCCCATGGTTGCCCCCTGCGACTTGGTGGGCTGCATCGGTTCTTTGCGGGTGGCGACACGGATATCGTGCCCTAGACAAGCGGTTTCGGGGAGATGCCGCCTTCCGTGAATTCCTTACCACCCACGCGCTGAAGGCATCGTGGCCAAGTGACATTAGTAGCTTGCTGCCGACCATGCAACAGGAGAAACTCGAATGGCAGCGAGAGGATGATTGCTTTTCGATGAATTGGGGCGGGCATCCAATCATCCAGAAACAGTGGCACCCGCGAGGCAAGTGGTACCAAGCCGATTTTGCAGACAAGACAGTCGCGAAATCTGCCCGTGAGATTGCTAGCAAGTTGGAGTGGCCGTGCTTAAAACGGCGGATATCTTTGACGGAGACTCGCGTGCCAGTGCGCGGAAAGGGCAACCTCTCGATTGACGTAAACCAAGAGTTGATGGTGACGGGGAGAGTTGCGTTATATCTACCGGAGGGGGTTCAAGTGGAGGAGGAGGTCGACCCAGACGAATTTCGTCGAGAATTGGTGCGTCGAGCTGGCGAAGTGTCCGACCCACCCAAGCGATCCCTGCCACAACCAGTTGACATGGACATCCCTGGCTTGATTTATTGCCCCCATTTTATATCGCGAGACGAAGAACTTGAGCTAATTGAACGCATCGACAGGGGCGCATGGAGCAAGAGCCTTGCACGTCGTGTGCAACAGTATGGCTGGCGCTACGACTACAGGCAGCGGAAACTTGACGCAGCAATGCGTCTTGGCGAACTTCCAGACTGGGGTGCTTCGCTGGCTCGGCGACTGGTGGACGAAGGATTGATAGATGCGCCGCCTGACCAGATGATCGTGAATGAATACCTTGGCGATCAGGGCATCACAAAGCACATTGACCACCCCAGTTTCGCCGAACAGGTTGCAACTATTAGTCTACTGGAGACATGGGGGATGGTTTTCCGGCTCCGGGACAGAAAGATTGAGAAACCCCTTGAGCATGGCAGTGTCGCAGTATTGACGGGTGAAGCGAGATACGAGTGGACACATGAGATCCCGAAGCGGAAGTCCGAACCCGGGGGTGAGGGACGTAAGCGTGTCAAACGGGGCCGGCGAGTCTCGCTCACTTTCCGCAAGACCAAGGTGGCCTGAAACTCTCTATGTGACCACGGGGCGGAAATCTTCGCCGCTCATCGGTTCATGCCGGGACCAACACCCGCTCATTTCGATCAGAACACGCTGACTCAGCGGCGT
Organism: Gammaproteobacteria bacterium; assembly: GCA_026713705.1. GTDB lineage: Bacteria > Pseudomonadota > Gammaproteobacteria > Poriferisulfidales > Poriferisulfidaceae > Poriferisulfidus. Next base: position 35,814 of record JAPONY010000032.1, read on the forward strand.
GGGTTGCGGGTTGACCTTTACCACATGCGCGGAATACGTCGGAGACCCTACCATCGCCGCAACAATCTCCCCCATAAGATACCGTGGAGCCCAACCAATCGTATGGCGATTCTTCGTCTGAATTTGGACAGCTGGCCGAGCCGCCAAGCCGGTCTGTTCCAAGGCGACATGCAACCCTTCTCCTTTTTTTAGTTGATCAATCCTCTGAAGAGTTGATGCGCTTGCGTCTTGCAAACCCTGCAACAGAAAGCGACATGTAAAACTTCCGTTTTCATCTTTCTCGATTTTCGGAAAGACTTCATAAAAATCCGTGACGCGACGACCACCATTTACCGACAAAATTTCGACGGAGTCTGCGCTTTCCGGCAGATCGAGGTGCTCAAGATATTGGGCGCGGTCTGCCCTGCCTCTAGCAATGACCCGGTTCCTGAAAATAGCAAAAAGTTCGAGAGATTGATAATCGCCTTTCATGTCCGGAAAATCATACAGTGGAGGAAACCCAACTTCTCTGCTCGCCCGTTCTGCGCCGGCCGTGTACCGGAACCGGAACCGAGGCAGATCGGTCTCTACATCCAGCCTTCCAATGGGAAACCAGTGCCGACGTTCTTTGTCACGCCAACCCAGGTATAAAGTTTGCTCATTCATGTGCCAGCGCCCTCAATTGCTGGAAATTATAAAGGAGCAGAGCAGCGGCGAACTTGCATGCCGACGGGGTTGCCACACTGATGGGAATGCGGCAAACCATATCTTCGAGAGCGGCCTCGTCTAGATACTGCAACCTGGAAAGCGCCAGATTGAAGATGTTCGGATAATCCCGGACTCCACGTCTCACCACGTCCAAAGGGCTCAAGCCATGCGGCTCGTCTCCCGACCAATAAACCGCGCCACGTCCTTTCTCAGAATAGGTTCCGACACGCCCTTCTGCTAGAAATCTATCGCGCCGCTCGTCCAAAAGCTCACGTCCCAAAGAAGAAGCGTGATCGAATGAAGGTGCAACAAAACCTTTCCAGCCATCATCGGTTTCCCAGCGCAAAATGCCCCAGTTTTCGTGGTGCCGATCAGTGTTCCCAATCAACGCATCCAAGACCAAATATCCTGAAATACATGTTTTCGCATCTTCCGCCACGCCTGCCGAAAAAAAGATAGCGTCCATTGCAGCAAAAATGTTTTTCACAGTATGACTCGATTGGTCGAATCTCTTCTTCAGGTCGTAATTCTGGATGAGTTGTTCCAGCAACTGGTTGCCATGATACAGACCTCTTCCTTCACGCACGAAGGATTCTGTTACTGAGCCATGCTGTCCTTGAAATTCCGCCAGCTCAACTTTTGCATGTTCAACCCGAAGAACCACTGCAACCTGTTCCGCAACTTTTTCCGCCCAATGCTGCCCGGTATTCGGCTGAGAGTATTTGAAGAGCCACCGCTGCTCATCTTCTGGATTTTTGTACCAGAACTTTGTCTTGCTTCCCATTCCCTCCGGATCCTGAACCCATCCTGGTTCCACGGTGATAATGGGATGAAAATCGGGCATCACGATCACCAAACAATTGTGCTTATTTCGCACGCATGCTCGTCACTCTAGTAGATTCGGATACCCTCGCTATCCCCCGAGCGGGTGGGTGATCGCCAGACGAAAGACATCAAGCTCATTTTCGACCCGGTACGGGCAAGGCTCCCGAGGACCGCCCGGCCCGCAGGAATTGTTTCCGGAATGGTTCGCACGGTGACCGCTCCGACCAAAATCCAGATGGAGCCCCTCGAACCGCATCGTCCAGGCACCAGTCAGGGGAACTTCGGCGCCAAACCCAATGACCCAGCCGGTTTCCGTAGACCGGTCGCGAAAGGAATCGTCCGGGTCCACTGCCGGGGGCCGGTCTGCCCCGAAGTCAATGTCGGTGACGGAATTTTCTATCCTGGCCAGCGCCAGTCCCCCCGTGACGAACACCGTCGCAGAACCGATCGATTTCTCTATTCCGACGCGGGCCGTAGTAATCCACTGGAACTCCGCCACCGCCGTCTCGTCCAGCCCTTCAGGATCGAGTTGATTGGTTTCCGACTCCAAATCGCCAATGATACCGTCGAGTTCGACCCGGACCGACATGTTGCCAAGGTCGAATTTCTTCCCGATCAGCAGACCCCCGACAAAGCCGGAATCCTCGTGGCGGCTCACCGAACCGGGATTGCCCCAATTCGCGAAGCCGGCGGGATCGATCAGCCGGTTGTCCACTCGTCCGGAACCCGCAAAAAAGCCTGCATAGGCTCCCGGCTCGTGGGTGCTCAACCTATCCTCCGCAGCAGCGGCGGAGCCGTTTGCCGTAACGATGAGAAGGGCGAGTGCCCCGAGCACCACGCCACATACAGCATCACGGATCTTGGGCTCAAGCAAGAAAAATATCTTCAGGTTCATTGTGCCTCACTCCATGCTCAGTAAATTTCAGTCGATCCTGGTGCCACGATGGATCGCCACGATCCCGGCACTCAGGTTGAAGTATTGGCAGGACGCAAATCCTGCGGCGCGCATCATCTCGCGCAGGGTCCGCTGATCCGGGTGCACGGCGATGGACTCGGCCAGATAGCGATAACTGTCGCGGTCCCCGGCCACGAGATCGCCAAGTTTCGGCACGGCCTGGTGCGTGTAGGCATGGTAGAGCGGCTCCAGCCAGGCGGATGGCTGGGAAAACTCGAGGACGAGCGCCAGCCCGCCGGGACGCAGGACCCGGTGCATCTCGCGCAGGCATGCCGAGGGATCCGTGAAGTTGCGCAATCCGAACCCGACCAGGACCCGGTCAAACGACTCCGACTCGAACGGGAGGGTCGCCGCATCCCCCTGTACGGCCGGAATGTCCGTCAGGCCTTCGTCCAGCAGTCGATCCCGACCCTGCGTCAGCATGCCGTTGCTGATGTCGCACAGAACCACCTGCCCCTCCGGGCCGATCCTTGAGCGGACCAGCTGGGTCAGGTCACCGGTTCCTCCGGCGAGATCCAGAACGTACTGGCCCTCCCGAAGTTGCGCCAGCAGCGTGAACGCCCGCTTCCACACGCGATGCAACCCGAACGACATCAGGTCATTCATCATGTCGTAGCGGAACGCCACCGATTCGAACACCTCGTTCACCAGACGGGTTTTCTCGTCCGGCTCGACCTGCTTGTAGCCGAAACGCGCCATGAGCCTAGTTCTCCACGACCTTTCGCTCGATCCCGGCTTCCTTCAGGCGCCCCAGATAGCGCCCCCAACGGGCCTCAAAATCGCGGCCCAGTTCGTACAGGTAATCCCAGGAATAGATGCCCGTGTCATGGCCGTCGCTGAACACCAACTTCACCGCATAGTTGCCGACCGGCTCGATGGCGTCGATGGCCACATCCTCCTTGCCGACCTGCAGGGTTTCCTGCCCCGGGCCATGGCCCATCACCTCCGCCGAGGGTGAATGGACCCTCAGGTATTCGCAACTCAACTGGAAGCGATCCTCGCCGAACGCGATCTCCAGGACTCGGGAGCGCTGGTGCAGGTGCAGCTCCGTAGGGGTGTTCTCAGCCATCCGCCTATTGTGCCGGAAGTCGGTTTCTCAGTTCCGACGCCGCGCGCGCGGATGTGCCGAATCGTAGGTCTGGGCCAGATGTTGATAATCGAGGTGAGTGTAAATCTGCGTGGTGCTGATGCGGCGGTGCCCCAGCAGTTCCTGTACGGCGCGCAGGTCGCCGGAAGATTCCAGCAGATGGCTGGCGAAGGAATGGCGGAACAGATGAGGGTGTAGCGCCTGATCGCTTCCCGAAGCGCATCCGAACTGGCGCAGGCGCAACTGCACGTTGCGGGCAGACAGACGTTTTCCGCGCTGGCCGACAAATAGTGCGGTTTCCTCGGGCTTCGCCATCTTTGCCCGCACATCAAGCCAGCCGCGCAGTGCCTTCAATGCCATGCGCCCGACCGGGAGCTTGCGTTGCACCCGCCCCTTGCCAAGAACCAGGACCTCTCCCGCCGCCATGTCCAAATCACTGCAATCCAGCCCGACCAGTTCGGAAAGGCGCATGCCGCTGGAATACAGGAGTTCGAACATTGCCAGATCACGGTATCCCAGCGGGCCATCCGGCCTCGAGTCGAGCAGGCGCATCACCGCATCGACATCCAGCACCTTGGGAAGCGTCCGGGGCTGCCGGGGAGCGCGAACCCCGTTCGCCGGATTATCGGCCAGGCGATGCGTCGCGACCAGATGGTCGTAAAACCCGCGCAGGGCCGACAAGACGCGCTGGATGGAACGCGGGGACCGGCCCTGTCGGAACAGATGTGCGGCGTAGCGCTGAACCTCGCTCTCGCGCACTTGATCCGGCTCGATTGATTGTTCATCAAGCCACCGGGAAAACTGCCGGATGTCGCTCGCGTAGCCTGCAACGGTATGCGTCGAGTAGTTGCGCTCCCAGCGCAATTTAGCCTGGAATTCCTCCAGCCACAGTTCCGTGCCTTGCGCAGGCTCGCTCACGGGTCACCCCGGGGTTCACAGAATCGGTCGAGCAGGGCTGCCGTAAGATCGGCCACGTGCAGGAGCAGGGTGGTGTCGCCTTCGCGATCGATACCGGGCGGCAACTCCCGGCAGAGGATGCCGTAGCGCCGCCGCCGTTTCAGGGGCGCGATAACCAAAGTGTCCGAATCCTCCTTCGACTTCGGCCACAGCAATGCGACGGTCTCGCGATCCACCAGAATCTGCGGTCCTTTTCGGAATACGGTCATGATCGCGCGCACCAAGGGCGGGTGTTCAGGAATCTTGTACTTGGCGGCAACACGTGAAATCTCCGGGCGCAACCGGATTGCCCAGCCCGCGTTCGGGAAATGGCGGAGCAGGCGCCTTTCCTGTGCCTGGATCGCCGCTCCCAGACTTTTCGGACGATCCTGCAAGCTCTCTGCCGCCAAAATCAGGGCATGGTCGATCAGCTCCTGATTGCGGTTCGCCATCTGGAACAGGGCTTCCAGTTTCGCATTGTGCTCGCGCAGCCGGCGTGCCTGGTACGCCTGAAACGAGATGGTCCCATCCGCATCCTGCGGCAACTGCATCCGCTCCAGCAACTCCGGGTTGGAAGCCAGAAAATTTGGGTGTTTTTCAAGCCACGCCTGAACACGCGCCGCAGAAAGCTCGCGTGACGTGGATTTGGATTTCGGACTCATAACTCCACAGAGCCAGTATAGGCGTACTCCGCGCTACCCCGCAAGACCACGGGCTGTCCTTCTCCCTCCCAATGCACGTGGAGGTCTCCGCCCGGGAGCGACACCACGACATCCTCCTGGAGCTCTCCGGCCAGCCTGCCCGCAACCATGGCCGCGCAGGCTCCGGTGCCGCAACCCGGGGTCTCGCCGACTCCACGCTCCCACACCCGCAGCCGGATATGCCGGGGCGTGGAAATTTCCATGAACCCCACGTTGGCGTGCCGGGGGAATTTCGGATGGGTCTCGATGCGGGGGCCCAGAACGTTCACCGGGGCGCTGGCAATGGCATCGACGATCAGCACCGCATGCGGGTTGCCCATGGAAACCGCGCCAATCGAATACTCCTTGCCGCTCACTTCCAGAACGTAGGTCGGATGGCGCCCCCGATGCGAAAAGGGAATTTCGTCCGGTTCCAGCCTCGGAACGCCCATGTCGACGCTCACCGAGCCATCGTCGTGCAGTTGCAGCGTCACCTCTCCCGAAGGTGCGCGAGCCCGCTGGTTCGAGGGGTCTGCATATCCGCGGTCGGCGGCATGGCGGGCCAGGCAACGCGCGCCGTTGCCGCACTGCTCCGCCGGCTGGCCGTCGGCATTGTAGATTCGGTAAGAAAAGTGGATATCGGGGTCAGAATCCGAATCCAGAAACAACACCTGGTCGCACCCGACCCCGACGCGACGGTCCGCGACTTTGCGCAATTGCGCCGTCGTCAGCGAAATCTCGCGGTCCCAGGCATCAAACACGACGAAGTCGTTGCCCAGGCTGTGCATTTTGGTGAAGTTCAGTCGCTGGCGCATTTTAGTCTAACGGAAAAGGAAACTGCATTCTATTTCGTAATTAGCAACTCAGTAGACCTCGAGCGATTTAATGCCTTTGCAGCTATTACACTATGTCGACCTAGTTGAGTATGCTGCCCAAAACCTTTGTAGAGAGATCTTACACTCTCATGGTCTGCGTTAGTCATGGCGAAATTTGCACCCCGACTGACAGCGCGACGCAAAGCTTCACATAATCGGATCTGGTCTTCCCAAGCAAAAATTTTCTGGTTGTATTTAATAAAACCATTCAGGTTATGGCGTACTGTGTACGGGGGATCGATGAATAAGAAGTCGCCTTTCCCTGCTGAATCAATTGTTGTTTCAAAGTCTTGGTGCACAAGTGTTGCGCTTTTTAACACTTTTGACCATGCCTTGAAGTCATCATTGGGAAAAATGACTGTCTGCTTAGCACCAATTGGAACATTGAATTTGCCATGTTTATTCTCTCGGTAAAGACCATTCCAACAAGTCCGATTAAGGTACATGAATTGTGCGGCACGGGTTACCGGTTTGCGCAAACATTTTGCCCGCATTTCATAGTAATACTCCTCGGAATGCAATGCAGCATGTTTGCTAAGTAGACGTTCAAATTTTTCCCATTCGTCGCGTACGACAATATATAATTCGATTAAGCGCCCGTTTATATCCCCAAGTAATGCATCTTGAGGTTGGATTTTGAAAAATACTGCACCCCCTCCTAGAAATGGCTCAATATATTTGCCTGCAAGCCCAGGCGGAGAAAACTGCCCACTTTCAAAAAGCCAACGCTTTCCTCCAGCCCATTTGAGAAAGGGTTTCATGGTCGTTTAATCATTCTGGAAGTTTTGGAGAAACTTCTATGCGTAGCCACTCAACAAACTCTAAATCTTCATCTGTATAGGTCTTTAGTTGATTCTTATGTGCCGCAATGTTCCGCAATTCATTAAAGGTTTGAATCCAGCCTAGATAATATTTTTGCCCGGCCCGATCACCCGGTCTTGGGTTTTTGAAAACGTGTTCGAAATGATCCCAATTGTTTGGTTGTTTCACTATCTCAGCAAGATCCACAATATCAAGATAGGCTTCTTTCGGTTTCCGGCGTCCTTTGTCTTCTCTCTGTTGCTTATCGAAGGCATTCTTACGAATGCGTTCATTTTCTACGCCAATCTCCCAGTATGCGGGCTCATCGCTAGCCAGCCGATGCGCGCCATGTACTTCTTTCAACGTATCTATAACATGATCGGTCATACGCTCCGCTAGCTTTATTAGAAATGGTATGAAGGCCGCCTGGCCTGCATGTGGACGGATGGAGGGGCGAACCCTCCAGCACGTCCGGTACGGCATCTAAAGTGCCCAAGGTGGACAATATCGGTTTCCAACAACCAGGCTGGAGGATTCACAGGATGGA
>JAPONY010000033.1 GCA_026713705.1 Gammaproteobacteria bacterium
CGCGCCGCGCCCGCCCGGAAACCGATCTGATAGAGGATTCATTATCAGACGAAAATGCCCAATCTACCGGGCTCAAACCGAAATCGCGACCCCTAAAGGCGGCCTGATGAAGGAAAATCTAACAAATCTGACGTACACCCCTCCATGACATCATACAGAAACAAAGGTACCGGGCGGGTAGGGTTCCGGATGTCCTGTCGGCCTTTGCTCCGGTGCGGGCCTGTCGAAGATTCGGTCACGCAAATGCTTCTCGATGCCGTGGCCCTTGTGCCGCATGTTGCCGGCGCGCCTGGGCCAGTTCATAACTCGCCTGCATGCGCATCCAGTGGTCGGCGGTTCCCCAGCCGATGTTTTCCAGCGCGAGTGCCATGTTGGCGGACAATCCCGCCTTGCCGTTCAACAGGCGCGACAAGGTTCCCCGCTCGCAATGCAAGCGGGATGCCGTCTCGGTGACATTCCAGCCGATTTCCTCCATGTTTTCACGAATCAGTTCGCCCAGATGCGGCGGATTCAGCATCGGGCGGATGCGTTCGCCATCGTTTCTGCTCATTGGTCTACTCCCTTCCGATTAGTGGTAGTCGATCAGGTCCACGCCCACGGCTTCACCGTTCTCAAAGCGGAATACTACCCGCCAGTTGCCAGAGACGCGCACGCTCCATTCACCAGCGCGACTGCCCTTCAGGGGATGCAGCCGGAACCCCGGGGCGTTTGCGTCATCCGGGTGCGTTGCTTCCTGTAGCCGAAACAGGATGCGGCGCAGCCGCGGCACTAAGCTGGCGGGCAGCCGTGCCGGATCGTCCCGCTCATGCAACACCCGCAGGCCCTTGTGCCTGATCTTCATGCCTATAGTGTAACGTGTTACGCTATACGCCGCAACTGGTGGGAGGCTTTTCTAGAGCAGGAGCGCGCTTCCTGTTCCGCCTTTTCAGCAACACGTCCGGGCAAAATTCGCGGTGTATACTTGGGCAATTCTCATGAGCGCACATCCGCGATGTCCGACCGGCGCCTGAAAGCCTTTTACACGGTAGCCCGGCTGCTGAGTTTTACCAAGGCGGCTAAAGTCCTGCACCTGACCCAGCCGGCGGTCACCTTCCAGATCCGGCAGCTGGAGGATTACTACAAGACGCGCCTGTTCGACCGGACGCACAACCGCATCACGCTGACCGAATCCGGCGCCAAGGTCTACGAGTACGCGCGCCAGATCTTCGATCTCTACAACGAGATGGAGGCCGAGATGAGCCGCATTGCCGGCGACCTGACCGGCCCGGTCACGGTCGGTGCCAGCAACACCATCGCGGTGTACATGTTGCCGCGCATGCTGCGCGAGTTCCGAACGCAGCACCCGGAGATGGTGCTGCGCCTGAAGGTCTCCAACACCGAGGGAGTGGTGGCGATGGTGGAGGGCGGCAATGCCGACCTCGGCATCGTGGAGGGGCCGGTGAACAGCAAGACCCTGCAGGTGGAGATGTGCAAGATGGACGAACTGGTGGCGATCGCTCCGCCCAGGCACCCGCTCCTGCATAGCGCGCCGGTCCGCATCAGCCAGGTGCTGCAGCACCCGTTCATCATGCGCGAGGAGGGCTCCGGGACCCGCGAGGTCATCATGAACTACCTGCAGAACCAGCGCATCGGGGTCGACCGCATCGACATCATGATGGAGCTCGGCGGCCTGGAAGCGATCAAGGCCGCAGTCGAGTCCGGCATGGGCGTGTCGATCCTCTCGCGCGAGACCATCCACAAGGAGTTGCAGTTGCACACATTGGGTTGCGCCTCCCTGACCCCGGCGCTGACCCGCAAACTGTCGCTGGTCACCCCGCGTCAGACGCACCGCGCCCCGACGGTGGAAGCGCTGTGCGACTTCGCCATGGACTTCTACGCCGCCGCGCCGGAGGTGGCCGCATGATCGAGTTGCTCCGGGAGTGGTACGGGCGGCATTTCACGGACCCGCAGCAAATCATCCTGTTGCTGCTGATCGCGCTGGGGCTGGGATTGGCCCTGCTGGTCGGCGACATCCTGGCGCCGCTTCTGGTCAGCGTGTTGCTGGCCTACATCCTGGAAGGACTGATCCGCGGGCTGGAGGGGGCGCGGGTTCCGCGGTTGTTTGCATTCTTGCTGGTCTACGTCCTGTTCGTGACCGGCCTGCTGCTGGCGCTGCTGCGCCTGGTGCCGGTGCTGTCGGAACAGGTGGTGGATCTCGCGGCGCGGTTGCCGAGCATGCTGGCGGTCGGGCAGCGCTGGGTGGAGGCGCTTCCGGAACTCTACCCGGAACTGGTCAACCCGACCCAGGTGGAACAGATCCTGGCGGCGGTGCGCACGGAGGTGCTGGCGTTCGGGGAGAAAGTCATCCGCTTTTCGCTGGACACGGTGGTGGACGTGCTGTCGGTGGTGGTGTACGCGGTCGTCGTGCCGATCCTGGTGTTCTTCCTGCTCAAGGACAAGCGGCACATCCTGGACTGGGCGAAGACCTACCTGCCGGCCCCCCAGTCGCTCAGCTCCCGGGTGTGGAATGAGATGGACCTGAAGGTCTCCCAGTACCTTCGCGGCAAGTTGATCGAGATCGGGGTGGTCTGGGTCGTGACGTTCTTCGCGTTCGCGCTGTTCGGCCTGCAGTACGCGTTGCTGCTGTCGTTCCTGGTCGGGCTGTCGGTGATCATCCCGTACGTCGGCGCGGTGGTGGTGACGGTGCCGGTCCTGCTGGTCGGCGCCTTCCAGTGGGGCCTGAGCCCGGAGTTCGCCTACCTGGCGCTGACCTACCTGGTGATCCAGTTCCTGGACGGGAACCTGCTGGTGCCGTTGCTGTTCTCGGAGGCGGTGGACCTCCATCCGGCCGCCATCCTGGCTGCGATCCTGATTTTCGGGGGACTGTGGGGGGTATGGGGCGTGCTGTTCGCCATTCCCCTGGCGTCGCTGATCGACGTGGTGCTGCGCAGCTGGCCGCGCGCCTCGCCAGGCTAGGGGTTCAGCTTTTCGCGAGGGCGGCGACCGCCGCCAGGACTTCCGCCGCGTGCTCCGGCACCCGGACCTTGCGCCAGACGCGGCGCACGACGCCTTCCGCATCGATCAGGAACGTGCTGCGCTCGATGCAGCGGACCTTGCGCCCGTACATGTTCTTCATCTTGATGACGTTGTAGCTCTTGCAGGCGGCCTCGTCGGGGTCGGAGAGGAGCTGGAACGGGAACTTGTGCTTGGCCTTGAAGTTTTCGTGCACCTTGAGGGAGTCGCGGGAGATGCCGAGGATGATGGCCCGGCGCCGGCGGAAGCGCGGGTACAGGTCCCGGAAGTCTTGGCCCTCGGCGGTGCAGCCGGGCGTGTTGTCCTTGGGATAGAAATAGACCACCACGGGGCGGCCTTGGAGTTCGGACAGGCGCAGGGACTTGCCTCCCGTCGCCATTAGAGCAAAGTCTGGAGCCTTGCTTCCTTCCGCAATCGACTTCCGCGTCATCTTCTGTGTATGACTTTAGAAAAGGGGCTGAAAGCATAGCATAGTCGGGGCCGTGTCCCGGCGGGCGCGGGCGTGATGTGCGGGCAGGGCGGGGCGGACTTTGTTAAACTGTGTCCGGCGTATCCACAGGCTCTCGAATGACCCGTTTCCAAGGCAGCATGGTTGCTATGGCCACCCCCATGAGCGTATCAGGGGAGGTGGATTATGCGGCGCTTTCCGCGCTGGTGGACTTCCATCTGGAACAGGGCAGCGATGCGCTGGTTCCGGTTGGCACGACGGGGGAATCGGCCACCCTGAGCGTCACCGAACACCATGAGGTGATTCGCCGCGTGGTGGAGCAGGTGAGAGGACGGATCCCGGTCATTGCGGGCACCGGCGCCAACGCCACCACCGAGGCCATCGAACTGACCCGATATGCGCAGGAGGCCGGAGCCGACGCCTGCCTGCTGGTGACCCCGTACTACAACAAGCCGACCCAGGAGGGTCTGTACCGGCATTACCGGGCCATTGCCGGGGCGGTGGAGATCCCGCAGATCCTGTACAACGTCCCGGGCCGGACGGCCTGCGACATGCTGCCGGAGACGGTGGCACGGCTGGCTGAACTGGAACCGATCATCGGCATCAAGGAGGCGGTTGGCGACTTGGAACGCATCCGGCGCCTGCGCGAGTTGTGCGACGATGCCTTCATAATTATTAGCGGAGACGACGAGACATCCATGGAAACCTTACTCAATGGAGGCCGGGGGGTCATCACGGTGACGGGCAATGTCGCCCCCAGGTTGATGCACGAGATGTGCCAGGCGGCGGTGGCCGGCGACGACGAGACGGCGCGGGCTTGCAACCGGAAGCTGGAACTCCTCCACCGGGACCTGTTTGTCGAATCGAATCCGATCCCGGTGAAGTGGTGCCTGCACCGGATGGGACTGATCCCGGAGGGGATTCGCCTGCCTCTGACTCCGCTCTCGGAGGCGCACCACGAGACCTTGAATGCCGCCATGCGCACGGCAGGGGTGCTGGCGTGAGGCGCGGGTGGTGGGCGGCTTGCCTGGCGTTGCCGCTGGCGGGCTGCGGGGACGAGCCCCTGACCGTCGAGGAACTGGTCGGCGAGGCGGCGGACGTGTTCGAGTCCGACTGGTGGGGTGGCGAGGAGGAATACGGTGCCAGTCAGTCGGGCGAGGCGCTCAGGGTGCCGCCGCAGTTGAGCCTGCCGGACACCAGCGGACAGATGGTCATCCCGGAGTTCGGCGGAATCAGTGCGAAGAAGACGAGCCGGGGATCGGCCGCGGTGCTGCCGGGTTTCCTGGATATGAAAATGCGCCGGGAAGGCAACGTGCGCTGGCTCGAGGTGGGCGCGGATCCGGTCACCCTGTGGCCGCACTTGCGCGCGTTCTGGGAGGACCAGGGATTCGAGCTGGTCGAGGAGGCGCCGCTGATCGGTCTCCTGGAGACGCAGTGGCGCGAGAAAGCGGACGATGTCCGGGGCCTGAAATCGGAATCCGGGGCTTCGTACTACACGGCGTCGCGCGAAAAATTCCGGCTGCGCATGGAGCGTGAGCCGAACGCCTACGCCAATGTGTTCATTACGCGGCAGAAGCTGGAAGTGGCGGGCGTGGACGTCAACGACGCGGTGATCTGGAAGGCCGGGCGACCGGATCCGGAGCGCGAGGCCGAAATGCTGGTCCGCCTGATGGAATACCTGGGCGCCTCGAGGATGGAAGGTATCGCCACCCTGGAAGAAGAAGAGGTGGAGGCCACCGTCGGACTCGATCTGGAGTATATCGGCGGCATTCCGGTGCTGAAGGTGGAGGACGAATTCAGCAGTGTGTGGCGCCAGGTCGGCGTCGCCCTGGAGCGGACGGGACTGTACGTGGTCGATTCGGACCGCGACCAGGGAACCTACGTGTTCCGCTACGGGGACCGGGCCGCCACTGGCGGAGAGGGGACCCTGCTGGAAGTGCACCTGCTGGCGCGCGAAAGCAACCTGACGTTGCTGACGGTGCACCGGCACGAATCGAGCGAGCCTGCGGGCAAGGATCTGACCCGCAACGTATTGCGCGCGATCCTGGCCGCATACGCGCTGGTGCCCCGGGCCACGGCCCAGTCGGAATAATTCAAAACGGTGTGAGGCCGCGGGATCGATCCGCGGCTATTCGCCCTGGTCTTGCGGTGTGATGCCGGATTGCATCCGGGACATGGCGAGGTAGGTGATGTTGTCGCGCCGCGAGATGACGTCCCGGGACTTGTCTTTCTCGATGCAGGCGTAGGCCGAGTGGTTGTGGATGGACTCGAAGTTCTCCGACTCCACCTTGTAGGCCCGGACCCGGTCGTCCTCGTTGAGCCGCATGGCGAGGTCGCGGACCATGTCCTCCACGAACTTGGGGTTGTCGTAGGCGCGCTCGGTGACGTACTTCTCGTCCGGGCGCTTGAGCAGCCCGTACAGTTCGCAGGACGCCTCTTTCTCGGCCATCTCGATCAGGTCCTCGACCCAGAGCGGCCGGGCCAAGGTCACGGTGAGCGTGATGCGGGAGCGCTGGTTGTGCGCGCCGTAGTCCGAGATGCTCTTGGAGCAGGGGCACAGGCTGGTGACCGGGATCGCGACGGACGCGGTCAGGCGCGTGTCGCCACGGTTGAAGCGCCCGTGCAGGCGAATCTGGTAGTCCAGGTAACTGCGCACGCCGGACACCGGCGCGGCCTTGTTCATGAAGAACGGGAAGGTCATGTCGATGAAGCCTTCCTCTGCGTCGAGCCGCGTCGCCATGCTGCGCAGCAGGCCTCCGAAGCTTTCCAGCGAGATCGCCTTCTTGTGGTCCTGTAGGACGTGCACGAAGCGTGACATGTGCGTGCCCTTGACCTCCGGCGGCAGATTGACCGTCATGGTCAGGCGCGCGACCGTGGACTGCGGCGTGCCGCTGCGGTCGACGAACTCGACCGGGTGCAGGATGTCCTTGATGCCGACCTGGTTGATCGGGATCGCACGGGTGTCCGCCGAGCTTTGCTCGTCGTGTAGATTGTCGCCGTGCTGGAGGGGGTCGGAGTAAGCCATCCGGGTCTACGTTGCCTGTTTGTCCAGTCCGCCCATATTACTCTGGAAGCTGCGGCGGGGCAAATGGCGCGACAAGGATGGGTGCACGACAAATTTGTGGGGTTTTTCGGGATTGACAGGAGGACGGGGGCTATCGCATAATATCTGGTAATGTTTTCATATACCAGTAGAGGCCGTGATGAACTTGGAATCTTCCCTCGAAATCCTGAACCGTCAGCG
>JAPONY010000034.1 GCA_026713705.1 Gammaproteobacteria bacterium
CACTTTGCTACAGATTTTTTCGGTCACGTTGTTTGAAAAGATCGTTTTGAATCAAGACTTTCTGAAACCCGAATACACTTGTCACCGGAACCGCCACGCTAACCAATTGAATCTATTTGATTATTTGACCGGACACTAGTGGTTTAACATTTATTGCAGCAGAGGCAGCTTCGGCTGCTTTAATTAGCCTTAGGGGCGAACCTGGATAAAGACTGTTGTCTTGAGGGTTAATATAGACGCCGCCTCCCGCAAAACCATCAATTAAGGTTAAACGGAATTTAGGGATTCTCGGATTGGCATTCAGAACCTGTATGTAATGAGTCAAGTACTCTTCATACACTCGGTGTTTAGCCAAGCTGTGGAGTTCGATTTTCGGTGGTTCGTCTCCAATATGCCAGTGGTGTTCTTTTTTTGCCAAATCTCATTCTCTCTGCTACTAGGGACATAACTATCGGACTAATTCTGCAAAGGGTAATAATGGCATTTCATCCCAAGTGCGACCATTGAAAGTGCGGCCATTCTCTTTCTTAGCGCGGCGTTTTCCATCAGCACCCCATCCTCCCCACTGTTTGAAGAAGAATGCAGTGCCAGAACATTTACATTGGTAGTGGATATTTTCCACCCATTCAGCTTTCATGGGTCTGGCTTTCGGACCAGACTCTCCACCTACGATCATCCAGTGGATATCAGTCAGATTGATTTTGCCTAGGTCTTCAAGTAATGGCTCTGCTGAAATAAACCGCACATTCGAATCTATTTCCCGAAGATGATCAATTCTTGGAATTCCATATTTCTGATATGGAAACGCCTAGCCATATATTACTTGGGACCACCTGACCGGCAAAGTAGTTAAGCATTCGTTCTGACCGTTTAGTCAAGATTTGATAGGTATGGTGGGGTGTTCTTTCGATCACGGAGAACACGCGATCAAGGAACGTGTTTGGAATGTCTTCATGGAATAAATCGGACATGGAGTTAACAAAGTAAATTGTCGGCTTCTGCCGAAGGAGAGGTTGTTCCAGTCTCTCTTCCATTAAAGACAATTGAAAACCATTGTTATAACCAGGAGTTCCCATAGCACGTAGTCGCTTTGACATGGTTTTTGCATAACAGTGTTTACATCCAGGTGAAATCTGGGTGCATCCAGTTGTCGGATTCCAAGTTTGCTCGGTCCATTCTATACGCGACGGTGTTGCCATAGTGGTATTCTTTACGTGGCTGCCATGGTCAGTCTAGATCGTTGGTGCGCGGCATCTTATCTCCATTATATGGGAGCAAAATCAAGAGGAATAGGATGGAATCGTTCTGGGTGATGCTGAGGCGCAGATACTACGGCACCTATCACAAGATGTCCGTGAAGCATCTTGGCCGTTACGTGGACGAGTTTACGGGAAGGCATAATAGCCGTCCGAAGGGCACTATTGACCAGATGGCAAGCGTTGTCCGCAACATGGACGGCAAACAGTTGCCGTACAGGAAACTCACTGCTTGAATCCAATAATCAGAAATGGGCAAGAGTAGAAGTTTGGATGTTGCCAAAAAACTCAAGAAAGACGAGTTTTATACGCAACTGCCTGACATAGAAAACGAGTTGAGGCATTACCGGGAACATTTTTCAGGCAAGGTAGTGTACTGCAACTGTGATGATCCGAAGATAAGCAATTTCTTTCATTACTTCACGCACAACTTTGAGAAACTCGGCCTGAAAAAACTGATTACGACTTGCTACAAGAATCAAAATTCGGATTTGTTCTCACAGAACGATTCTGAAAAAGCGATATGCCTTGAATATGTGGAAGGTGGCAATACGCCGGACCTGGCAAAAACCCGTATTTCCCATCTAAATGGTGACGGCGATTTCCGTAGCAGGGAATGCATCGAACTGCTAAAGCAGTCGGACATCGTAGTTACGAATCCTCCCTTTTCCCTTTTCCGTGAATATGTAGCGCAGTTGATGGAATATGGAAAAGAGTTTCTAATTATTGGCTCCCGGAATGCTATTACCTATAAAGAGATTTTCCCTCTTATAAAGAACAATAAGTTATGGTTGGGTTACTCAACTGGTGATATGGAATTTCGCGTTCCAGATTATTATCCTCCCAAAGTACACAGGTACAGAATGGATGAAAAGGGAAGGAAATTTTATAGCTTAGGAAATGCTGGATGGTTCACAAACCTTGATTTGAAAAAGCGGCATGAAGAGATAATTCTTTACAAAAAATACTCCCCAGACGAATACCCAAAGTACGACAACTACGATGCTATTGAAGTCAGCAAAGTCAATAAAATTCCGGTAGATTATGATGGGGCAATGGGTGTCCCCATCACTTTCTTGGATAAGCATAATCCTGACCAATTCGAGATTATAAAATTCAGGAAAGGTGACAATGATAAGGACTTGTCAATTAATGGGGAGTGTCCCTTTTTCCGTATTCTAATCAGAAAGAGGAATGGATGATGGAAGTTGTTCTCAAGGAACTTCAAGTCCAAGACCTTGTGTCGCAATACGAGGATAATGATGAAGATGGCGTTCGCGGATACTTTGGCAAACTGGATATTCGCCCGCCTTATCAGAGGAACTTCGTCTATAAGAAAGAGCAACGCAATGCCGTTATCGAAACTATCCTGAAAGGGTTTCCTCTCAATGTAATGTATTGGGCGGATCGTGGTGATGGCACTTATGAGATTATCGACGGACAGCAACGCACGATCTCAATCGCCCAATATGTCGAGGGAGATTTTTCTGTTGACGGATTGTATTTCGATAATCAGCCGAAAGACATACAGGGCAATCTGCTCGAATATGACTTGACGGTTTATGTTTGCAGTGGCACCGATAGCGAAAAACTGGAATGGTTCAGGACGATCAATATCGCTGGCGAGGAACTGACGAATCAGGAATTACGGAATGCCGTATATGCCGGGTCATGGGTATCCGATGCCAAGCGGTATTTCAGCAAGACCGGATGCCCTGCATACCAGATAGGGCAGGACTATCTGAAAGGGAGTCCAATCAGACAGAAGTTTCTGGAGACGGCAATCAAGTGGATAAGTAATGGAAACATCGAAGACTACATGGGCATGCATCAGAGTGTAGAAAATGCTGAAGAGTTGTGGGGATACTATCGGTCTGTAATTGACTGGGTCGAGAAAACCTTTACGGAAAAAAGGAGCATAATGAAAGGCGTGGCGTGGGGAGATTTGTACAACCACTACAAAGATGAAACACTTGATCCAGACGAAATCGAAAGTGAAATTGCCAGATTGATTATGGATGATGATGTAACCAGACAGCCCGGTATATATTCATACATCCTAGATCGGGACGAAAAGCATTTGAACATTCGCACCTTCTCGAAAAACATAAAGCAGAGAGTTTATGAGAAACAGAATGGGAAATGCGCGATGTGCAATGAAAAATTCGATATGAAGAAAATGGAGGCAGATCACATTACACCTTGGGTAGAAGGCGGTAAAACAGAAGAATCAAACTGCCAGATGCTATGTAAAAAAGACAATCTTATGAAGGGAAGCAAATGAAACCCGGAAAACCAAATCTGTACCCTATACCATTTACTCCATTCAATTTCTTTTCTATAAGAAACCTTGGGGGCAAACCATGGATGTGCGCGTAATCACAGAGCCTCTCGATCCCTGGAGAGAGATTCAGGAGTTCTTGTCGGCCCATGAGGAACTGCGTGGGCAGTGCGGGGCGATGGTGGTGTTCGTCGGCACTATGCGGGCGCAGAACGAGGGAGATGCCGTGCAGTCCATGCGGCTTGAACACTATCCGGACATGACCCAGGCCCACCTGGAGAAGATTGCACGTCAGGCGCAGGACCAATTCAGTCTCTCAGCTGTTCTTCTACGTCATCGCGTCGGGGAAATCCTGCCGGGCGAGGAAATCGTCCTGGTCGCAGTCTGGGCGGAGCACCGGAAAGCTGCGTATGAGGGCAACCGATTCCTTATGGAAGATCTGAAATCTACCGCGCCTTTCTGGAAGGAGGAAACCCTTGAAGGAGGGGAGCGGCGCTGGGTGGAGGAGAACACCCCGGGTTGAGGGGCACTCAGGTGATTCCGCTGAACGGAATGACCTCGACCGTTTCTCCCTCCTGAACGCGGGCTCGTTCCATCGGCAGCACAATAAAACAATTTGCCTGGCTCATCGATGTCAGGATGCCGGATCCCTGTGCCCCGGTACAGGCGACCGCGTAACTTCCGTCCTGTGCCTGGCTAAGAATTCCTCGCTGATATTCCACTCGCCCCGGCCGCTTGCGCAACGGCGAGGTGGCCGGGACCTGAAGAGCCAGTGGCGGTTGCTCGGCCATGCCGGCCATGCGGAGTAGGGCTGGCCGCACGAACTGGTAGAACGTGACCATGACCGAGACCGGATTGCCTGGCAGGCCAAAGAACTTTGCAGACCCGATCTGACCGAACGCCAGCGGACGCCCGGGCTTGATCGCCACTTTCCAGAAATTCACATCGCCCAGCTCGCCGAGGACGTCCTTCACATAATCGGCCTCGCCGACCGAAACCCCGCCGGATGTAATCACCATGTCCGCCCGTTCGGAGGCTTCACGAAATGCCTCTGCGACCGCGATACGGTCATCGCGGACCACGCCCAGGTCCAGGGCGTCGGCATGAAGGCGGCGGAGCATGGCGGAGAGGGTGTAGCGATTGCTGTTGTAGATGTGACCTTCCTGCAGGGGCTCGCCGACCTCTCGCAATTCATCGCCAGTGGAGAAAAAAGCCACCCGGATACGCCGCAGGACAGAGAACTCGGCAATGCCGACCGAAGCAAGCAAGCCCAGGTCTGCGGGCCCGATCAGGCGGCCAGATTCCAGGATGACGCTTCCTGCGGCAATGTCTTCGCCTGCCGCCCGGACATTTTGTCCGGGCTTCTCGCCAGCCGGGATTTCGATTTCCGTGTCACCGAGTATGCGAACCCTCTCCTGGATTACGACCGTATCCGCAGAATCCGGCATGACACCTCCCGTCATGATGCGAACGCATTCTCCGGCTCCTACCGGTCCGTCATAGGGGTGTCCAGCGAACGACGTCCCAATGAGGGTGAAGGTTCCAGGGGAGTCAGAGGCCAAGTCCTGCCCACGTACGGCATAACCGTCCATGGCCGAGTTTGTGTGCCCGGGCACGTCGATCTCCGAGCGCGCCTCGACGGCCAGAACGCGGTCCAACGCCTCCATGGTGGCCACCGTATCCGTATCGGTCACGGGCCGGATGGCGGACTGGATGTGTTCCGTAGCCTGATCCGGAGTGATCGACTCCGGATCAAAATCATCCATGCAACTGTAGGAAGTCTCCGGGCTCATTTGCGCGACCGTCTCAGCAGGACGTTGACCGCCCCGGTATTGCCGGGGACACTGTGAAAGCCAAGGACTTCCGAGTGTTCGCGCAGTACGGCATCAACCAATCCCTTAAGCCGCGAGCCACGGCTCTCGGAATGATGCCCCTTGCCGTGAATCAGGCACAGAGAGCGCCGGTCCATCTGTTGCGCGTGGGCAATCGCTGCAGCGATGGTGTCGCAGGCTTCCCGTGCATCTTGCCCATGCAGGTCGATCTCTTCGGGAGAGGGAGACAACTGGCCCCTACGCAATCTTTGGTACTCCTTGTCTAACAGCCCGGAGCGGCGCCAATCCAATATCTCCTGCCCATCCATAGGCTTTGCCGTAGGAACTTCGATCGGACGCTTTTGCATCACCCGTCGTTTCGTGGGAGGTTGTGTCAGAGGCGTTGAGGATGCGCGACCGGAGCGAGAGCGGCGCCCATGCGATGCCCCTCCCATCATGGCCTGCTCGAGTGCCCTTAGATATTCTTCGCGATCCTTATCCATAATACACAGAGGGAGAAATTGGTTTTCTATCTAGTATGTGTAGACGATCTGTAAAGGATATTCTGCGTGAAAAAGAAAGTAATGTAAATTAACACTCCGCAGAGATTGTAGATTGCGAACTGCGAACCCTTGCGAAAAGTCACGATGGACAGCATTACCCTTCGAAATTTCCGCTGTTTTCGAGAACGGCAGGTTGCCCGTCTTGCACCACTGACCCTGCTTGTGGGAGAGAACAGCACGGGCAAGACTTCTTTCATGGCGATGATTCGTGCCCTCTGGGATGTGGCATATCGAAACCAGATTCCTGATTTCAAAGAAACTCCTTATGATCTAGGCAGTTTTGACGAAATTGCTCACCACCGAGGAGGGAGTGTAGGGTGCGCAGAAAAATTTGAAGCAGGTTTCAGCATGGCTCTTGAAACCCCACGAAGCAAGGCGATAGATAAGAGCAACGCATATGAATTTTTAGCCACCTTCAAAAGAGATGGGACGGTCCCGGTCCCATCATTAAGACGCCTAACCCAAAACGATTTGTGGGTCGAACAGCATTTTACGACTCGCAAGAAGTCCAAAATTCGGTTTGGAGCAGGAAAAGGCTCATGGGAATCTGAGATCTCCGGGGGCTCCATAGATTTTACTCAAAACTCAATCCGCCCCCTGATCAGCATTCTCTATTTTGAAGAAGGAGAGGTTTTACGAAAAGCGAAACCTCTGACGGAAAGGCCCCAAAAACCAACAAAGCGGGATTGGACAAACCTGCAGGAATTCATTTGGCGAATGAATCATTTTGATGAACTCCGGCCATATGCGAGTGCCCCCGTTCGGTCCAAGCCACATCGCACTTACGATCCTGCTCGCCTGTCGCCTGACCCTGAAGGTGATTATGTGCCAATGTATCTTGCCGACTTGTATTTTAGATACAGGGAAACCTGGAGCGATCTTAAGAAACAAATCGAAGACTTTGGAAAATCGGCGGGGCTTTTTGATGAGATTTCTATAAAGTCTCTCGGGAAAAGAGAAAGCGCACCTTTTCAAGTCCAGGTTAGAAAATCTGGCGGTTATTTGAAGGGTTCGGGACGGAACCTGCTGGATGTGGGGTATGGAGTCAGCCAAGTCCTTCCAGTAATAATCGAGTTACTGCGCAAGGATGCCCCTCCTGTTTTTCTACTGCAGCAACCGGAGGTGCATCTGCACCCCAGCGCTCAAGCTGCGCTGGGAAGTTTGTTTTGCAGAGTTGCTTCATTACGTCAACAATTAATCGTCGAGACGCATAGCGACCATATACTTGACAGAGTTCGGATGGATGTGCGCGACGGGAATGGAAGCCTGAAGCCGGACGATGTATCCATACTATTTTTCGAGCGCAAGGGTTTGGACGTTCAAATCCATTCGCTTCGGCTGGATGAATCTGGGAACATTCTAGATGCGCCACCTGACTACCGTAGATTCTTCATGGAAGAACAAGAAAGAGCCTTGAGAGATTGAAGTGTGTGCAATTCTTGATGCAAATGCGATCCATGAATTATTCCAGCCTAGCAAATTCGAGGCAGGAAGAGAATTTATCGAGTGGATCAATAGTGGAAAAGGAATTTTGATAACGGGAGGGAAAGCGTATCAAGAGTTTCGAGTAGGCTTATCCAAGGAAGGCAGGAATTGGGCGCAACAGGCTCGGCTCTCTGGAAAGTTACAAGTTATAAATAAAGAAAAAGTTGATAAAAAAACAGAAAGAATAAAAGCTAGTGCATCGTATAAATCGGATGACCCTCACATCCTTGCATTAGCACAAATTAGTGGGGCTCGACTCCTGTACTCGAACGACCCGAAACTCCAAAAGGACTTCAAAGACAAAGCCTTGATTGATAACCCGCGAGGTAAAGTTTATTCGACCCTTGAAAGCAAGGAATTCAAGGGTAGCCACAAAAAACTTTTAGCAAACAAGAATTTGTGCCACTCAAAATGACGGGGTGTGATCGTTAAAATAGTCTGATAGAAGTGAATTTTTTGGCTTCTTAAGATTGGGCGCATACCATGCATCTACTGTTGAGCAACGATGACGGCTACCAAGCTCCTGGCCTCAAATGCCTGGCTGAACATCTAAGCGAACTGGCTGAGTTGACCGTGATTGCTCCATCCCGCGACCGCAGCGGTGCGAGCAATTCTCTAACACTGGACCAGGACCTTCACGTGCACACGGCCCCGAACGGATTCCACTACGTGGAGGAAGGCACGCCGACCGATTGTGTACATCTCGGCATCACCGGGCTGATGGATCCGGAACCGGACATGGTGGTGTCCGGCATCAACAACGGGGCCAACTTGGGAGATGATGTGCTCTATTCCGGTACGGTCGCGGCCGCCATGGAAGGGCGGACGCTGGGGTTGCCCGCAATCGCGGTGTCCTTAACCTCACGTACCCCGCAGCATTATGAAGCTGCCGCCCGCATCACCTGTTCCCTGATCCGCCGCTTGTCGGAACAGGCGCTCCCACCCGAAATCATTCTCAACGTCAATGTCCCGGATCTTCCGCTTGGAGACTTGCGAGGCCTGCGCATGACACGGCTCGGTCATCGACATCGCGCGGAACCTGCGATTCGGCAAGAGAACGAAAACGGCCGTTCCGTCTGGCGCGTCGGCCCGCCGGGGCCGGACAAGGATGGTGGCGAAGGTACGGATTTCCATGCAGTACGGGAAGGCTTTGTCTCTGTCACGCCGATGCAAGTGGATTTGACCCGGCATCGCGATTTCAGCACCCTGTCGGAATGGCTGCAGCAGATTTCTCTGTGACTCCAACTCAAAACGGAGGAGCCGGCATGACTGCCGCGCGGCACCAGGAAAGCCTGGTCGAGCGGCTGCGCGAGAAGGGCATAGAGAACGAAACCGTGTTGCAAGCCATACTGGAGACTCCGCGGCATCGTTTCGTCAGCGATGCGGTCGCACGTCATGCTTACCGCGATGATGCCTTGCCTATCGGTTATAACCAGACCATCTCCCAACCTTATGTCGTGGCCTTCATGACGCAGGCCTTGCTCGAGCCGGAGCCGCCTCGGGATGTGCTTGAGATCGGCACCGGCTCCGGCTACCAATCCGCGGTTCTGGCAAAACTCGTGCGAAGGATCTACAGCATTGAGCGCATTCCCCAGCTACACCGGCAGTCGACTCAACGGCTGCGCGAACTTGGCATTCACAATGTGTCCACCCGTTTGGGGGATGGAGGTCAAGGTTGGCCTGAGTGCGCGCCCTATGAGGCGATCATGCTCACGGCAGCTAGCCCGACCCTGCCTGATGCGCTTTTGGATCAATTGGCCGAAGGAGGGCGGTTGCTGCTTCCGGAAGGTTCACCCCATGAGACCCAAACGCTGGTGCGCTACGTCCGGACCCCGAAAGGCATAACGCGGGAGGCGCTTCTGGACGTGCTGTTTGTGCCTCTGGTGTCTCAGGCAAGTTAAATCATGCGCCTGTTTGCTCCACTGTACGACCAGACCCTGCGTTGGGCCCGGCACTCGCGGGCGCCTTGGGCCCTGAGCATACTGAGTTTCGTGGAATCCGTCATATTTCCCATCCCGACGGATGTCATGCTGGCCCCCATGGTGCTGGCGCAACCGTCGAAATGGCTGCACTATGCGGCTCTTGCGACCGTCTTTTCGGTACTTGGGGGCATCTTCGGCTATCTGCTGGGAGCCTGGGCATTCGATTGGGCCTCATCTTGGCTTATGACCGGCGATGGGGCGTCGGCCTTCGCCGAGGCACAGCGGTTATTCCAGGAGTGGGGAGTTTGGTTTGTTTTCATGGCGGCCTTCACCCCCATTCCATACAAGGTGTTCACGATCAGCGCCGGTTTCATGGCACTTGCGCTCGTGCCTTTCATTATCGCCTCGGCAGCAGGGCGGGCGGCACGGTTCTTCCTCGTTGCCGGTCTTGTGCGCTGGGTGGGTGCCCGGTATGAGCCAATGCTGCGTCGGCACATAGAATTTTCGGGCTGGCTGGTGGTCGCCATTCTGGTCTTGATTTTCGTATTCCGCGAATGGCTATGAAAAAAGGCACCTGGCATGCCCTAGTTCTTGGAGTGTTATGCGCGGGGACGGTCTCCTGCTCAGTTCTTCCGGACATACTGGTCAAACCTTTCGAGACGGCACCTACGGCCCAGAAGAAGCAGCTGCTCAAGAAGAAGCAGGCAAAATCCTGTTACCCAGTCAGAGACAAGGATCTCGTCTACATTGTGCGCAAAGGCGACACGCTGGGCGAAATTGCAGAATGCTTCAAAACGCGCTGGTACTACATCTCCAGCCGAAACAAACTCAGGAATCCGAATGTCATCAAACCCGGGCAGAAACTCATCATCCCGGCGCGTTCGAGCAAGGTCGCAACCGGGGCCGGCAGCGGCAAGGCAAAGAAAAAAAGTGCGTCCAAGCCTGTGCGCGCACCGGCCCGAGCGAAAAGCGGCATTGCCTGGGTCTGGCCGGTCGAGGGCAAGATTATCCGGAAGTTCTCTCCCAAGGGATCAGGGAAACAGGGAATTTCGATCGCTGGGAAGATGGGTCAAAAAATCAAGTCCGCGGCTTCGGGCAAGGTGGTCTACAGCGGGGAGGGTCTGGTCGGCTACGGGAGGCTGATCATCGTGCAGCATAAAAAGGAATTCCTGACGGCCTACGCGCACAATGACCGCCTGTTGGTCAAGGAAGGGCAATCGGTCAAGAAGGGACAGACCATTGCCCACATGGGGAAAACGGCGGCACAGTCGCCGCGGCTTCACTTCGAGATTCGTTACAAGGGCAAAGCGGTCAACCCGCTGAAATACCTGCCCTAAGCCGGAAGAATCAGGTAGGCCGCGATGTTCCGCCCATCTTGAGCCAGCAAATTGTAGGTCCGGCAGGCCGCCACCGTGGTCATGGCCTCCAGGCCGATCTCTCGGCTCAACAGCGCCCCGTACACCTCCGGGTCTGGTAGCCGAAGGTCTGCGCCCGTTCCAAGGATCACGAGTTCCGGGTTGTGTTCGAGCACTGCCGAGAAGTGTTCTGGCCTCAGTGGCGAGTCCACGGCAACCGGCCACGGCCGCACCGGTTGTCCGGGCAGCAACAAAAAACTTTCAGATAGATTCTGATCGTTGACGCGAATCCCATCCGCATCACATGAGTGAATGACGAATTCCGCCGTCGCATGATCTTCCGCAAACTGCATGGGTAATACTATAATGGCATGATTGCAGGGCGTTAGCCGTTGCTCCCGATTATAGAAAACCGACTAGCGGCCGTTTTCCCGTGACCGAAGAATTTCAGCGCGTCTCGCGTCTTCCCCCGTATGTATTCAGCATCGTCAGCGATCTGAGATCCAAGGCGCGCCGAAAGGGCGAAGACATCATCGATTTCGGCATGGGCAACCCGGATCAGCCCACGCCACAGCACATCGTGGACAAGCTCTGCGAGACCGTCGCCCGTGGCGACACGCACCGTTACTCCACCTCGCGCGGCATCCCGCGCCTGCGCCAAGCCATCGCCAGTTGGTACCGCAGCAAATTCGATGTGGAGCTCGATCCGGAAACGGAAGCCATCGTGACGATCGGCTCAAAAGAAGGCTTGGCTCATCTGGCCTTGGCGGTCCTGTCTCCGGGAGACATGGTGGTCGTACCGAATCCGGCCTATCCGATCCACCCGTACAGCTGCGTGATTGCGGGCGCCGAACTCAACTATGTCCCCATGGACGATGAGGAGGAATTCCTGAATTCCCTGCAGCAGACCATAGAGAACTGCTGGCCGCGGCCGAAAATGCTGTTGCTGAATTTTCCCTGCAACCCGACCGGGCACTGCGTGGGACTGGACTTCTATGCCAAGGTGGTCGAAATCGCGCAAGAGTACAAACTGTGGGTGGTCCAGGACATTGCCTATGCCGAACTGGCTTTCGACGGCTATACGGTGCCGTCCATTCTTCAAGTGAAAGGGGCCAAGGACGTGGCCGTAGAGTTCTATACTTTGTCGAAGTCCTACAACATGCCGGGGTGGAGAGTCGGCTTCATGTGCGGGAATTCACGTTTGGTCAGCGCGCTTTCACGGGTCAAGTCCTATGTCGATTATGGCCTGTTCACTCCCATCCAGGTGGCGGCCATCGCCGCCCTGGAGGGCCCGCAGGACTGTGTCCGTGAAATCTGTCAGATGTATCGGGAGCGCCGGGATGTGCTGTGCGATGGACTCAATGCGATAGGATGGCCGGTGGAGAAACCCTCTGCCACCATGTTCGTTTGGGCGCCACTCCCGGAGGTCTGCGCAGACCTAGGTTCGCTTGAATTTAGCAAGCTGCTCCTGAAGCGCGCCAAGGTTGCGGTGTCTCCCGGGGTCGGGTTCGGGCAGAATGGCAACGGGCATGTGCGCTTCAGCCTCATCGAGAATACACAACGGACCCGCCAAGCGCTGCGCAACATCAAATCCATGATGAAGGACATCTGATGAGCGGAAATGAGATGCGCGTAGGACTGCTGGGACTCGGCTGCGTGGGTTGCGGCGTCATCCGGGCGCTGTCGCGCAATCAGGAAGAGATCGAGCGGCGAGCAGGGCGGCGTTTGAGTATCGTGGCGGCCTGCGCCAGAGACCTGAGCAAGGAACGAGACTGCGATCTCGAAGGAATTCAACTGACGCAGGATCCCCAGCAGGTGGTGGATCATCCGGAAGTGGATGTCGTGATTGAGTTGATGGGTGGCATCGATCCTGCCCGAGAGTTGATTCTCCGTGCGATCGACCAAGGCAAACCGGTTATCACTGCGAACAAGCACCTCATCGCCCTGCACGGGAGCGAGGTGTTCGCGCATGCAGAGCAAAAGGGTGTCAACGTTGCCTTCGAGGCAGCCGTAGCGGGCAGCATCCCGATCATCAAGAACATTCGGGAGAGCCTGAGCGGAAACCGGATCGAATGGATCGCCGGCATCATCAACGGCACGGGGAACTACATCCTGACCGCAATGGAAGGCGGGGGGCGCTCGTTTACGGAAATACTGGCCGAGGCACAGCGGCTCGGCTACGCGGAAGCGGATCCGACTTTCGACATCGACGGCACGGACGCCGCGCACAAGTTGACCATCCTGGCTTCCATCGCGTTCGGCATTCCCTTGTCCTACGACCGGGTGCATGTCGAGGGAATTTCGGACATCACATCGGAAAATATTGCGGATGCCCGCTCCTTGGGATATCGCATCAAACACTTGGGCATTGCCAAGCGGACGGAAGAGGGCATCGAGCTGCGGGTTCATCCTACTTTGATTCCGGATTCGCATCTGGTGGCCAATGTCGCCGGCGTCATGAACGCGGTGGTGGTCATGTCCGACGCGGCAGGTGCGCATCTGTACTACGGCGCAGGTGCAGGCGGAGACCCGACGGCTTCGGCAGTCATCGCGGATCTGGTGGACGTCGTACGCTCGCTGACCACCGATGCAGAAAACCGGGTGCCGCATCTGGCCTATCAGCCCCACGCATTGAGCGACATTCCTCTCTTGCCGATCGAGCAGGTGACGACGGCCTGCTACCTGAGACTGCAGGCGATAGACCGCCCCGGCGTATTGGCCGCGGTCACCGACATCCTCGGCAACCTGGGAATCAGCATCGAGGCGATCCAGCAACGCGAGCCCGAGATCGCAGCCGTGGACGGCAGCGTCCCCGTGATCCTATTGACTCACGAGGTCCCGGAAGACCGCATGAATCAAGCCCTCTCACGCATTGAGGCACAGGAGGACATCGTCGCGCCGGTTCAGAGGATCCGCATCGAACCTATGAGGTGAGAAGGGGGTCTAATCGAATATGGAAAAACAGCACTACACCGGGTTGATTGACCGCTATCGGGACTTTCTGCCGATCGCGCCGGATACGCCTGCGATCACTTTATGCGAAGGCGATACTCCACTCATCGAACTGAAGCGGCTTCCCCGCGAGTGGGGCACAGACTGCCGAATCCTAGCCAAATTCGAAGGGCTCAATCCAACGGGTTCGTTCAAAGACCGGGGGATGACGGTGGCCGTGACCCGAGCTTCGGAGGAGGGCAGCCGGGCCATCATCTGCGCCTCCACCGGAAACACCTCAGCCTCTGCCGCAGCTTATGCGACTCGGGCTGGAATGGAATGCTTCGTACTGATCCCAGAAGGGAACGTGGCGCTCGGGAAACTCGCCCAGGCGATCATGCATGGCGCCACCATCCTCCAGATCAAAGGAAACTTCGACGACGGCATGCGCCTGGTTCGGGAGGTCGGGGAAGAGATGCCGGTCGCCATCGTCAACTCCATCAACCCCTACCGCCTGCAAGGCCAGAAAACCATTGCTTACGAGACTGTCGGGGCGCTCGGGGATGCTCCGGACTACCATTGCCTCCCGGTCGGGAATGCCGGCAACATCAGTGCGCACTGGATCGGATACAGTGAACTGGCCGGTCTCGAGTCCTCCGTGACGGAAACCTGCGAATCCTCTCTGGCTTCATGCTCCATCGACGTGCCGAAGCAAGTCGACAAGCGCCCGGTCATGGTGGGGTACCAAGCATCGGGCAGCGCCCCGTTCCTGCGAGGCGAATGGGTGGAGAAACCGGAAACCCGGGCGACCGCCATCCGTATTGGTCATCCGCAAAGTTGGGATTACGCGTGGATGGCTCACCGCGAGTCGGGCGGTTGGTTCGACGAATGCACGGATGAGGAGATCCTGGACATGCAGCGGCAACTGGCCAGCCGGGAAGGGGTTTTCTGCGAGCCGGCTTCGGCGGTGTCGGTAGCAGGCGTCATGCGGGACATCCGCTCCGGCAAGATTGAAAACGGCAGCGTCGTGGTCTGCACCTTGACGGGACACGGGCTGAAAGACCCGAGCGTGGTCGAGGATGTGAAGCTGGAGAGCGTCGAGCCCACCCTAGCAAACATCAAGGATGTGATCGGAAGCAAGTTAGGCGTCTGACCGGGAGGCCCGGTCCTCCGCGTTACCAGGTCGGACTCAGGTATCGAGTTTGATGCAACCCAGCCGGGTGAAGGGAATCAGGCGGGGAGTCGTCGCCTGGTAGTGACTGTACGAGGGATAGCGCGACAAGGAGATCGACTCGGTCATCCTTGATGATCCAAAGAATATGCCGGTCAGCACAATGAAGCCAAAAGCGCTCCAGTTCAAAATTTCACCGGTTGCGGCGATGGCGAACAGGTAGAACATCCACCACATGCCAAGCTCACAGAAGAAATTCGGATGCCGGGAGAATCGAAACAATCCCGTGGTGATGAACGGCACCTCAACCGGAAGCCCCTGGGCTTGGCGTGCCTTCTTTTCCTGCTGGAAACGCCACATCTGCTGATCCGCAACGGCTTCTCCGACCCAGAACATGGCGAACAAGGCCGCGGCCAGCGCATCCAGCCAGTTCAACGGGGATTCTAAGGCAGTCCAGGCGTGGTGTATGGGAGAAGTAAACAACCAGACGATGAATAACTGTCCGGGTGCGATGAAAGCAATATTGAAAACCTGGAACCAGAAGGGCCCGGCTTTTTCGCGCATATAAACCCACCGATAATCCTCGCCACCAGGCTGATAGCCTCCCTTTCTTGCATAGTTGAACGTCAGGCGGATCGCCCAGAGGCAGATCAGGAGCGTCATCAGATTCAGCCGAGGTGATGAGAAGTCGGCGCTCGACGCGACCTGCAGGCAGAAAACGGCCGGGACCACCGACCAGACCCGATCCACCCACGAATACTCGCGCGTGATGACCGACAACAGCCAGCATGTGATCGCCAGAACTATGGCGAGGTCAAGGGCGGCACCAAACGGCAGGCCCACCAGCGGGTGATCTACAAAGTTCAAATACGACATGTTTTATTCAAAACCTGCCGCAGGAACGCTTCCGCTCAGACTTGGCGCGCCAATTCAGCCGCGGCGCCGATGTAGTCGCGGGGCGTCATCGCCACCAGTCGCTGCTTGGCTTCGTCCGGCAAGTCCAGTCCCGCAATGAACTCGGCTAGGCTTTCCTGGGTGATCTCTCGTCCCCGAGTGAATGCCTTGAGTTGTTCGTAGGGATCCGGCAGGCCGTATCGCTTCATTACAGTCTGTATGGCTTCCGCCAAAACCTCGGGGCAGGCTTCCAGATCGCCTTCCACCCGCTGCGGGTCGACATCCAGTTTGCCGAGGCCACGCTCGAGTGCCAGATACGCATTGTTGCCGCAGGCCAGGGTCGTTCCCATGTTTCTCAATACGGTGGAATCGCTCAGGTCGCGTTGCAGGCGCGAGATCGGCAACTTGTTCGCATAGTAGTTCAACTCGGCGCAAGCCAGTCCCAGATTGCCTTCCGCATTCTCGAAATCGATCGGGTTCACCTTGTGCGGCATGGTGGAGGAGCCGACCTCGCCGGCTTTTGTCTTCTGCCGGAAATAACCCAGAGAGATGTACTGCCAGACGTCCCGCGCGAAGTCGGTCAACAGATTGTTGACCCGGATCAAGGCATGGAAGAACTCCGCGAATTGGTCGTAAGGCTCGACCTGGGTCGTATAGGGATTGGAATCCAGCCCGAGTGCATTCAGCACCTTGCCTGAAATCTCATTCCAATCGATTTCCGGGTAGGCGGCCAGATGCGCGTTGTAGTTGCCGACGGCACCGTTCATTTTGCCCAGGAAGCGCATGTCGCGCAGTGAGCCCGACTGGCGCTGTAGACGGGCCACCGTCACCGCAAGTTCCTTGCCTACAGTGGTCGGCGAGGCTGGCTGGCCGTGCGTGCGGGACAGCATTGGAATGTCGGCGTATTCGTGGGCCATGCCCTGAATCTTCTGCTCAAGGCTTTCCAGTGCCGGCAACACGACCTCGGTGCGGGCGCGATCAAGCATCAAGGCGTAAGCCGGGTGGTTGACATCCCAGGAAGTGCACGCGAAATGAATGAATCCCTCCAGTCCCGCCAATTTCTCGTCTTCCTTCAGCTTTTCACGTAGGAAGTACTCCAAGGCCTTGACGTCGTGGTTGGTCTCCTTTTCGATGTCTTTGACCTGCTGGGCCTGCTCCGGGGAAAATTCCGCGACCAGCGACTGCAGCCGTTTCCTGGCCGCATCGGACAAAGTTGGAACCTCGGGGATGCCGGGATGATCGGACAAAGCCAGAAGCCACGCGATCTCCACCTCGAGGCGGTGGTGGATCAGGCCGAATTCAGAGAATAACTGACGCAGTCGCGTGCTTGTGGTCTTATAGTAGCGCCCATCAACCGGAGACAGGGCGGTCAAAGGCGAAAGTTCCAAACGCGTAGTCTCTTACAACAAATTCACCCATTCATTATACTGTCCGGCACGAAGAACTGCTTTGGCAATCAAATGGCTTCATATCGCACAGAAAAAGACAGCATGGGAGAAATTCGGGTTCCCCAGGATGCCCGCTACGGTGCACAAACACAGCGCGCAGTGCAAAACTTCCCGGTCAGTGGCCTGGCCATGCCGCGTGCCTTCCTGTACGGACTCGGCTTGGTCAAGCAGGCCTGCGCGGAAGCCAACGCCAGCTTGGGCCTGTTGGAGCGGGAGAAGGCCAATGCCATCATCAAAGCGGCCCAGCAGGTCGCGAAAGGCCAGCACGACGCGGAATTTCCCGTAGATGTATTCCAGACTGGTTCCGGGACCAGCACGAACATGAATGCCAATGAAGTCATTGCGCATCTGGCAGGGAAGGGGGTACACCCCAACGACCACGTCAATATGAGCCAAAGCTCCAACGACGTAATTCCAACCGTTCTGCATGCCAGCGCCGCATTGGCGCTCCATGAGCAATTGCTGCCGGCCTTGCGGCACTTGCAGCGGGTGGCAGACGCCAAGGCGGCCGAACTGGATCAGCAAGTCAAGACCGGGCGCACCCATTTAATGGACGCGATGCCGGTCCGGATGTCGCAGGAAGTCGGAGCTTGGGCCAGCCAGATTCGCTATGGAATAGAGCGTATCGAGGCAGTCTTGCCCCGGTTGCTGGAACTGGCGCAGGGTGGCACAGCTGTAGGCAGTGGCATCAACGCCCCGGAAGGCTTTGAGGAAGCATTCCTTGAAGCGCTTCAAGGCAGCACTTCGCTTGAGTTCCGATCCAAACCGGACAAGTTCGAAGGGTTGGCGGCACAAGATACGGCGGTGGAGCTAAGCGGGCAGTTGCGTACGGTGGCCGTGAGCCTCATGAAAATCGCCAACGACCTGCGCTGGATGAACTCTGGCCCTCTGGCTGGACTAGGGGAGATTGCGCTGCCGGCCCTGCAACCGGGAAGCAGCATCATGCCGGGCAAGGTCAATCCTGTGATCCCAGAATCTACGGCGATGGTGGCCGCTCAGGTCATGGGCAATGACGCGACGATTGCAGTAGCCGGACAGTCCGGCAACTTCCAGTTGAACGTCATGTTGCCAGTGATTGCCTATAATCTCCTGCAAAGCATTGAATTACTGGCTAATTCATCGAGACTTCTGGCTGATCAGGCAATTGCCGGCTTTACCGTCAATGAGACAGTTCTTCAGAAATCGCTTGAACGGAATCCGATTCTTGTCACCGCGCTCAACACCGTAATCGGTTACGAGAAAGGGGCGGCCATTGCGAAACAAGCCTATGCCGAAGGGCGGCCCGTCATCGATGTGGCGCGCGAGCAGACCGACTTGTCCGAAGATGACCTGAAACGTCTTCTGGATCCCGGCGCTTTGACCCGTGGGGGAATCCAGGAATAACCGGCAAATTACTGCCGGGACATCAAGAACCCCTAGCCCGGATTTCTCACCAGAGGGAGGAGGGAACCGGGATCTTCTGTTAAACTTGTAGATAGATCAAGAAGCTACAGGGCAGGAGGCCCCGATTCCCATGAAGTCACAGTGTATCACGAAGCCGACCCCCGATCGGCTGG
>JAPONY010000035.1 GCA_026713705.1 Gammaproteobacteria bacterium
CATCTTTACCCCTCTTGTGCAGTTGGAGAAAGGCACATTGTGGCAGGGGCGCGTCAAATCAGGGACACTTCAATCTTGCTATAATCCTTTGAAATACTTGGCTCTTTGCTCTGTAGGCCGAAAGTTAACCGGACACTAGTGTCGTACAATATCGATTCTCACTGACCGCCGTATCTTCGTGCGCGCCATAGAACCGACTCACGCACTGAATCACCCGACACTCTCCACCCTAGGCTGATGAAAAAACTCGGCGGCTACTTGGGCCTGGCGCTTGTGTCGATCCTGGCGGCACTGGCAATAATCTCGACCGGATTGCGTGTCGTCCTGCTGACGTTGGACGATGTCCACCCTCTTTTGAGCCGCTGGGCTTCCGAGGCCTTCGAGGTGCAAATGGAGATCGGGCAGGCCGTAAGCGAGTGGCGGGGAGTCTACCCTGGCATCATTCTGGACGACGTGACATTGAAATTCGATGATGCGGAGACCGTACATCGCTTCGGCCAAGTGGCGTTCAACCTCGATTTACTTAAAAGCCTGTTTTCCCTGTCTTTGATTCCGGAACGCATTTCCGTGACTGGCGGTACTATTCGGCTGCAGCGCCTGGAAGATGGAAGTTGGGGACTAGAGGGCATGCCCATGGGACAACGGGGGCCGAGTCTGGACCTGCCTGTCGACGATCTCCACTTACGAGGGGTGGCCACCGTACTGCACGACCAGAAAACCGGGAACCAGCTGGATCTTGGAGAAGTGGACGTGGACATGGCCACTGGCTTGTGGGGGATCGAGGTGCTGGCGCGCAATCAGACGGGGAAGCCAGGCGAATTCGATTTCGAGTTGCAGGCGGAATTCAATCCCATGGCTTCGGGGAACGGAATACTCCGGATCGAACGCGTGCGGTTGGCGCAGTTGATGCCTTGGCTTCCGGACAATGCCCGATTATTGGCGCAGCGATTGCCGGCCAATCTGCGCATGCGGGCTGAAGCCCAGCTGGTCTGGGAGACTCAGGTGCCGCAGTTGGCGGGAGTATGGGTCGAGTTGGAGCAGCCGCGTTCAGAGGAAGCGGGTTGGGAAAAAATGGCAGCCGCGCTCAAATGGCGGACCTTGGAAGAAGGGCATGCGGTTGCGCTGGAACAGCTGGAACTGGATCAGCATACGGTCGCGGACGGGGTGTACATCGAATACAGCGAGGAGTCGACCCGCGGCTATCTGACCTCGCTGGACATCACGCTCGCAAGGCGAGTCGCAGCGGTGGCCGGATACCGCATGGAGGATTTTCTTCCCGGCAGCGTCAAATCCGGGACGCTCTCCCGATTGAGCGGGGAGATCAATTGGCAGGGCCCACTGCACTACCGCATCCATGCAGGGATGGAGGGGCTTGAGGTTTCAATGCCGGAAGAAGATTTTCTTCTGACCGGTCTTGATGGCACGGTGAATGGGTCCGAACAGGGTATTCGCCTTAGCTTGGATTCGGAAAACCTGACAATTTCCTATGCGCCGTGGCACTTGGATGCATTCCGCCCCGGCTTGACGAAATTCCAGCTGGACTGGTGGCCGGCCGAAGATTGCTGTGCATTCAAGCTGGCGAACCTCCAGATATCGAATCCCGCGTTACGACTCCAGGGAGACGTCTCAATGGGCGCCGGCGAACCACGCTGGCTTCATGCGGACGTTGAGATTGAGCATGTGGATTTGCCCACCGTGTCGCAATGGGTTCCCCCCGATCTTCTGTTGGAGGCGGATGATCGATGGGTTCGGTCGGCATTCAAGACCGGGAGCCTGAGTGGCGCGCGCTTGCGTTTGGGTGGGCCGCTGTCGGCCGAAATGCTTACGGCGACCGGTTCGGAATTGACCTTGGATGGCCTGATGCATGAGGTTGACCTGGAGTATGAGCCGGGATTGCCGATGTTCGAGGACGTGAACGGAGAGGTGTTTCTCGACAAGGAATCACTGCATGTCATTGTTCGCGAGGCAAAAATCAAGGGATCGACCATGAACCATGGGGCGCTGCGGATAGGCGACTTGAGTCTGATGGATATGCATTCGAGCAGCGTGCTGAATGGCCCGGTAAGCGATGTGCCGGAGTTTCTCGAGACGGTCGGATGGATGGCCACGACATTCAACCAGACACTCAAGTTCGGGGGGGATTCGACGCTTGATCTCCAACTGCGTATCCCACTTGATGGCCGTCTGGATCATGAAGTCGCGGTAAAAGGCGTTCTGAACCTTCATGGCAACCGGCTGGACATCTTGGCCAACGATTCTTACTTGGATGCGATCCGGGGAGAGATGCGGTACAAGGACGATGCATTGACGGGTTCGCTGGACGCTCAATTCATGGGTCGTCCTGCCCGCATTGGGCTGGCGACAGCCAAATCGGGAGATCTCCAGATCAAAATGCAGGCTTCCGCATCGTTGAAGGATTACATGCCACAGGAAATTCGCCCGACATTTTCTTGGCTTGAGGGACATTCTGCCTGGAACCTCGTGCTGTTGCTCCCCGGGGTATCGGAAAAATCCCGGCGGAACCACCTGACCGCATTCGGTAGCAGCGATCTTCGGGGGGTCGAGGTTGATTTGCCGAAACCCTTGGACAAGGCAAAGAAGAAGGAACAACCCCTGGAAGTGCAAGCGGACATTGAATTCGACGGAGAGGTGGACCTTGCTATCAAATATGCAGATCAAGCCCGCGCGCATATCAGGATAATCCCCGAAGGCACGGCGAGTGGCACGATTAATCTGGGCCCGGGAACACCGCCGGCCCCCTCGGATTCCAAATTAAGATTGACGGGAAGCTTGCCGGAGACCAGCTTGCAGGATTGGGTCGATTGGAGGGGGCGGCATGCAGGGCGAGGGGGGCTTTGGCCGGAAATATCAGGCCTGAAACTGGACCGCCTGAAGGTGTTCAGCCTGGAGGCGAGCGATGTGGAAGTGTCGGCGCGGTTCACCGAAGAAAGTAATCGATTTGCCATCGACGCGCCGGTCATCCGCGGCGTGATCGACCTGCCCAAAGAGGAAGGGAAACCGGCGAGGGGAATCTTCAAGTGGTTGCACGTTTCTACGGAGCAGTTGGAGACCGTAGCGGATGTGGAGGGAACGGACTTCGAGCCGCAGGACCTTCCGCCTCTGGATTTGAAGTTCGAACAGTTGCACATCGGGCCTTACGAGTTACACGATGCAACGCTCGCGACGTCTCCAGGTGACCGGCGGGCCAATATCGACGGGTTTCAGGCGAAATCCCATAAGTTCAATATGGATCTGAGCGGATACTGGTCGCTGGAGAAAGGCAAGCATCTCACCCTGTTGCGAGGCACGGCACATACGGACGATCTGCACGAGACTCTAAATCACTGGTCAACCAAAAACCCCTTGCGCAAGGGGGTGATCGATATGGACATGGCCCTGCAATGGCCCGGGGCTCCCCATGACTACGAGTTCAAAAACCTTCAGGGGCACATCGACATAAAAGGAAAGGATGGACGCATTCGCAACGTGGCGCCAGAATTCGCCCGAATCCTAGCCTTGCTGAATCTTGAAATGATTTTCGAGCGTCTGTCGCTTGATTTCGACGATGTGGTGCGTGGCGGATTCACCTATCAGACCGCGGAAGGGCAATTCGATTTCCTGCAGGGTAACCTGAATACCAGTGAATTCCGTATCATCGGGCCGTCAGCGCAATTTCTGATAGTCGGTCGCATCGGGGTGGAAAACGAGGACTACGATTTGACGGTGGTGGCTACGCCCGAAACCAGTGTGTTGATTCCGGCGGTCGGTGCCGTTGGGGGGCCGATCGGAATCGGCGTGGCCTACATTGGCACCAAGGTGCTGGACTGGTTGGGGCTCGGCATCGACGAGGCGACGGCGGTCACCTACCGGGTGACCGGCTCTTGGTCGGATCCGATCATTGAAGAAGTTACAGCTTCCGAGTCAGAAACCCAGTAGCTGTTTACTCTCCTGCTGGGGGCGAGGCTGGGGCGGTGGCTTCGGCTTTAGGCTTCGGCTCGGACGCGGATGTCTCCCGGGCAGGTGTGCTGCCGTTGGACTGAGGGTTGCCCGACTCGGTGTCGGAAGCGCGTCTGCGGTTGCGTCCTCCCCTTCGGCCGCGCCGACGCCGACGTGGCTGGTTGCCACCCTGTTCGGATTCGTCGCTGCTGGCTCGCTGTTCTCTTTGAGCCTGACGACCTTGACCCGTCCCTTGGCTGCGGGGGCGGGAACGGGAACGAGAGCGGGAGCGACGTCGCTGCTGCTCCGATCTGGATTTCTCCGATCTTTCCGAAGAGCCAGATTCGGTTTTGGTTTCTACGGGCAGCGGAGCGCTGGATCCAGTGAATAGGTTAAGGAATCGCCGAAGACCCCGCGTCAGGCTTTTGCCGTTCGGGGAGCCAGTGATATGTTCCGCCACATTGACGACCGGTTGTTCCCGGCGTCCGCGACGGGTGGCGGCGGGTTTGGTCGCACGGGACTTCTCCTCTGCCGCCGGTTCCTGGATAACTGGAGATTGGTAATCGAAGCGACGCGAGATTTCCGGGTCGTCTTCCCGGTAGCGGTGTACACGGTAGTGTGGTGTCTCCAGTCCCGGCATCGGCAGCAAACGGACATGGGAGCCATGTCGTTGAGTGATCTTCTCGATGCTGTCACGTTTTTCGTTGAGTAGATAGGCGGTGACATCGATAGGGAGTTCCGTGATCACCATTCCCGTGTTCTGCTTCATCGCCTCTTCTTCGATCAGACGGAGAATGGCAAGGGACAGGGATTGGATCGTCCGGATCGTGCCATGCCCGTCACAACGGGGGCAAGTCATCTGGGTGAATTCCCCAAGCGCAGGGCGTAACCTCTGCCTGGATAACTCCAAAAGCCCGAAGCGGGAAATCCGTCCGATCTGCACACGTGCCCGGTCGAGCCGGGTACGTTCCCGAAATTCGTTTTCGACTTTCTTCTGGTTTGAGGTGCTGACCATGTCGATGAAATCGATCACGATGAGGCCGCCGAGGTCGCGTAGCCGTAGCTGGCGGGCGATTTCCCGGGCTGCTTCCATATTCGTGTTCAGGGCGGTCGTCTCGATGTCGCCGCTTTTGGTGGCGCGCGCCGAATTGATGTCGATGGAAACCAACGCTTCAGTGTGATCGATCGCGATCGTGCCGCCGGAGGGCAGGTTAATCATCCGGTCGTGCGCAGATTCGATTTGGCTTTCGATCTGGTAATGGCTGAATAGAGGGATGGTCTCTTGGTGCTGTTTGATGTTTTTACGGTATTGCGGGGCCATCCGCTCGACAAACTTGCACGCCTGCTCGTAAGTTTCGTCGTCGTCGATCAGGACTTCGCCGATGTCATCGCGAAGGTTGTCCCGCAGGGCGCGGACGACGGCATCGTTGT
The DNA here is from genome assembly GCA_026713705.1 of Gammaproteobacteria bacterium. GTDB lineage: Bacteria > Pseudomonadota > Gammaproteobacteria > Poriferisulfidales > Poriferisulfidaceae > Poriferisulfidus. The sequence goes on from JAPONY010000035.1 coordinate 5,368, forward strand.
CGCTGTAGATGAGAAAGGGCGCAGACTTCTTTCCCGCGTCCTGAATGGCTTTCCAGAGACGGACCTGGTTGTCGAGGTCCCACTGCAATTCTTCGATGCTGTGCCCGATCCCTGCAGTTCGGATGATAACTCCGCCTCCCTCGACGGGGGTCAATTGGGAGACAAGTTTCTGCAGTTCGTCTCGGTCTTCGCCTTCGATCTGCCGCGAAATTCCGCTGGCACGCGAATTGTTCGGCGTCAGTACCAGGAAACGGCCGGGCAAGCTGGGGCAGGTTGTGAGTGCGGCACCCTTGTTGCCTCGCTCATCCTGAGAAACCTGGACGATCAGTTCCTGACCGTTGCTTATGGCCTCACGGATCGTGGACGCATTTCGGTTCTGGAAATAACTTGGAGCAATTTCCCGGAAGGGAAGAAATCCGTGGCGCGGTGCGCCGTAATCCACAAAGGCTGCTTCGAGGCTAGGCTCGACGCGGACGATCTTGGCTTTGTAGATGTTGGATTTTTTTTGTTTGTTCCCGGTCAGTTCAATGTCGAGATCGTATAGCTCTTGGCCATCGACCATCGCTACGCGCAGTTCTTCCTGCTGCGTGGCATTCACAAGAATTCGTTTCATGATGATCCTTCAACGGTTGCAGAACACCCGTCATGCTTTCGATTGCATCAGGCCGTACGCCGTGCACGCCAAGGCGTGGATCGCAGATTTGTAGATTCATATCCGTGATTCGCGTATTGCGTTTATGCAGGACAGGTGGCAAAAAGTCTTTCGGCTGGGTCCGATGCGCGATGAGAGTAAATAGTCGATCACGGGAACTTTTTGCTGTGACTCATTTGCGAGACTGGATTCCCAGCGTAGATGCGCTCTGATCCATGCCTCATGTCCCTACAGTATACATCAGATGATTTGCGATTAGTTCTGGTAGCATGGGGGCATCCTTTAAAGCAATCTTTCAATATTCAGTGCAACTAGCTAAAAAACAACGATTATTTCCATATCCATTGCTCGGGATGCGACGGGAAGGGAGCGTGCGCCTCGTCGAAGTATTCATCCCCGAGAGCACACGGAAGCGATACGGCTATGGACGGGATAGGGCCGGAATGAATGAAATTTTCTTGGCTTGCGATGGTGTGGTTCTTCCCCTAAGGCAGCAGTCATACTATAAAATGTAAACGCTAGCACTCCTCCACACTATGAGTATTTCCGCGAAGCCCGCGTCGCCCCCTCAGGCTTCTCCCATCCAGCCGGTGGAGTTGGCCCTTGACAGCGTATTCCAGTTTCGCTGCCACAAGGACATCGCTTGTTTTAACGCATGCTGCCGAAACATTGATCTGCAACTCACTTCCTACGACATCCTGCGGCTGAAAAACTGCCTGGGCCTGACGTCCAGCGAATTTGTCGGACGCTACACGATACCGTTTGAAATGGATGCCCATGGCATGCCGGGTCTGAAAATGGCGACCAAGCCCGGCACTTCCGAGTGCATTCATCTGACTGAGGAAGGGTGCGGCGTTTACGAAGATCGTCCGGCTGCCTGTCGCTACTATGCCTTGGGAAACATGGCGGTGCGAAAGAAAGGCTCTGGCGAAGTTGAAGATGCTTATTTTGTTGTGCGTGAGGAGTACTGCCTGGGGCATGAGGAAACGCATGAGCAGACGGTGGCGGAGTATCGGGTTGAGCAGGGGCTGGACAAGTACGACGAGATGAACAGCCACTGGCGCCGGTTGATCCTCAAAAAACGCTCGGCAGGTCCTGCCGTGGGCTCGCCGTCCGAACGGAGCCTGCAATTGTTCGACATGTGCAGCTATGATCTGGACAGCTTCCGCGAATTCATACAGAGTCCGAAGTTCAAGGAAGTGGTCGAACTTCCTCCGGAGCAGGAGCAGGAACTGATTGACAATGAAGAAAGCCTGCTGGAGTTTGCCATGCGCTTCCTGGAGCAGGTGTTGTTTGGCGTCAATTCGGTGAAAGTGAGGCCCGACGCCCGGGAAAAACGCATCAAGGAACGTCAGGAAGTTTGGGATCAACGTCGCCAGCAACAGATTACGAAACACCAGGAAAACCTGCAGAAGCAGCAGTATGGGAACTAAATCTCGGGTCGGGCCCCGATTCAAGGAAGCCGCGTCGACAGCTTCCCACCAGGCGATCAAGATAGGGATCTTGTCGGACACACACGGGTGGATTGACCCGAACATCCGAGAAATTCTGGCTGATGCCGATTGGATCGTGCACGCGGGCGATGTGATGGGAACGTCGGTGCTAGAGACTCTTGGGGAGTTGGTGGGGCAAAGACGGGTTGTGGCTGTGGCAGGCAACAACGATGTTGGGGGCAGGGATGCCCATGGAGACAGTTTGCCTGTGACCGCCGAGATTCCGCTTCCGGGCGGAATGCTGGTGGTGACGCATGGCGACCAGTTCGGCGCATCTCCAGCACACGAAAGTTTGAGAGAAGCATGGCCGAAAGCTAAGACTATCGTCTATGGACATACGCACCGATTGGTCTGCGACCAAGAGGATCTTCCTTGGGTACTGAATCCTGGCGCGGCTGGCCGAATCCGGGTCCATGAAGGTCCTTCCTGCCTCATGTTGACAGTTGGCAGTGCCGGTTGGTCAGTGGAGACCCATCAATTCGAATTGCCGAACGAGGGCTGAAAATGTCTGCTGCGAGGAAATGGGTATTGAAGATTCTGGCTTCTGCCGGGGTCGAGGAGGGCGGCTCCCGGCCTTGGGATATCCAGGTACACAACCCACGGCTTTATTGGCGAATTTTTACGCAGGGGTCGCTCGGCCTGGGCGAGTCCTACATGGATGGCTGGTGGGACTGCGAGGCGCTGGATGAGTTCTTCGCGCGGGTGTTGGGTTTCGGGCTGGACCAACGGGTGACGGGTCTGAACCAGATCAAGGTTCGTGGGCTTTCTAGACTACTGAACATGCAAAACCGTGCCCGTTCCAAGCGGGTCGCCCGGCAACACTATGACGTGGGGAACGATCTTTACAGCAAAATGCTGGACGAAAGGATGATGTATTCCTGCGGCTATTGGCGTAGGGCTGAGACCCTGGAAGAGGCGCAGGAGGCCAAACTGGAACTGATCGCCTGCAAACTGGATCTCCAGCCGAATACCCGGATTCTTGATATCGGATGTGGATGGGGAGGGGCGTGCCGGTTTTTTGCCGAACGCTACGGAGTGGAGGTGGTCGGGGTGACCTTGTCGGGAGAGCAGGCCGAGCGTGCGCGAGAGCATTGCGCGGGCCATGCCGTACAAATTCTCCAACAGGACTATCGAGATCTGCCACCGGACAAAACATTCGATGCGGTCTATTCCATTGGGATGTTCGAGCATGTCGGGTACAAAAACTACCGGACCTTCATGCGCAAAGTACATGGATTGCTGCCGTCTGGCGGCCGGTTCCTCCTCCATACCATTGGCAGCAATACCACAGGAGTCAACAGCGATCCCTGGATTAACCGGTATATCTTCCCGTACGGCATGATGCCTTCGATTCGGCAGATCGGGCAGTCCATCGAGGACCTTTTCGTGATGGAGGATTGGCACGGTTTCGGTCGGGACTACGATCGCACTCTCATGGCATGGAGGGCCAACTTCGAGGGTGCGTGGGAATCCCTGCGCGGCCGCTACGATGAACGGTTTTTCCGCATGTGGCGGTACTACCTGGGCTGTTGTGCCGGTTCTTTCCGGGCACGCCGGAACCAGTTGTGGCAGGTTCTTCTGGTGAAAGACGGCCTGAAGGGCGAACCGCCTGTGTGTCGCTGAGGCGAACGACTTCTGGTTGGAGATCTCTTTGACTTGACGGGCACGAATGACTTGCCCGTCGAGTCTGGTGTCAGCCTAGCAAAGCACGATGCTGACAATAGCGGCGAGCCCTCCGCCGCAGAGTCCAGCAGTCATCATCATGAAGAACAGGTCGGTACGTGTGATTTCTATTTTCACAGGGTTTCCCTCTAGGTGAACAGGATTTGATAGACGATACTTAGGCAAGCGGGATTATAGCGAACCGAGAGGGCCGGGGCCGCCATTTCCTTCGTGGATGCCTGACAAAAATCAGGCTGTGCCCGTGTGCCCCAAGATGCCTGCCGCTTGCTGGTCTGCATGGTAGGAAGAACGCACCAATGGTCCGCTGGCGACTTCCAGGAACCCGAGCCGCCTCGCTTCGTCGCCCAACTCCTCGAATTCTTCCGGGGGCACGTAGCGGCGGACCGGAAGATGATGCCGGGTCGGCTGCAGGTATTGTCCCAGCGTCAGCATCCGGCAGCCATGGTCCAGAAGGTCCTGTATGACGGCGCGGACCTGCTGCGGGGTTTCGCCCAGGCCCAGCATCAACCCGGACTTGGTCGGGACGTCCGGATGACCGCAGCCGAACTGACGCAAGAGTTCCAGAGAATGGTGGTAGTCGGCTCCGGGGCGGGCGGCGCGATACAGTTGCGGGACGGTTTCGAGGTTGTGGTTGAACACATCCGGGATTCCGCCTTCCAGCCCCTCCAGCGCCTTGCCGAGCCGACCGCGGAAGTCCGGGACTAAGACTTCTACGCGGATGCCGGGGCTGTGCTCGCGCACCGTGCGGACGCATTCCGCGAAATGGTGGGCCCCCCCGTCGTGCAGGTCGTCCCGGTCTACCGAGGTGATGACCACGTAGCGCAGGCCCAGCATCGCGACGGTTTTCGCCAGGCGTTTCGGTTCATCGGCATCCACTGGCAGCGGTCGCCCATGGGCCACGTCGCAGAAGGGGCAGCGGCGCGTGCAGAGGTCGCCGAGAATCATGAACGTGGCAGTGCCGCCGCCGAAGCACTCCGGCAGGTTCGGGCAGGACGCTTCTTCGCATACCGTATGCAGAGACCTTGAGCGAAGGAGCTCGCGCATCTGCCGCACCTGAGGGGCGTGCCGGAGACGAATGCGCAGCCAGGGCGGCTTGCGCAGGGTCGGAGTATCGGCGGCCGGCTTGATCGGGATGCGCGAGATCTTTTGCTCTGCAGTCTGTTTGATGCCGGGAGGGAGGCTCATGCGTGGACCTCGCTCGGATACAGGGCCTGTAGCAGATGGGGCAGGAACTTGTGCGCGGTCTCGTCGACGCTCCACTCCACCCCGCACTCGCGCAGGCTGGTGGCTTCCAACTTCGGATTGCCGCAGATGTTGATTTGTCGGAACAGGCTCAAGTTCGGATGGACGTTCAACGCAAGGCCGTGGGAACTTCTGGCGCGGCTGACCCGCAGGCCGATGGATGCGATTTTTTTGCCTTCCACATAAACGCCAGGCATGCCGTCCGCTCTATGGGCGGGAGTTTGGGTTTCCGCCAACAGGGCCAGCACCGCGCTTTCCAGCCGTTCGACCAATGCGCGAACCCCGAGCTGCAGCCGCCGCAAATCCAGCAAGGTGTAGACGACTAGCTGGCCGGGCGTGTGACAGGTCACTTGGCCGCCACGGTTGCTGCGCACCACGGGCAACGGGCACGGGGAATGGATGTGGGACGGGTCGGCACCGACCCCGAGGGTCAGGACGCTTGGGTGTTGCAGTAGCCAGATCTCATCGGCGCTGGCCTCGTCTCTCGCCTCGGTTTGCTGGCGCATGGCCTCGGCGCAGGGCTCGTAGTCGTACAGGTTCCAGTGCCGGATGCGAGGTTCGGGGGTCATGGCGCGTTGCAGAATTCGCGATACCAACTGCGGACACGTTGTGTGGTCGGTCCGATAATTCGGTTGTTTACCGGAGTGTCATCCAACTCGACGACTGGCATGACGCCGCGGGTGGAGCCGGTAACCCAAACCTCTTCGGCGTGCCGTAGCTCATTGACGCTCAATCGGCTTTCTTGGCACTCCATGCCGTTCTCGCGCATCAGCCTCAGCACCAGTTTCCGGGTTACGCCGGGCAGGATCTGGGGGCTAAGCTTCGGGGTCCGGACCAAGCCGTCGACCACGGCGAAAACATTGCTGGTGGCGCCTTCCATGACTTCATCCCCTCGGTGCAGGATCGCTTCTCCCGCCTGTTGATCCACTGCAGCCTGCGTCGCGAGGACGGTTTCCAGAAGCATGATGGACTTGATGTGGCAGCGTCCCCAGCGCTCATCCTCGCGGGTGATGGCGTGGATCGACTCGGGTCTTTTCGGCAGGGGCTGCGCCATGGCGAACACGGTGGGCGGGCCGTCCAGGAACTGTTTGCGGAAAGGGTCGCCTTCGGGAATGACGCCGCGGGTGATCTGGAAATAAACAAAGCATTCGTCCGGGCTTTGTTCGATCAGCCGGGCGCAAATCTCACGCCAGACGGGTTCTTCCGGGGCGCCCTCGAGATGGATGGCGGCCAGGCTGTTCTTCAGGCGCTCCAAGTGGTCGTCCAGGCAGCGCGGCCGCTTGTTATAAACCGGAATCAGTTCGTACACGCCGTCGGCGAACAGGAAACCGTGATCCATGATCGGGACCGTGAGTCCCTCGAGGGGACGGTATTCGCCGTTGTAATAAGCGGGAGTCGGCATGGTGGTCTCCGGTGCTAGCCTATTATGAGACCGATGGGCCGGATTTCACAAGAGAGGCCCGCCAACCCCGGAGAGGAACCGGTTTGTGGGCCGATGTGATGTCAGTTCGACAGACGCTGCAGGTGGTGCCAGAGACGGGTGAAGAAGCCGACCTGCGGCACGTCGGCCAGCACGACGGCCGGGGCCTGAGCCAGAATCCGGTTTTCATGGCGTACGGTGATTCGCCCGACCGCCTGCCCCTTCGCGAGCGGAGCTTCCACTTCCGGTTCCAGGTGATAGGTGGTCTCCAGTTCTTTATACGCCGCGACCGGCAGGGTCATCACCAAGTCTTCGGCCAGCCCGACGGGCACCTGTTCTACCTCCGCGAACCACACCGGGATTTCCGCCAACGGGGTCATGCCGGCATGAATCTTCTGTGTGCGGAAAAAACGGAACCCCCAGTTCAGCAGCGCCCGGCTGTCGCGAATCCGGGCCCGGCCGTTCTTGGCGCCGAGGACGACCGAGACCAGCCGCATGTTGTCGAGTTCCGGGCGCATGGCACTTGCGGCCAGGCAGTACTGGGCCGCATCAGTGTAGCCAGTCTTGATGCCGTCCGCCGTGGGGTCCAGTTTCAGAAGGCGGTTGCGGTTCGGCTGCGCGATGCCGTTCCAGGTGTATTCCTGCTCCCGGAACATCGCGTAATGATCGGGAAATTCGTTGATCATGGCGGCAGACAGGATGGCGATGTCGCGGGCCGACATGTAATGGTCGGGTCCGCCCAGCCCAGAGGAGTCGATGAAGTGGCTTTTGCTCATCCCCAGGCGCTCGGCTTCCGCATTCATCATGCTGGCGAAGGATTCTTCGCTGCCGGCGATATGTTCCGCGAGCGCGATGCTGGCGTCGTTGCCGGACTGCACGATGATGCCGCGCAGCAGGTCGATGACCGGAACCTGGCTGTTGACCTCTACGAACATGCGAGAACCGATCGCCTTGCGCGCCTTGCGGCTGATGGTCACCAGGTCCTGTTCCGCGATCAGGCCGTCTCCCAGAGAGCGGAAGGCCAGGTAGGTGGTCATGATCTTGGTCAGGCTGGCGGGTTCGACTGCCTCGTCGGCGTTCGCCTCCGCGAGGACTTCGCCGGTTTGCGTGTCCATCAGGATGTAGCTGGGGGCACTCAGATCCGGGGGCGGCGGGGTGGGCAGCTCAGCCCAGGCCGGACTGGCCAACAGCAGTGCCAGGAAGATCAGACGGCTCATTTCTTTCTTATTGGTTTCCAATGGGGGATATTTACAGGTGTATATTCGGTAATGCCTAGGGCTTCAAGTTCCGAGACGGCTTGGTCGAATTCGGGGCTGTCCTTGAACGGGCCTTGCAGTACCCGGTGCAGCGTCGTGTCCCGCTGCTGGGTTCGAACGGAGAGCCGGACCAGTCCTTGGCGGCGCAATTTTTGCACAAAATCTTCCGCATTGCTCCGGATCGCGAAAGCGCCGAGCTGCAGAAACCAGTGTTCCGCGGTTCGGGGTGCCGTTTCGGGGCCACGGATGGTGCGCACTTCGACCGGGGCCAGGCCTTCGCCGGTGGTCCCGAGAGCCAGGGCGGCCTGGTAGGACAAGTCGATGATGCGGCCTTTGACGAAGGGGCCGCGGTCGTTCACGCGAACGGTGATGGAACGCCCGGTATCGAGGTGGGTCACCTTGACCCAGGTGGACAGGGGCAGGGTCTTGTGTGCGGCGCTCATCTGGTGCATGTCGAAGACCTCGCCGCTGGACGTTTTCCTCCCGTGGAACTTCGGCCCGTACCAGGAGGCCAGGCCGCGCTCAACGTAGCCCTCAGCCGAGTCCATGACGTGATAGCGAACCCCCAGAGCGACATAGCTGGAGGGGCCGCCGCCGCGAGACCCGGAGGCCGAGTCGGAATCGTCGAAGGTCTCGGCAACATAGTCGTAGACGCTGCATCCGCTGCTGGCCAGGGCCAGGGTCAGGATCAGCAGCCCGGCGACGCGCTCAGAGCCCGGGATCATTCTTCAGGGCCCGACTCAACTGATGGATCATCAGGGCGTAGAGGGCGCTGTGGTTGTAACGCGTAATCACGTAAAAGTTGTGGTAGCCGACCCAATATTCAGGTGAGGAGGCGTTCTCGAATCGGTGCACGGCCACCGGTTCGGCGGTCGGGTGCTGCAGCCTGATTCCGGATGCGGCCAGCCGTTCTGACGGGATGTCCGGGAGCAGTGCCTTGCTCAGCGGCAACTGCTCGGGATCCTTGGGCTGAATCAGCTCCGCGACCGGCTCGCCCAGACGCCAGTGGTGCTTCTCGAAATAATTCGCGATACTGAAGATGATGTCGGCTGGGCTGTCCCATAAGTCGCGCCGACCATCCTGGTCGCCGTCGACGGCAAAATCCCGGTAACTGCTGGGTATGAACTGGGCCTGCCCAAGTGCGCCGGCCCATGAGCCGCGCAGCTTCTTGATGTCCAGTCCGGCTTCGCGTTCGAGCAGAAAAAGCTGTCCCAGCTGTTTGCGGAAGAATTCCCCACGTGGCGAGTAGTCGAACCCTAGGGTCACCAAGGTGTCGAGCACTGGATGCGCGCCGGTATTGCGCCCGAAATTCGATTCAGCTGCGACGATGGCGGTGATTACTTCGGTGGGCACCTGGTAGATGCGTTCCGCTTCTTCGAGCAGGCGGGCATGCTCCCTGAGATAGGTTCGGCCCCGGCGGATGCGGTCGTCGGTTAGGAAGATGTTCCGGTACCAGTGCCAGGGTTTCGATTCGGCAGGGCGGCTGGCGCTGGCAATGACCTTGGGTTGATGTTCACAATCGGAGATCAGCTTGCGAACGCGCTCTGCTGGCAGGTCATGCTCGTCCACTAGGCGCTCGGTCCAGGCGTGGACCTCGGGGCGTTCGCCGTACGGGATGAACGTCTCGCTTGCCATGGTGCAGGCGGGCAAAAGGCATAGCAGAAGCCAGCGATTTTGGAAGTTCATTTACTTGAGACGTACGAGGGCATAGTGCCGGGCGGCCATCATCATACCGAAAGCGGCCAAAGTGCTGATCATGGCGCTTCCGCCATAGCTCATCAACGGCAGCGGCGAGCCGGTCACGGGAGCATAGCCGACAGTCATCGCGATGTTGATCAGGATGTGGATGAGCAAGGACAGGCCAAGACCTCCGATCAACAGTTGGCTGAAGCGGTCGGGTCCGGTTCGGCTCATGGCCACTATCCGCCACAGGATCGCCAGGTACAGGGCGACCAGAACGGCCACCCCGATCAGCCCGAACTCTTCGGCATAGACGGAAAAAATGAAGTCGGTCGAATGCTCCGGCAGAAAATCGAACTGTGCCTGGGTACTGTGCGTCCAGCCCTTCCCGGAGATGCCGCCGGAGCCGACGGCGATCTTGGACTGAATGACGTTGTAGCCGCTGCCGAGCGGGTCGGCTTCCGGATTGAAGAAGATGCGAATACGATCTTTCTGGTACTCGCGCAGGGCATACTGCCATACGAACGGCAGACTAATGCCGGTCAGTGCCCCCAAGCCCAGAACCCACCGCCTGGAGATTCCGGCTAGCAGGATTACCGACACTCCAACGGCAGAGATCAAAAGCGCTGTACCTAGATCCGGTTGGATCGCGACCAGCCAGGTCGCTCCGGCCACGAGCGCCAACGCCAGCATTACGCGGACAGGCGACAAGGGTGGCAGTGAGGGCCCGAGGACGTAAGCCACCACCAAGGGAATGGTGAGCTTGAGCAACTCGGACGGCTGCAGCACGACGGGGCCGAGTGTCAGCCAGCGCTGGGCGGTATCCCCGCTGCCGTAGAACACGACGGCCACCAGCAGCAGCAGGTTGAGCAGGAACAGGATCGGGGCCCACCGCTTCAGGTGGAGCGGGGTGATGTGCGCCATGGCCAGAAGCGCGAGCAGGCCGATGCCGATGCGGACAGCATGCTGCTGAGTGGCTTGCAGGCTCATGTTGTTGGCGCTGAACTGGATCGCCAGGCTGAGAACCAGAACCGCGAGGATCAACAACATCAAGGTGCGATCCAGCGGAGCGACCAGCCTGGTTGCGGCGGAGAGGTAAGGATTCTGCGCCATTAGAGCGACCTCAGGAGGTAGGCATCCAGGAGCCGGCGGGCAATGGGTGCCGCCTTCGTCGAGCCGTGTCCCCCGTGTTCGACGATGACCGCAAGGGCGATTTTCGGAGCCTCGGCAGGGGCGAAGGCAATAAACAGGGAATGATCGCGGATATTCTCGGGAAGGTCGTCGGAGTCGGGGCGCTTTTCACCGTAGTTGATTACCTGTGCGGTTCCGGTCTTGCCTGCGATGCGGTAGGCCGCATTCAGCCCGGAACGCCGAGCCGTGCCATTGGGGGCATGGACTACGTCCACCATGGCGTTGGTGACCAGGTCCCACCAGGCCGGATTGGAAAGTGTCACGCGTCCGATTTCCTCCGGCGGACTTTTGATCACTTCTCCGTCTTGGTCGTAGGCGCGCAGCAGACGGGGCTTCATGCGGATGCCGCGGGTTGCCAAGGTCGCAGTCGCGGCGGCGAGTTGCAGTGGAGTGAGTAGTAGGTACCCTTGGCCAATGCCCATGATCACGGTTTCGCCCGGGTACCAAGGCTGGCTGTATGTCTTTCGCTTCCAGGCCTCGTTGGGAAGAAGTCCGGGGAGCTCTCCGGGCAAGTCGAGTTGCTGGGCCTGACCTAAACCGAACCGTCCGAGAAAGGGCGCCAAGGCCTCGATTCCCATACGGTAGGCCAGCGAATAGAAGTAGACGTCACAGGACTGGGTGATTGAAGAACTGACCGTGACCCATCCGTGGCCCTCGTCTTTCCAATCGCGGAACGGGCGGCGGTAGTTCGGGATATTGAACTGTGGGGCGGCGTAGAACTGCTTGTCGGGGATGGCATGGCCCGATTCCAGCCCGGCCAGCGCGACGAACGGCTTGATCGTCGAGCCCGGCGCGTACTGCCCTTGAATGGCGCGATTCAGCAGGGGGTTTTGGGGGTCTCGAATCAGGCTTTGGTAGTCGTCGGGGTTGATGCTGTGGCCAAACACTTCGGGGTCGAAACTCGGCGCGCTGACCAGTGCCAGAATGTCTCCAGTGAAAGGCTCTATGGCGACAATGGCGCCTTCCATCCCGGCCATGGCTTCGCTGGCCACCTTCTGCAAGCCGGCGTCCAGTGTGAGAATCAGGTTGCTGCCGGGAGTGGGTGATTTGCGATCATGTAGCATCAAGGAACGGCCCTGTGCATTGACTTCAGCCTGTTGCAGGCCCGGGGTTCCGAGCAAGAGAGATTCGTACTGGTGTTCGATGCCGGCTCGACCGATCCTCCGGGTGCCACGGTAGCGATAGAGGTCAATACGCTCGCGGTCCTTTTTGCTGATGCTGGCCAGATGGCCGAGTACGTGGGCTGTCGACTTGCCGTAGGTGTAGCGGCGTGCGGCGTAGGCTTCCAGGTAGACACTGGGTAGTTGATGCAGTTTCACGGCGACTTGCGCGATGGTTTCTTCCGACAGGTCGATCTTGAGCGGTGTGGTTTCGAATTTTCGGCTTTGCCCGCGTTGTTGAAACTGCCTCACTTCCCGGTCATGGATGTCGGCCAATTCCCGCAGTTGCGAAATCGTGGTGTCCAGGTCGTCCACTTGGGAGGGAATCAGGCTCAGATTGTATTGGACACTGTTGTCCGCGAGCAAGACGCCATGGCGGTCGGAGATCAGGCCGCGGGAGGGGGCGACGGGAATCTGGCGCAGGTGGTTGTCCGTCGACAGCGAAGTGAAATGCTCGGTATGGATCGTCTGCATCCAGCCGATCCGCACCAGCAATAGAACCAGCAGCAGGCTCCCCAGGCCGATCAGCCGGCGCAGCCGCCGGTGTGTCTGGCGGACGCTGCGGCTCAATTCGCTTTGGTCGGGGGATGCCATGGTCAGGGAAGCATGAGGAATTGGCTGCGCGCACCGCGCTGGACCTGAAGCAGCACTTGGGCGGCGTCGCGGTTGATGGTGGCGCGGATGTCTTCCACGTTCTTCACGGGACGGCGGTTGACGGAGCGCAACCGGTCGCCGGCACGGATTCCGGCCTGTTCGCCAGGATGCCCGGGCTCGACCTTGACGATTTCCACGAACGTGGCGCCGGCATCTCGCTGGGTCGACAGCGTGAGCCCGGCCATGGCCGGGTGGAGGTTTGCGCCGTCGATGCGCAGGGTAGCGGTCGCTGCGCGGACGGTTATGGTTTCGCGACCGCGGAGCAATTCGATTTCCACCTCGCGGCCGGCACGCAACAAGCCCAGCACGTTGCGCATGTCCTTGACATCGTGAATGTCTTCTCCGTCTATGCGCACCAGAACATCTCCCGGGATAATGCCGGCCTGCTCGGCTGGCGACCCTTCGAGCACTTCGGTGATGACGACACCTTCAATTTGTTTGAGACCGAATGCTTCGGCCAGTTCCGGGGTCATGGCCTGCGCCTGAACGCCTAGCTGTCCGCGTTGCACTTGGCCGTGCTCGATCAACTGGTCGGCCACCTGGCGCACCATGTGGATCGGGATCGCGAAGCCAATGCCGATGTTGCCACCGGAGCGGCTCAGGATCGCGGTGTTGATGCCGATCAGTTCACCTCGCAGGTTCACCAAGGCACCGCCGGAATTGCCGGGGTTGATGGAGGCATCGGTCTGGATGAAGTCTTCGTAGCCATAATTGTCGAATACGCCGCTGCGCCCCAATGCGCTGATGATGCCGGAGGTCACGGTCTGTCCCAAGCCGAAGGGATTGCCGATCGCGACGACGAAATCTCCGACGCGCACCTGCTCGGAATCGGCGATCGGCAGGCTGGTCAGGTCGTCGGCCTGGATGCGTAGCATGGCCACATCGGTTTCGCTGTCGGAGCCGATCAGCTTGGCCTTGACTTCACGCCCATCACTCATGGTGACGGCGATGTCGTCCGCCCGTGCGATCAGGTGGTGGTTGGTGACGACATAACCCTTTTCTGCATCCAGGATGACGCCGGTGCCGAGGCCCCGACGCACCCGCTTTTGGCTACGCTGCCCGGGCCGGCCGAAAAAATGCTGGAAAAAGGGATCGCGGAAGAGGGGCCCGGTGCGTACGACTTCTTCGTGAGCCGTGGAGATGTTGACTACTGCCGGAACGGTCTTCTCGAGCATGGGCGCGAGCGAGGGGAGCGAGCCGTCGCTGTTTTCCCATGGGAATGCCGCCCAGGCGGGGAGGGTAAGAACAGCAGCCAGAAGAGAGAAGGCTGCGATGCGGGGCAAGGTAAGCATGGCTCCGGTTTTACGTGCCTTTGATGGTGGGAAAAGTATACCGTGCGTTGGTAATTTCCGCTCTGCCCGCCAGCCCGGAAACAAATGCGGGCGGGTGATGAATCTGGCGGAGAGGGAGGGATTCGAACCCTCGGTACGGTATTACCGCACACACGCTTTCCAGGCGAGCCCGTTCGACCGCTCCGGCACCTCTCCGGAAATCCTCCGGCAGAAAACCCTCAGGCTTTCTGGATATCGCCCGTCCCCACCATCGGAGGCAGATATGTGACGTTTCCGTCGGCCTTGCGAATTTCACCGGTTCCTGCCTTCTCCACCTCGTCGATGCGCATGACCGAGTGCATGGGAATGTAGGTCCGGGGCACGGATTCGAACTCGGTTTTCAGCCGCTCTTCGCTCGGATCGACCACGACCTTTGCTTTCTCGCCGAAAATAATCCCCTCTATGACGATAAAACCGTACAAGTCGGACGAATAGACATGTTCCGCGTAGATCTCGTAGATTTCCCCGTTCGAGAAGAAGATCACCTTATAAATCGGTTCAGGTTCTTGCATGATGGCACCGTGATCTGGGGAGTTATGATTATAGCAAGACCGGGGTCACTGCATGTGCCGGATGACGGCGTCGGCGAACCCGGAGGTCGTCACCAGCGTGGCTCCGGGGATCAGCTCCTGCATGTGCTTCTCTACCTGCTGACGGGTGGCGGCAGTGCCGAGGTGGCCGGCCGGGATGCCGGCCCGAACCCGGGCCAGGTCGTAAGTCAGATATTTGTTGGCGATCGCTCCGGAAATCCCCTTGAGAATCAGGTCGGCGGCCTCGGCCCAGCCTAGATAGCGCAGCATCATTTCCGCGGACAGCAGGATGGAGCCGGGGTTGACGCGGTTCTTGCCGGCGTACTTGGGGGCCGAGCCGTGGGTGGCTTCGAATACCGCGACCGCATCCGCCATGTTGGCGCCCGGGGCAATGCCGATCCCCCCGACCTGGGCCGCGAGCGCATCCGAGATGTAGTCGCCGTTGAGGTTCAGGGTGGCGATGACATCGTAGTCCGCAGGCTTCAGGAGAATCTGCTGCAGGAAGTTGTCGGCGATGACATCCTTGATTACGATGTCTTCCCCGTTGTTCGGGTTCTTGATCGTCCGCCACGGGCCGTCGCCGATCAGTTCGGCGCCAAATTCCTCCGTCACCAGTTCATAGCCCCAGCGGCAGAAGGCTCCCTCCGTGTACTTCATGATGTTGCCCTTATGCACCAGCGTGACCGAAGCGCGGTTATTGTCGATCGCGTAACGGACTGCTTTGCGGATCAGTCGGGAAGAACCTTCCTGGGAGACCGGCTTGATGCCGATGCCGGAACTCTCGGGGAACCGGATTTCCGTGACACCCATTTCCTGCTGCAGGAACTGAATCAGCTTTTGGACTTCGGGCGAGTCGTTGGGCCATTCGATGCCGGCATAGATATCTTCGGTATTTTCCCGGAACACGACCATGTCGGTCGTAGAGGAGGTCTTCAGTGGGGTCGGGGTGCCGGGGAAGAAGCGGATCGGCCGCACGCAGGCGTACAGGTCCATCTGCTGGCGGATGGCGACATTGAGGGAGCGGATGCCCTCGCCGACCGGGGTCGTCAAGGGTCCTTTGATCGACACGACGTAGTCCTGCATCGCCTGCAGGGTCTCGTCGGGCAGCCAGTTTCCCTCTTGGTACAGCTTGCTGGCCTTCTCGCCTGCGTAGATCTCCATCCAGTAAATCTTCCGCTCGTCTCCGTAGGCATGCCGTACCGCGTTCTTCACGACCTGCCGCATGACCGGCGTGACGTCGATGCCAATCCCGTCCCCCTCGATGAAAGGGATGATCGGATGATCCGGAACGTCCAGAGAATGGTCCGACTGGACCGTTATCCGTTCGCCGTCAACCGGGACGTGGATATATTCGTACTTTTCCGCAGTCATGATGCCCTGGCCGAGGGCCTTCAGAACTGCTCTTCTTCGGTAGACCCGGTCAATGCCGTGACGGAGGACTGCCCACCCTGAATGACGGTCGTCACATCATCGAAGTAGCCAGCCCCGACTTCCTGCTGGTGGCTGACGAACGTGTAGCCCCGGTCTGCCGATGCGAATTCCGGCTCCTGGACCTTCTCCACGTAGTGCTTCATGCCTTCCTCGCCCGCATAGTCGTAGGCAAGGTCGAACATGTTGTACCACATGCTGTGAATGCCGGCCAGGGTGATGAACTGGTACTTGTAGCCCATCGCCGACAGCTCGCGCTGGAACTTCGCAATGGTTGCGTCGTCCAGGTTTTTCTTCCAGTTGAAGGAAGGGGAGCAGTTGTAGGCCAATAGCTGGTTCGGGTACTCCTTGCGCAGGGCTTCCGCGAACGCTCTGGCGAATTCCAGGTCCGGGGTCCCGGTTTCGCACCACACCAGGTCCGCATACGGAGCGTACGCCAGTCCGCGTGAAATCGCCTGATCCAAGCCATTGCGCACGCGGTAGAAACCTTCGGAGGTCCGCTCACCGGTCAGGAAGGGCTTGTCGTTCTCGTCGAAGTCGGAGGTCACGAGGTTCGCGGCTTCCGAATCGGTGCGCGCCAGCACCACGGTGGGAACCCCCATGACGTCGGCGGCCAGCCGTGCCGCGACGAGCTTCTGGACGGCTTCCTGGGTTGGGACCAGTACCTTTCCGCCCATGTGGCCACACTTCTTGACGGCGGCCAGCTGATCCTCGTAGTGGACTCCGGAGGCGCCATTGTTGATCATGTTCTTCATCAACTCAAAAGCGTTGAGCACGCCACCGAAACCGGCTTCGGCATCTGCCACGATCGGGGCGAAGTAGTCAACGAACCCCTCGTCGCCGGGATTGACTCCGCGGGACCACTGGATCTCGTCCGCGCGCTTGAACGCGTTGTTGATGCGGCGCACCACGGTCGGTACCGAATCGTAGGCGTACAGCGACTGGTCCGGGTACATGGTCTCAGACGTGTTGGCATCTGCGGCAACCTGCCAGCCGGACAGGTAGATGGCCTCGATGCCGGCCTTGACCTGCTGGACCGCCTGTCCGCCGGTCAGGGCGCCGAGGCAGTTGACGTAGCCTTTGCGCGCGTCACCGTTGACCAGGCGCCAAAGTTTTTCGGCACCCTCCGTCGCGGTGGTGTTGGCAGGTACGCGTGAGCCGCGCAGGCGCACGACATCCTCTGCCGTGTAGCCGCGGCGTACATCGCTCCACCGAGGGTTGGTGTCCCAATCCTTCTGCAGAGCTTCGATCTGTTTTTCTCGATCCACTTGAGAAGTCCTCATCTCCATTGATTAGGGCAACCTCACCCCGCACGATGCGAAATCGTGCGCCGAAGAGAGGCTAATTGTGCAATTTTAACAGAAAATAGAAAATCCTTTTTTCGCAGGGAACTAATGAGACTTGCCGTGATATAGTGAGAACGTTGCCTCCGGTGAAGTTCAACCCCCGTCTGCTTCGTGCTTTATGGATTCATTAAAATTCCGTTCTGTGCTGTGCGGTAATGCATGATGCCTGACCCAACACCAAAGCAGATAGTCGCAGCCAAGTGGCTTCTTAAGCAATCAGCTGGCCACCCGGAGGATTACATTCGCAAGCGCATAGGTGACCTTTTGGGGAGCCTCGACATCGACTATGAAATTAGCTACCCTACGGAGTCTGGACCGGCGGACATATACTTGCCCCGTCGGCGGACAATAATTGAAACGAAAGCACTTGGATTAGCCGACGACCCCAATAAGCCCCAATCAAGAAAAAACAAGGAGTCGCCGAAAGAACAGCTTGAACGGTATCTTCGTGCCGAAATTTCCCGCGAGCTCAAATCTACATTGCCCAAGGATACCGAGGATAGGGCATGGACGGGCATCCTCACAGATGGTCGGGTCTGGCATGTCTGGCGTTATGCGCATGAGGAGAACGCGGTGGGGGTCACGGTGGAGGCTGCATATCGCCCTTCTACTCCACCCACATTAATCGATCGGCTTGAGCACATTCTTAGAGGAAAACTCGTTGGAAAGCCATGGATTCCTTCGGATCCACGCCCGATTTTTGAACCTCAGTTAGAGCGATTGCGGGAGTTATACGAAAGTTTGCCTAAGCGAGCCGAAAGAGCAACAGAAACCAAGCGGCGCTTATGGCTGGAAATGCTCCGCACCTCGAGTATGGAGCCTGATAGTGAGGCAGCACGGCAGCGATTATTTGTTGCTCACTCCTTTTTGGTTGCACTCGCCCGGGGTGTGATTCATGTTCTTGCGACTCCCGGAAAGAACCCGGAGGCGGAAAATATTCTGGGAGATGGATTCGTTGCTTGGATTGTCGAAACAACCAAGGGAAAACAGTGGGCGGCAAGCTTTCTTGAGGAGATACAAGGGTACGACTGGCGCCGCCGTCCAGGAGACGTATTGCGTCCGCTTTATGAGCAGTTTGTCGACGAACGAGATCGCAAAGCATTTGGTGAGTTTTACACACCAGACTGGCTTGCTGAACTTCTCGTCAGAGAGGTGTGTGATGATGCTTGGTGCAAAACTGCTATCACGAAGGCACTAGAGGCACGCCGCCAAAGTGTCGATTTGGAAGGTGTAGGTGTTTTGGACCCGACATGCGGCTCAGGAACGTTCCTCTATCACGCAGCAAGGCGTATCTTGACGTCTCCCACGGTGACAGATCTTACAAATTCGGACAAGGCATCAATTGTCTGTACCCTAGTGCATGGGATTGACGTACATCCCATTGCTGCTGAGATCGCCCGTGCCACTCTTCTACGTGCCTTGCCCACGGAGCCTCCACATGGAAAATCAGATCTGCGCATCCATGAAGGGGATGCGCTGCTGATTCACGGAGATGACGAGAGCTCGCTTTTCCGGCCGACGAACGGAGAAATCCGCATCTCAACCCCGAAAGGAGCAGAGGTGCTCTTTCCGCGATCCTTTGTGGAACGCCCAGACTTCTCGGATAACCTCCGACGGCTCGTGCTTTCGGCAGAGAGTGATCGCCCCTTACCTTCAGACATCATTTCCGCCATCCCAGATTCAGACCAAGAAGCGATCGAGGAATGCCACCGTCGATTTGTAGACATCATCAAAGACGAAGGCGACTCAGTCTGGACTTGGTACATCCGCAACACCACAGGCCCGCACCGCCTTTCCGAGAAAAAGGTCGACCGCATTGTCGCCAATCCTCCGTGGGTAAAAATGGCGCATGTCCAGTCACAGGGTCGCAAGCAGGCCGTTAAAGATTTCGCGGCTAGTCCGGATATAGACCTTTGGACTGGGGGCAAACACGCACCACACTTCGATATTGCACAGTTATTTGTCAAGCGGGCTCGCCAGTTGTACTTGGCTAACCCTAAAAATGATCCGGCAGCATGGCTTGTCAAAAAGGCCGCGCTTAAGGCTGGTAGTTGGGAAAAATTTCGCCAATGGCATGACACGGTTTGCAAGCAAGCAATTGATTTAGAGGCTCTTAAGCCCTTCGGAGGCGGTGACGCCCGTCGCTGCTGTATTCTGTTTGATGGCCGAATTTCTAGTGTAAAACCTCGGGAAAAAGACCTCGTGGGGATAATTGAAGGGAAATTACCTCCTCCCTATGCAAGTTTGGATGACATCAACAAACGCTTGGTGTTCAAGGCTACTGCTTCTCCCGTCCCACGCGAAGCGTCCGAATATATCAACGAAAAAGGGAAAACCCTATTCCGCCAAGGAGCGACGATCACCCCTCAAGTGCTAGTGGTGTTGAGCAAAGCTGATATGAGTGGCAAACGTAAGTTATGCCGCGTTACTACAATGCGTTCTCAGCACCCACCATGGTCGGGGATTGATCCGCAAACGGGTATGGTGCCGTGCGGATGGATTCGAGATCTGATAACCTCCAAGTTAGTGTTACCGTTTGCTCTCTCTCCGGCAGGTATGCATCAAGCTTTAATCCCCACGAATGATGATGGGAGTCTTGATAAAGCCGCTGTCAAAAATTCTGCATTTTGGAAGTCCCTAAATGAAACCTACGAAGAGAACAAGGGAGCGGGCACCCATACTCCTGGCGATCTGCTAGCCCGGATCGACTACGGTTCCATATTGAGTAGCCAGTTGAACCTTTCAGGTAGATCAAAAACGATGGTCGTTTATCCTTCCTCCGGGGATGTTATGCGGGCTTGCCGTACCCGTCCAGGCAGCGTGATCGTGGATGCCACCTTGTACTATTATGTTGCTGTCAATGCATCTGAGGCAGCCTATCTAGTTGCCCTGCTGAATGCTCCCTGCCTCACCAACGCTTTTGCGCAATCGCGCGAGAGTGGACGTGACTTTCATTTGCACCCTTGGCGCAAAATTCCACTCCGCAGATACGATGGACGAAATTCCACACATGTCAAACTTGCAAAACTCACTACTCAGGCCGAACGCATGGCTCAAAGGTGGTTTTCAAGCCCTTATAATCCATCTAGTCACTTAGGCCAAGTGGCGCTGTCGGAGCGATTGCGAGACCTTTTCCGAAACGAGGGTCTGTTCGCGGAGATTGACCGGCTTGCACGTAAAATCCTTCCGGATCAAGCTCGATCGATTGATTGATTGGCTGGAAGCGCCGGCGTGATCCCGAGGAGGCTTTCTGTTTGCCTATCCGTAGCCATCAATTTGACAGCCTCGGGTGGGGGTGCGACAATTTTGCCCTCGCGGGGCGGGAATAGCTCAGTTGGTAGAGCGTAACCTTGCCAAGGTTAAGGTCGCCGGTTCGAACCCGGTTTCCCGCTCCAGTTCCTACCGCGGTCCGATTGCCGGGTCAGGGCAACAGGGGCTGAGTGGCAGAGTGGTTATGCAGCGGCCTGCAAAGCCGTGGACGCCGGTTCGATTCCGACCTCAGCCTCCACCCTCTTTCTCCCTTTACACTATGATAGGCGCACTGCGGGCGTGGCGGAACCGGTAGACGCTGCGGACTTGAGGCCATTGAGTGCTCTTCGGGAAACCGGGGATGCAGAACTGCTCAAATTCGGGGAACCCTGTGAAATGGCGATCCCGAGCCAAGCCCGGAAGGGAACTTCCGGGAAGGTGTAGAGACTAGACGGGCAGCGCCTAAGGCACGATTGCTAGGGTGAAGGGATAGTCCGGACCACAAACGCCGCGCAAGCGGCGGCGGCGAAAGCCGTAGCTGGTGCGAAAATCCGCTGGGCTTTGCCCGTGGGGGTTCGAATCCCTCCGCCCGCACCACAAACCGGCAAGAAAACGCCTTGTTCTGCTATACTTCCCCGATTCAAGAGGGCTGAAAGCGAGCAACAGTTCCATCGCTAACCCCATGATTCAAAAGATTTTTAAGAGCCGTCCCCAGTTCATGGTGCTGCAGGCAGGAGTCGCGCTACTCCTGTTCGCCGTCTTACTGTACTGGCAGAAAGACGTCTTGGTGGAAGTCTACTGGGGGCCCTTGGCGACAGAACTCGGCATGGTGGTCAACGGCATCATCGCGGTGCTGTTTCTGGTGGCGCTGGGACGGATTTTCTACCTGCTGTTTGCCTACATCTACGAAAATCAATCCATCGACCAGTTCGAGGAACAAATGGACTTCGGCCTGACCGAAGCCGGCATTGAAGATCTATCCAATTCTCTGATCGTGCAGCGTTACCGCGTCCTGCAGCAAAGCCGCACGGAACTGGATCGTCCCCAGCAGGCGGCGTTATCGGCCATTCTTCTGAATCAGGAGATGACGCGCCTCGGCCTGATCCGCTTGATACAGAGCCTGCTGATCCTGCTTGGCGTGTTCGGTACGGTCGCATCGTTGTCGTTGGCCTTGGTCGGGGCTTCCGACCTGTTGTCCTTTCCGCAGAACGGCGGCGGCATTACCTTGGTGGTCCACGGGATGGCGACGGCGCTCTCCACCACGATGACGGCCATCGGGACCTACCTGGTGTTGACTCTTATCTTTTCCCGGCTGGTGGTCAGCCAGTCCAGCGTGTGTCAGCGGATTGAGATGTTGACTTTGCGCCGGGTTCTGCCGCTGGTTACGCGAGGCGGAGGGAACCTGGCTCACACCCTGGCGCTCAGGCTGAAAGACCTGAACCAGGTGGCCATTGCCTTGGCGGAGGTTCAGGATCGCCTGACTCCGCATCTTGAGGCGATGCGGCACGAACGGCACGTGCAAAACGAGCATAGCAAGCAATTGGAGGAAACGCTGCAAAACGTCAACCAGACCCTGAAGAAGGGATTTCGGCTGGACTAGGAAGAATCATGATCGGCGGTCAATCCTCGCTTCCCGACTACGCCTCCCATTTCTCCTCGATCAACGAGGAGAACTTCTGGCCGTCCTTCACCGACATCATGATGGTCGTGGTCATCGTGTTCCTGCTGTCCAGCACGGTGGCGATCCTGCACAACTGGGACCTGTCCAGACAGGTTCAGGAGACGGCCGCATTGGAACAACAGGCCAGGGAGCGGGCGGAAGACCTGAACCTGCGCCAGATGCTGCTCCAGCTCGAGCTGGGGGAAATGCAGGCCCGCATGGAGAAAACCCGCGAGGCGCTGCAGGCCA
The DNA here is from genome assembly GCA_026713705.1 of Gammaproteobacteria bacterium. Taxonomy (GTDB): domain Bacteria; phylum Pseudomonadota; class Gammaproteobacteria; order Poriferisulfidales; family Poriferisulfidaceae; genus Poriferisulfidus. The sequence continues at coordinate 27,592 of JAPONY010000035.1, forward strand.
AGAGCGGGCAACTGGAGGCAAGGGAGGAGGATCTGGCCGGTGCGCAAACCGCGTTGGCCGAGCAGCAGACCCAGTTGATGAACATCCAGGAGGAACACGCGCGGGTGCAGACCGAGATGCGGGAAAGCCAGACCGTCAGCGCGGAGCGGGAAGAGGAACTGCTTGAAGTGCAGGAGCAGTTGGCGCAGATGCAGGACGAAAGCGTGCTGCGCGAGCAGATGTACGTGGAGGTCGAGAAACAGCAGCGGCAGACCCGCGAAGAATTGGAACTCCTGCAGAAGGAGTACGAGCAGATGGGCGAGAAGTACGCGGCTCTGTCCAAGCCGGCCCGCAGCCCTTTGGGTAAGGTGGTGGCTGCTGTTCGCTACCGGAAGGTCGAAGGGCAGCCGTCCTATATGTTCAAGCCTCCGGACGCCCCGAAGTTCGAGCCCATCGGAGAAGAGGAAATGCACCAGGTTCTGTCGGGGCTCAAGCAGGAGCACGGCGACAAGCTGTTCGTCCGGATCGTGATTCCGATGGACAGCAACCTGACCTACCAGGAAGGCTGGCAGTTCTCGCTGGATTTACTGAGACGCTACGATTATTATTATGCGGATTAGCAATAATCCGCAGGGCTTGATTGTGCGGGGGATGACCGGATCCCGCTTGAAACGGCAGACACAATCCCCATGTTAACTGGCATGTCCTGAAACAACCCAATACTCGATAGGGAAGCAGAGGAAAATTCAGATGTCCGGATCAGTTGTGGTCGAGAATCTGGTCAAGATTTATGGCGACCTGCATGCCGTCGATGACTTGAGCTTCGAGGTCGGGCCCGGCGAGGTCCTGGGTTTTCTCGGCCCGAACGGTGCCGGGAAGTCCACGACCATGAAGATGATCACCGGCTTTCTTCCGCCGACCTCCGGGCGGGTGTCGGTCTGCGGGCATCCGGTGGCCACGAAGCCGCAGGAGGCCAAGAAATGCCTGGGTTACCTGCCGGAAGGCGCACCGGCGTACAGCGAGATGACCCCATGGCAGTTCCTGAATTTCGTGGCGGACATCCGGCGCCCGGAAAACCGCCGCGGCCGGCTGGACTGGGTGATCGGACAACTGGGGCTGGAGCCCGTTCTGCACCGCCCGGTCGACACGCTGTCGAAAGGCTACCGCCGCCGGGTCGGCTTGGCACAGGCCATGCTGCACGACCCGCGGGTACTGATCATGGACGAGCCAACCGACGGGCTGGACCCCAACCAGAAACGCCAGGTGCGCGACTTCATCAATGAGATGGCGCACGACAAGACCATCATCATCTCGACGCATATCCTCGAAGAGGTCGAGGCCATCTGCACCCGGGCCATCATCGTCTCCGAAGGCAAGATCCTGGTTGACGAACCCCCCGGGGAGTTGCGATGCCGATCCCGGTACTACAACGCGGTCACGATTCAGGCGCAATTGAAGGAGTCGGTGCGTGCCGCCCTCGGGGAGCTTGAGGATGTCGCGGTGGTGGAGCCGGAACGCAACCAAGGCCTGACCTTGATCCCCCGACCCGGCTGCATGCTGGAGGACGCGGTCCGCGACGTCCTGCTGCGGCATAACCTGAAGGAGGTCCCGCTGCACATCCAGGCGGGGCGGCTGGACGACGTGTTCCACACCCTGACCCATAACGTCCATGAATAACTTGCTGGCGATCTTGCGGCGGGAACTGGTCGGCTATTTTCAGACGCCGGTCGCCTATGTCTTCATCATGATCTTCCTCCTGCTGTCCGGAGCACTGAGCTTCTACCTGGGGAATTTCTACGAACGCGAGCAAGCGGACTTGGGCGCGTTCTTCACGTTTCATCCGTGGTTGTACCTGTTCCTGGTCCCGGCCATTTCCATGCGCCTGTGGGCGGAGGAACGGAAGACCGGAAGCATCGAATTACTGATTACGCTTCCGGTGACCGTGTTCGAGGCCGTCCTCGGGAAGTTCCTGGCTGCCTGGATCTTCACCGGCATCGCGCTGCTGCTGACGTTCCCGATCTGGCTCACGGTCAATTACCTGGGCGACCCGGACAACGGGATCATCCTGGGAGCCTACTTTGGCAGTTTCCTGATGGCGGGCGGCTTCATGGCGATTGGCGCATGCATTTCTGCGACCACGCGCAACCAGGTCGTGGCGTTTATCCTCAGCCTTGTGACCTGCTTCCTCTTCCTGTTGAGCGGATTTCCCTTGGTGCTGGACTTCTTCCAGCTGTGGCTGCCGCAGCCGGTCGTCGACACCATCGCGTCGCTCAGTTTTCTCACTCATTTTTCCTCGATCAACAAGGGCGTGATCGATCTGCGGGATCTGTCCTATTTCGTGATCCTGATTGCGGCCTGGCTATACGCCAACATGATCGTGGTTCGGGCCCGCAAGGCGGCATGAACAATCCGGACAACAAGACCTATACGGCGGCAGGTCTGAGCCTGCTGGCCGTGCTGTTCGTCTCGGGCATCATGCTGAGCAATCTGACCTTGGACAACATGAGGCTGGATCTGACCGAACAGAAGCTCTACACCATGAGCGAGGGGACCCTGAAGGTTCTCGACAACATCCAGCAGCCGATCAACCTGTACTTGTTTTTCTCGGATCGGGCCAGTTCGGAAAATGCCCACCTGCGGAACTACGCGCGAAGGGTCCGGGAATTGCTGGAAGAGTACACGCATTACGCGGACGGTCGATTGATCCTGCATGTGGTCGATCCGGCCCCGTACTCGGAAGAGGAAGACCGGGCGACGGAATTCAACCTGCAATCAGTCCCGGTGCAGGGTGGTGACAAGCTGTACTTCGGCCTGGTCGGCACGAACGTGGTGGATGACGTCGAGATTATCGAATTCTTCCAGCCGGACCGGGAAGCTTTCCTCGAATACGACATCAGCCAGTTGATCTATGCCCTGACGAATCCGGTGAAGCCCGTGGTGGGAATACTGACCAGCCTGCAGGTGTTCGGGGGCTTTGACCTGGCGAGCCAGCAATCGACGCCCGAATGGGCCATTCTCGATCAGATCGGGCAGCTGTTCGAGACCCGCCAGATCGACATCGAATCCGGGGTGATCGACCCGGACATTCGCATCCTGATGCTGATTCACCCGAAAGGGCTGTCCGAGAAAATGCTGTATGCGGTGGATCAGTTCCTGATGCGCGGAGGGCGTCTGATGCTGTTCGTCGACCCCTACGCAGACAAGGATCCCATGTTCCAGGATGCCAGCAACCCTCCGGAGTCCGGGGGGATTCAGGCATCCGAGATCAAGAGGCTGCTGGATGCCTGGGGGCTTGAGGTCGACATGAACGCGATTGTGGCCGACCGCGCCTTGGCTCTGCCGGTGCAAAGCCCGAAGGTCCAGCGCCCGATCCGCCATGTCTCGTTTATCGGGCTTGATGAGAAGGGGATCAACCGAGATAACCTGATTTCCGCCCAGCTGTCGCGGGTCACGTTCGGGTTCCCGGGTCAGATCAGGAAGACGGATGCGTTCAAGGGTGAATTCGAGCCGTTGCTCTTCACCTCGGAAGATTCCGGCGAGATTCCCAAGCCGCGCTACCGGCACCTTCCGGATCCGACCGCCTTGCTGGAATGGTTCGAACCCGGAGGCGTTCCCTTGACCTTGGCCGCTTGGGTCCGGCTGCAGCCGCAAAGCATGTATCCGTCAGGTCCCCCCGAAGGAGCGGAAGCGCCCGCGGATGGCCACCTGGCCGAAGCACGGGAAACGCTCGACGCGATCGTGGTCGCGGACGCAGACATGTTGTCCGACACCCTGTGGGCACGGGTGCAGAACTTTTTCGGACAGAGAATCGTGCAGGCCTGGGCCAGCAATGGCGATTTCGTGACCAACGCGCTGGAGAGCCTGGCTGGCAGTGGCGACCTGATCGGTTTGCGTGGCCGCTCGGAATTCTCGCGGCCGTTCCATGTGGTCGAGCAATTGCGCCGCCAGGCGGAACAGCGGTTCCATGCCAAAGAGGAAGAACTCCAGAAGCGGTTGCAGGAGGCGGAAGAGAACATCAGTCGGATTCAGCAACTGAGGCAGGCGGGAGAGCAGAGCCTGCTGACGGAACAGCAGCGTGCGGAAATCGAGGCTTTCCAGCAGGAGCGGTTGCGGGTACGGCGTGAATTGCGCTCGGTCCGGCACGAACTGGATCGGGATATCGAGCACTTGGGTTCTATCCTGCGCCTGATCAACATCTGGCTGGTTCCGGTTCTCATCACTATGGCTGCAGTCGGTTTGTGGCTCTTCCAACGTCGGCGCCGCGCCCGGAAGGTGGCCTCATGAACCGCCGCGAATTAAGCACCCTGGCGGCCCTGACCGGGATCGTGCTGCTGTTGACGATCGTGATGTACAACGTCCGCCATCAGTCCGGCGACCAGGAATACATGGGGACTCTGTGGCTCGGGGATCTCGACATCAACTCTATCTCCCGAATTGACCTTACCGGTCCTGGGAATATGCCGCTGGTTGCTCTGGAACGCCGCCCGGAGGGGTGGGGCGTAGTGCAGCGCCAGTACTATCCCGCGAACGTCGGGGCCATCCGCAGTTTCCTGTTGGATCTGTCGGAAGCAAAGCTCCTTGAACGCAAGACCAGCGACCCGGCGCAACACGCACAGTTGGGTCTGGGCAGCATCGATCGGCTGGATGCGCTCGGGCAGCTGGTCACGCTTCACTTCGCGGACGGCACCCGGGCGGTCCGTATCGGCACAAGCCCGGAAGGGCGCAATGCCACCTATGTGCGGGACGCTGACGACGACCAGGGCTGGCTCGTGGACCGTGACTTCACGATCCCGGAGGAGCCGCGGCGCTGGCTCGACCCGGATCTGCTGGACATCGGGATGGAGCGGGTGTTTCGCATGGAAGTCGTGCACCCGGACGGCGAAAGGATTGAAGGGCAACGCGCGGAAGAGGCCGGAGACGTGAGATTCACCGTGCTCAACCTTCCGGAAGGCGCGATGCTGAAAAACGAATATGCACTTAACCGTATGGCCAGTGCCATCGCCAGCTTGTCGCTGGAGGATGTCATGCCGGCCTCTCAGGCCCAAGTCTACTTGGAGGACGCGATCCGGGCGAGATACGAGCTTTACCAAGGTTACAGCCTGGAGGCATACTTGTTTTCCGTGGACGTGGAACGGTATGCACGCTTTGTGGTGCATTTGGGAGAGAACATGAGCGATGAGGACCGTGCTCAGGCGGAACTGCTTGCCCGCCATCTCGAGGACTGGGCATTCCGGATTCCATCCTTCGCGTACAGCAGCATGGCGCTGCGCTGGTCCGATATCCTTGAGGGAGATCGAGACCCCGAGTAATCTAGTCGACTTTTGCCAGGTATTTTTCGGCGTCCAACGCCGCCATGCATCCGGTTCCGGCGGAAGTCACGGCCTGACGGTAGATTTTATCCATGACGTCGCCGGCGGCGAAGACGCCGGGGCAGCTGGTTTCGGTCGCGTTGCCGCTCAGACCGCTGGCGACAGAGAGATAGCCATCCTCGGACATGTCGAGTTGCCCCTTGAAGAGATTCGTGTTGGGGTCGTGTCCGATGGCGATGAAGACGCCTTGAACCTCTACTTCTTGAGTCGAATCCTCGCAGGTGCTCCGCAGCCGAACGCCGGTGACGGCGGTGCCGTCGCCGAGCACTTCTTCCAGCACGTGATTCCAGGCAATGCGCACGATGCCGCTTTCCTCCAGTTCGAACAGCTGCTTCTGCAGGATCTTGTCGGCACGCAATTCGTCGCGGCGATGCACCAGGGTGACGGATGAAGCCAGCTTGCTGAGATAGATCGCTTCTTCACCCGCGGTGTTGCCCCCGCCGATGACGGCGACCGGTTGGCCCTTGAAGAAAAATCCATCACACGTGGCGCAGGCGGAGACGCCCTTGCCCTTGTAGGCTTCTTCCGAAGGCAGGCCAAGGTAGCGCGCGGTCGCCCCGGTGGCGATGATCAGTGACCGGCAGGCGTATTCGCCGTTCCCGCCGGTGAGGCGGAACGGGTGCTGCGAGAGGTCGGCTTCGGTGATGTGGTCGAATTCCACGGGCACGTTGTAGCGTTCGATGTGCTGTTGCATCCGGGCCATCAGGTCCGGACCTTGTAGACCTTCGACATCGCCGGGCCAGTTGTCGACATCGGTGGTCAGCATCAGCTGGCCTCCTTGCTCCATGCCGGTGACCAGGAGAAGGTCCAGGTTTGCCCGGGCGGCGTAGATGGCAGCCGTGTAGCCTGCCGGACCAGACCCGAGGATAATCAGTTCGCGCGGTTGGGGGTTCTCGGGCATGAAGCCATTTTACCGAATTACCGGCAAACGCCTTATCCTATAATTGAGCAAGCATCTCCGTTCGCATTTTGAAGAAGAAAACCCCCAAGCGCGCGAAAAAGCAGGATTCGCAGTCTCCTCGCGTGTCTCCGGTGTTCCGCGAGGGCGCGCTGCTCGTCTTCACGGCGCTGGCCGCCTACCTGCTGGTCGCGCTGATTACCTACCACCCAGACGACTCGAGTTGGCTGGATACCGGGGACGGAGAAATCCGGAACGCGGCCGGGCAGGTCGGGGCGATCATCGCTGATGTGCTCTTGCATCTTCTAGGCTACATCGCGTACCTGGTCCCGTTCATGCTGGGGTACCACGGTTGGCTGCTGTACAGCCAGAAGTTGATTCCGGGGGAGGCGGGGAAATCTGCCTGGGGGCTGACCGCGATGCGGTGGGGCGGGTTTTTCGCGACGCTGATGGCGGCTTGTTCCCTGATCGGGATCTACTTGCTGGCGCCGGGGCTGCCGGTCGGGAGCGGGGGACTGATCGGCCGAGGGGTCGCAGGCGGGTTCGTTGCGGTATTCAGCGAGGTTGGCGCGACTGTTTTACTGCTGGCCCTGCTGGGCGTGGGCATCACCCTATGGACGAGTCTTTCGTGGTTGAAGACCGTGGACCTGACCGGGAAGCTGGCCTGGGAGTCAGGTGCCGCAGTTGTCGCGGGAGTTCGGTGGGTGCAGGAGTATTTTTCCGGGCGCCAGGACCGCCAGCAGAGGGAACAGAAACGGAAGCGAGCCAAGGAGAAGAGGGCGACCAAGAGCCCTACCCGGATCGAGCCAAAAATCCAGATCGAGGCCGATGCCCGGAGAAAAGCCAAGGAACGGCAGATTTCCCTTCTGCCCGCCAGCAGCGCTAAGGAAAAGCCTCCCCTCGATCTTTTGGACGAGCCTGTAGGGGAGAGTATGGGATATTCTGAGGAAGCCCTCAGTAATATGTCAAAACAGATTGAAATAACAATGGAAGAATTCAAGGTCGATGTGACAGTCGTGGCGGCGACTCCCGGCCCGATCGTGACGCGTTTCGATCTTGAGCCGGCTCCGGGGGTGAGAGGCAGCAAGATCAGCGGTTACGCGAAGGACTTGGCGCGCTCGCTGTCGGTGGTCAGCGTCCGCGTGGAAGAGGTGGTCGAGGGGAAATCGGTCATTGGCCTCGAAGTGCCGAACGAAGATCGGGAAATGGTCATGGCCAGCGAGATCTTGCGCTCGGCCGCGTTCAACCAGTCTTCGTCCCTGTTGGCGTTGGCGTTGGGGAAAAGCATCAATGGCGAGCCGATAGTCTGCGATCTGGCGAAAATGCCGCATTTGCTGGTTGCCGGCACGACCGGCTCTGGAAAATCGGTGGCGATCAACACCATGATTACGAGTTTGCTGTACAAGGCCCTGCCGCAGGAGCTGCGGCTGATCCTGATTGACCCGAAGATGCTGGAACTCGCCATTTACGAGGGAATTCCCCATTTGCTGACCCCGGTGGTCACCAATATGGGGCAAGCGGCCCAGGCTCTACTATGGTGCGTGAGCCAGATGGAGAGGCGCTACACGGTCATGTCGAGGCTGGGCGTGCGCAACCTGAATGGCTATAACCGGAAGGTTGAAGAAGCGGACAAGAACAAGGAACCCATTCCGGATCCGACCTACGAGAACCTGGGCGAAGGAGAGGAGGCGCCACCATTGAAGCATCTGCCCCACATCGTGGTCGTCATCGATGAATTTGCGGACATGATGATGGTCGCCGGGAAAAAGGTCGAGGACTACATCATCCGCCTTGCCCAGAAGGCTCGAGCTGCTGGTATCCACCTGATTCTTGCCACGCAGCGCCCGACGCGAGAGGTGATCACCGGCTTGATCAAATCGAACATCCCCGCTCGCATCTCTTTCCGGGTTGCCTCGCAGGTCGATTCGCGCACGATCCTGGATCAGGGCGGGGCGGAACAGTTGCTGGGGCATGGGGACATGCTGTTTCTGGATTCGGGCGAGACGCTACCCAAGCGGGTTCATGGCGCATTCATTTCGGATGACGAGGTTCGCCAGGTGGTCAAGCACTTGCGTGAACACGGCGGCGAGCCTGACTATCTGGAGGAAGTGACTCAGAAAGACGCCTCCGTTTCGATTCCAGGGCTGACCGAAGAAAATGACGAAGAGGGCGCGGAGGACCCGCTGTACCAGGCGGCGATCGATATCGTACGCCGGGACCAGAAAGCTTCCGTCTCCTACCTGCAGCGGCGCCTCAAGGTCGGCTACAACCGTGCGGCCCGGATGATCGAGGAAATGGAAGAAGCGGAGATTGTCGGGGCGATACAGCCGGGAGGTGCCCGCGAGGTCCTTCTGCCTCCCCTAGACGAATCCTGATGGCGTCTCCGACAGCTCGAGTCCTGATGCTGGCTTGCCTGCTCGGGCCAGCCTCGACTCAGGGTACGCAAACGGGCCCGGAGGCCGAACTTGACCGATTTTTCGAGCAAACCCAGTCCTTGACCGCATTCTTTCAGCAGGAGGTGTGGTCGGCGGATGGAACCCTGTTGTCTTCCGGGCACGGCGACATGAGCCTGCTGCGGCCGAATTTCATGCGCTGGAACTACCGGGAACCCGAACCTCTGGTGCTGGTTTCGGATGGCGTCGACTTCTGGTCCTACGACCCCGTGCTCGAACAGGCCACGGTCACTCGGGTGGAGGAGGCCATGGATGATACGCCACTCTCGGCCCTGCTCGGCTCGCGGGTTTTGGAGGATCTGTTTGCCGTCAAGCATGCCCGGCACCAGGAGGGTATCGACTGGATCGTATTGCAGTCCCGGGCAGGTGCTGCACGACCGGTTGAACTGTTGATCGGCCTGCGTTCGGGCGTATTGGAGAGGCTGCATTTCGTGGACCAGTTCGGGCAGGAGGTTCAGGTGCGATTCGAGAAGGTGCAGGTGAACCCGCCCTTGCAGCCTGAATTCTTTTCCTATCACCCGCCTCGCGGCACGGATATTCTCGGCACGCCCACTCGATGACCGAACTGTTCGATTCGCGAAAAGAGTTCCGGCCGCTGGCGGACCGGATGCGACCGCGCAGCCTGGAAGAGTTCGTGGGGCAGCAGCACCTGCTCGCGGAGGGATTGCCTTTGCGGCAGGCGATCGAGGCCGGAAAACTCCACTCCATGGTGTTCTGGGGGCCTCCCGGCACAGGCAAGACTACGCTGGCAAAGCTGATCAGCCGGTATGCCGAGGCCCGGTTTGTCAGCCTCTCGGCCGTGCTGGCCGGAGTCAAGGAGATCCGCGAGGCGATTGCGGAAGCCCGACTGGCTCAGGATCGCGACCAGCAGGCCACCGCTCTGTTCATTGATGAAATCCACCGTCTAAATAAGGCACAGCAGGATGTGTTCCTGCCGCATGTCGAGGATGGGACCATTTGTCTGCTCGGCGCTACGACGGAAAACCCCTCGTTCGAGCTCAACAATGCCTTGCTGTCCCGTGTCCGCGTCTATGTCCTGAAAATGCTCGAGGAAGAAGATTTGGCGCAACTGCTCGAGTGCGCAATGACGGACGAGGAACGGGGGGCTGGTGGGCGTTCGGTGGTGTTGGAGGACGAAGCGCGGGACCTGATGATCCAGGTGGCGGATGGCGATGCGCGCGTTCTGTTGAATCTGCTGGAGATTGGGCTGGATCTGGCGCCTGAGCAGGAGGGCAGCAAGGTCATTGACGCGGCGGTGATGCAGCAGGTCGCGGGGCAGGGCACCCGGAGGTTCGACAAAGGGGGAGAATATTTCTACGATCAGATTTCCGCCCTGCACAAGTCGGTGCGAGGCTCCGACCCGGATGCCGCCTTGTACTGGTTGTGCCGCATGCTGGACGGGGGATGCGACCCTCGCTACATTGCCCGGCGCGTGGTGCGGATGGCGAGCGAAGATATCGGAAATGCCGCCCCGCAGGCGCTCAACTTGTGCTTGTCCGCCTGGCAGACTTACGAGCGGCTGGGATCTCCCGAAGGAGAGTTGGCCATCGCATCAGCGGTCGCCTACCTGGCCTGTTCACCTAAAAGCAACGCGGTGTATATGGCCTACAAGGCGGCGATGGCGCAGGCCAAGAAATCCGGCAGCCTGGAGGTTCCGATGCACTTGCGCAACGCCCCGACCCGGCTGATGAAGGATTTGGGATACGGAAAGGACTATCAGTATGCGCACGATCATGAGGGCGGCTATGTCGCCGACGAGATCTATCTGCCCGAGTCCCTGCAGGGCGTGTCGTTTTATTTTCCCGTTGACCGGGGGCACGAAAAGGCAATCGGGGAGTGGCTGCAGAAAATTCGCGAAAGTGCGCGCCGGCGTTCGGCCAATTAAAGCAGGTTACAACAGGTTTTGCCGGGGAAGATTGAGGAAAAACAGGCGCCCCGAAGGGCGCCTGCTTGTTTGTAGCGCTAACTGACTTGATCAGTCAAACCAGTCATGCGATCTGCAGAAAGTTCTCACATTCAGAAATTTTTGTATCGCTTGCCTCTTTATCAAAACACTTACTGTTTGGCACCAAAGGCTCCGACCAGGAAGTCGGTGCCATCCACTTTTTCATAGGTCCCGGCCACTTCCTCGTGATTCGGCCCGTAAAAGGCTGCCTTCAAGTTGTGCTGGGTGCTTGTGAATCGCCCATTGGGGTCCGACACAATCTGGGAATTGATCCACGTAATGTCCTGTATTGAGCCGGTGTTGGCAGGGTCCAGGTAGAAGATGTCTGTGAACATCACTCCAATCTCTAGATTGCCACCATTCTCGCCCACCGTGACCATGGCATCCCCTTGTACAGGATCAAAGTCTCTTTCATTGTATGGATCGCCTGCCTGACGCACGGCTTGGGTTCCTGCTACACCGACCATGACCCCGTTCCATGTCAAGGTTTGCCCGGACTGAGGCGCAGGGTTGTTGCCCGTGGTGATTCCTAGTATCCACGCGGCATTTTCCTGACTTCTGCCTGTTGCCAAATCGTAGAAGTATGCTTCGGCAAAAAAGCCGCTGTGGTCCATCCAGGCCCCGTAGGAAAGGAAATCGAACGGAGTGTTGGCCGAGGCGGTACGTCCCGTGCCCCGGGCTTGGACTATGGCAATTCCGTTGGCTGTCATAATCGGCTCGAAATCCACTTCGTCCGAGATGCTTGGTCTGATAACGACGCTACTTTCAGTCTTACGTTCGCAGGTCGCAGCATTCGTCCCGTCACAATCCTGAACATTGTTGGGGTCCCCATCACGGTCCCACGGGACCGTGCCGACAAAATACGGGCTAATACTGTTCGGGGTGGCAATGTGGTAGTCGTCAGCAGTATCGCTGATCAAAGTGCAACGACCTGGTGCGGAACAATCACTCTCTAAGGTCCACTCACCGGGAGCTATGGCAGAGTTGCCGCCTGTAGCTACTCTCCCTTCATACTTGCCGAATATGGTGGAGAAGTTGTAGTAGAAATTGGTATCCGGGCTGGCTTTTTCGGATTCGGCTTTCAATTGCGCACGCACGGCGGAATTGTCCGGCAGTGAATCCAACGCGACATTGTTGGTATTGGAACCTGCGTTCAGTCGGAGAGCCGACTTGTCGAGGAGCCAGAGAATATTGGGGTGACGAGGTGTCACATTAGTTCCAGACATACCAGTCATGCCCCCGTCGCTGGTCATCTCTGTGTCGCTCGTCCCGACACTCCCACTGCTGCCACCCCCGCCGCCGCAAGCGGCCAGCATCAGAACGAGCGGTACTAGGGTCAGGGTGGCCGTCGTGATAGGACTCCAAGAGATTAAAGGTTTCAGTTTCATGCTTGACTCCTTAATTTAGATTTATTGGTAATGTCGGTGTGTTGGTTAACACTTCTCAGCATCCAGAAATTCTGGATTTTTGTAAGGACGGAAATTTTGGAAGCAACCCTGAAAGGTTTTTCCATTTGCAGTGCTACACGCACATCAGGCGCATGCGTACCAAGAGAGTTCTGTATAAACTCTCGGCTGGTTATGTCAGGGTGGGCAACGTGGTTTTCAGCTACCGCGTCAAACTTGTCGACATTAGTGCTGGCGACAAGAAAATCAATTTCAAGGGGGGGGGGGGGCAATGGCATTCAGATAGGAAGATGCCACTTCCCGATCCGAATGTGCTGGCATAAATCCTTTGTGATTCATCAGGTTATCGTCCGACCTGGCCACAGGCGCGAGGAGGGGTTGACTCCCAAGGACTTCCGTGCCACCATAGTGATGTCGAATTATACCCCGCGGGGCCGCCATGGATGAACGCATCCGAAAACTGAAAACCACCACCTTCCTCGGGCAGCGCCTGACCCGGCGGCAGATCGCCGACATCCAGAGCCTCGTC
>JAPONY010000036.1 GCA_026713705.1 Gammaproteobacteria bacterium
ACCGGCTATGCCGTGCGCTACCGGCCGGCGGGGGGGGCGTGGGGGGCCGGGGCCGTGGCCCCGGGGGCGATCCGCGCAAGGTTGACGGGTCTGGCGCCCGGCACCCGGTACCAGGTCCAGGTGCGGGCGGTGAACGCCGACGGCGACGGCCCCTGGTCGGGTTCCGGCGAAGGGCGCACGGCGGGGGACGCGAACGCGTCCGTCGTGGAGGGGTGGCTGGTGCGCTTCGGGCGCACGGTGTCGGACCAGGTGCTGGAGGCCGCCGGGGATCGCTTCACGGCGGCCCGGCCCGGCTTGACCGCCCGCCTGGCGAGCCGGGACCTCCAGGCGCTGCGCGCCGGCAGCGAGACGCTCGATGCGGCATCCGAAGGAATCCCGCAGGCCGGGGCGCAGCGCCACCTCACCTGGCGGGACGCCCTGGGCGGCGCCGCGTTCTCGTACACCGCCGAGACCGGCGCGGGCGGCCGGGCCTCGTTCTGGGGCCGCGGGGCGATCACGCGCTTCGACGGCGAGGAGCGGGACCTGCGACTCGACGGCGAGGCCCTCACCGGCCTGCTGGGGGTCGATCTCGCACGCGGCCCCCTGCGCGCCGGCCTGATCCTCTCGCATTCAGACGGCGACGGCGAGTACCGCTCGCCCGCGGGGCGGGGCAAGATCGATTCGGACCTGACCGGCCTGTATCCCTGGGTGCACCGCGCCCTCGACGAGCGCCTCTCGGTCTGGGGCCTGGCCGGCCTGGGCACCGGCGAGATCCGCTTGAAGCCGGACGGCGGCGCGACGATCCAGGCGGACACCGACCTGAAGATGGCGAGCGCTGGCGTGCGCGGCGTGCTGCGCGCCGGGGCCGGCTCCGGCCCGGAACTGGCGCTCGTCTCCGACGGCCTGTACCTGCGCACGGAATCGGATGCGGTCGGGGACCGGCTGGCCGGCACGTCCGCCGAACTCACCCGGCTGCGCCTCGGCCTCGAGGGCCGCTGGCAGGTGGCGCTGGCCTCCGGCGCGCACCTGAATCCCTCGCTGGCGCTGGGCCTGCGCCATGACGGCGGCGACGCCGAGACCGGCTTTGGCGCGGACCTCGCCGCCGGCCTCGCCTGGAGCGACCCGCCGCGCGGCCTCACGGCCTCGGTGCGGGCCCGCGGCCTGCTGACCCACGAGGACTCGGGATTTCGGGAACGCGGCCTGTCCGCCGCGCTGGCCTGGGACCCGCACCCGGACTCGGCCACCGGCTGGTCGATGACCCTGGAACAGACCCTGGGGGCGGCTGAGGCGGGCGGCCTGGAGGCCCTGCTGCGCCCGGAATCCGCCAGCCACCTGGCCGCGGACGATGAACGCGGGCCGGCCCCCCGGCGCCGGCGCCTCGAGGCGACCCTCGGCTACGGGGTGCTGCTCGCCCGCGGGCGGCTGGTCGGCACCCCGCATGCCGCCCTCGCCCTGTCGGACAGCGCGCGCGAGGTCCGCCTCGGCTGGCGGCTGGACCTCGTGCGCCGGAAGGCCGTGGACTTCGGGCTCGAACTGCACGGCGCGCGGCAGGAAACCCGGGACGACGACCGCCCCCCGGCATACCTCCTGCGGCTTCAGCTGGGGGCGCACTGGTAGGGCGGGCGGCGGCCCCCTGCGGGACGGCGAACGTCCAAAGAACCCTCCGGCGAAACGACGATCCAAACATCCCCGACCGCGTCGCGACCCGGTGGCGCGAAGCGAAACGCGGTCGGGCTCCAATACCGACCGCACCGGACTGTGCGGTTCGGGGAGCAGGGGGACTTTCAGCTTTGGGTTGACACGCCAGAACTATCTTAAACTCCGCTCTCAGGCGCTCCCTGATGTAGAATACTGGATTGCTCAACCTAATTGGGATTCTGGATGATGTTCGGCAAGAAAAAGGACTTCAAGTGCACCATCGCCAATACCGGTGAGACCTTCGAGGTCCCCGGCAAGATCAACCTGCTGCAGGCGGCCCTGAACGCGGGCATCAAGTGGCCTTGCGACTGCAAAGTTGGAAGCTGTGGAACCTGCCGGTGCATCCTCAAGGAAGGCAAGGTCAAGGCATTGAACGATTTCGCTTACGTGCTGGATGGCGACATGCTCAAGCAGGGCTACATTCTGGCCTGCCAGTCCCAGTTGAAATCCGATTTGGTCGTGGAAGTAGACTTTGAACAGGGTGCAATTGAAAACATGAAAATGACGTGACCCGTGCAATCGAATCACTCATCATTCACCGTCCGAGACGCTTTGCCCACAGTACCTTACCGAGCCCGCAGGACTGAGGCTTACGCGTATGATCGTCTGTTCCTGCGCTCAAGTCAGTGACCGAGAACTGCGCGCCGCGGTGAAAGCCGTCGCCAAAGCAGGAAAACCCGTGAATTTCCGCTCTGTTTATCGCCAGTTGGGGAAACGAGCAAAATGCGGCAATTGCCGGCCGCTCATCAACCCAATCATCAAGCAGGCGCATACGGCACCTGGTTTGCGAAAAAGCAGGAGACCGCCATCATGAAAGGAAACGAGAAAGTTATCGAATACCTGAACCGCAGCCTTGCCAGTGAATTGCGGTCCGTCAATCAATACTGGCTGCATTACCGGTTGCTGGAAGACTGGGGCTACGGCAAGCTCGCCCAAAAATCGCGAGAAGAGTCCATCGGAGAAATGCGTCATGCGGACCGGTTCGTGGAACGAATCATCTTCCTGGAAGGACACCCCAACCTGCAGACCCTGGACCCGCTGCGTATCGGCGAGAACATCCGTGAAGTTCTGGAATGCGATCTCGTTGCCGAACAAGAGGCGCACGCCCTGTACCGGGAAGGCCGCGATATCTGTCAGGATGTGAGCGATTACGCTTCCATGCGCCTGTTTGAAGACCTGATCGCGGACGAGGAAATGCACATCGCCTTCATCGAGACGCAACTGCGATTAATCGACCAGATTGGAATCGAACAGTACGGGTTGCTTCAGGCGAGTTCCGATGCGGACGAATAACGGCCCAGCCGCAGAATCACTCGCGGGCGAAATCGACCCGCATCCCGGCCGCAGGCGGTATTTCCTGCCCATCTTTATACGCAATCCGACCCGACACCATCGTCGTGTCGATCCGGGCGTGCAGCATTTGTCCTTCGAAGGCTGACCAGCCGCATCGGTGCAGCACTTCTTCCGGTTCCACCTGCCTCACGGCCGACAAGTCGGCCAAAACGAGATCCGCAAAATACCCTTCGCGCAGAAATCCGCGGTCACGAACCGAGTAGCACTGTGCCGGAGCATGTGCTGCCTTCTGCACGACTTGAGGCAGACTGAAAACGCCTTGGTGAACCAGTTCCAAAAGCATCGGCAACGCATGCTGGGTGATCGGCAGCCCTGCCGCAACCTCCTGATACGGTCCTTCCTTCTCTGACAGAAGATGCGGCGCATGATCGGTCGCGATCACGTCGATCCGGTCTTCGTGCACTGCCTGGCGCAACGCATCCCGATCCGATTGCTTTTTGATCGCGGGATTGCACTTGATGCGGCCGCCGTACTGTGCATAGTCGGCATCGGTGAAAACCAGGTGGTGCACGCAGGCTTCGGCGGTAATTCGTTTGCTTTCGATCGGCCCGGCATCGAACTGCGGCAGTTCGTCCGCCGTGGTCAGGTGGAGCACATGCAGTCGCGAACCGAATTCCCGCGCCAACCCCACCGCCATGGACGAGGATGCAAGACACGCCTCCCGGCTGCGGATCTCAGCATGGCAGTGCATCGGAATCTGTTCGCCGTACTGCTGGACATGTTCGGCCAGCGCCGCCTCGATCATCGGCGTGTCTTCGCAGTGGGTGGCGATCAGGATAGGGCAGCCGGCGAAATGTTGCCTCAGCGCCTCGGGGTCGTCCACCAGCATGTTGCCGGTCGACGCGCCCATGAAGATCTTGAGCCCGCAGGCCTTTTGGGGGTCTAGGTTGCGGGCTTCGTCGGCATTGTGATTGGTCGCACCGAAATAGAGCGCGTAATTGGCGTGCATCGCCCCATCCGCCCGTGCCAGTTTCTCGTCCAACCGCTCAAGAGTCACGACCGGCGGCTGGTTGTTCGGCATGTCCATGACGGTGGTCGTGCCGCCCGCCACGGAAGCGCGGGATTCGGACTGGAAGGTTCCTTTCTCTGGTTGGCCCGGGTCGCGATAATGCACCTGGCCGTCGATCATCCCGGGCAGCAGGTGAAGTCCCGCTGCGTCCAAGATCTGGTCAGCAGGCTCCCCGGACAAGTCCGGGCCGATCTTCTCGATCCGCGAACCCCGGACCAAGAGGTCCGTCTCGAACACGCGGCCTTCATTGACCGCGGTCGCATTGACAATCAGGCAGGAATCAGACATGGACAACATAGAAAAGCAAACGCATCGTACCAGTACTCCGCCTGACAATACATGCCGAAAGTGCAATTGTACTCAGTACTTGTAGACTATAGGGATTGTATTGTGGCTTTCCTATCTCTAGGCATCTGATCCCAAGTTCGTCCTTCTAGGAGTCGGCCTGCTTGTTTCTTGTTCGTGCCTCCCCATTGTTTGAAAAAGAAAGGCACTCCTGCACAGGCACACTGATCGCGAAGATCTATAACCCACGCAGGATCCATTGGGCGGGCCTTCGGCCCTGACTCACCACCTACGATAACCCAGTCGATTCCATGTAAATCGAGGTCATGTAAAGGCCCGAGGAGGGGTTCAAGTGAAAGAAATTTTGTCGATGAACCGGCGGACTGAAGGGCCTTTATGCGACTTCGATATCTAATGTCTTCTACGCTGACCCCCATCCAAATGTTTGACGCCCATTCAAGCTTTGGGCTTAATTCAGCCAAGCGTTCCGCACGTTTTGTTAACACCTGAAAACTATGCCAATGTGCACGAGCCATCACATCGAAAGTTTGCTGGATAAATGTAAATGGTACGTTTTTATGGAAGAGATCGCTCATGGAATTTACAAATATCATTCGCGGCTTCTTCCAACGCAAAGGTAGTTCTAACATATGTGGTTGAATTGTTAGATTAAAGCCATTTGCGTAATTTGCTTGTCCCATCGCCTGTAGCCGCTCCGCCATACGCTTTGCGTAGCAATGTTTGCAGCCCAAACTAATCTTCGTGCAACCCGTAACCGGATTCCATGTCGATTCTGTCCACTCAATCTCGGAAGTCTGAGCCATCAGCGGAGGTCTCTCAACAAATGTTCCGCGATCCTCAGTGCGACAGGTTTCCCTCGCTCGTTACCAACCGCAAAACAGAGAAGATAGAGTGGATTATTCGAAGAATTACGCAGTACACCAGGACGTTCGGCCACTCCTGAAAAAATCTCTCTTAAGCGATCATTAAAATAACGTCCGATAGTTTCCATGCTGGCCTTAATAACTCGTTCTTGGTCAACATCAAAAAGCGTAGATTCCGGTTCGATTTTGTAGAATTCGTCATACCAGTCCGTTGTGCCCAGTAACAAATCCAAGCGTCGCTTCCACGGCTCTGGGATATCGCCTTGCTTTTTCAGTAAACGATTAACGCCTATACCTAGTGTCATGTCATACATCTAATGTCGTACATTAGATGCTAAAATCCCCCGATGTTATTCTGCATGGGAGGATTGGCAGCCATGAAACGATATACGGTGACCCTGGATCAGTCGGAACGAGAAGGCTTGGGCGCGAT
>JAPONY010000037.1 GCA_026713705.1 Gammaproteobacteria bacterium
GAGGAAGCGAACCGCAAGGCGGAGCGCTTTGCGTGCCGCGCCTGCGGGCATCGGGACCATGCGGACTGCAATGCCGCGCGAAACATCCTGGGCTTGGGATTGAACAAGCTCTTGGCCGGAGGCGCTCCGGTGACGGGACGGAGAGGGGACAACGAAACGGGGGTGCTGCTGTGTGAATGGCGGCATCTAGTGGAGACCGCCAATGATCCGTCAAGACATTTGTCCTGGAATCTTCCGAGGCTTGATCCCGGATGATCCACACAAAAGTCCGAAGCGCCAAAAAGATTCCCGCCTGGCTGCTGGCTTTCGCCCTTCTCCCCTCGATCTGCATAGCCGAGGACCTTTACCGCGTAGAGATCATCATCTTCGCGCAACCGGAAGCATCGGCGGACCCGGTCCGGCATTTCGAGGCTGCCCCGAATCTGGATCTGACCCAAGCCGTGGACTTTCGTCAGTATTTCTGTCTTCCTGCAAAACGGGAGCCGAGTTTCATGCGGCATTTCCGCTCCGAGGAAGAAGTCGCGGATTGCCTGAGCGGATATCTGCGCCTCAACGAGCTTCGCCAGCCCATGGTGGCAGAGCGGATCCGTCTGGAAAAATCCGGGCAATATCGGATCCTTCACCACGCTGCATGGCAACAGCCGGTCTCGACTCCCGACGAGGCCTACCCGGTCCGCCTGACCAACGGAAGAGCCCTTGCGCAAGCATCACCGGACGCTCCCGCGATGGACGGAAGCGTCAGGCTGTCCAAGGAACAGTTTCTGCAGCTTGACCTGGAACTGCTGTATCACTACCCGGCTTCTGCACCCGATGGAGACCCGGCAGCGTCGGACGGCCTGCTACTCCAGATCAACCGCAAACTCCGCTCAAGCGATCTCAATTACCTGGATCATCCCACGATCGGGATTCTCGCCCAAGTCACTCCGGTGGAAGAAGACCCGGTTGCTCTCGAAACAGGCCGAAAGGCCCGAGTGGCCAGTTCGGCGCATTAGTTTTCCGGCCTTCAGCCGGATTCAGACTGCATATACAGCGTTCGGGTCGGGAATGCGATCTCGGCGCCGTGCCGCTCCACGATTTCCGCCACCGCGAACAGGATGTCCTGCTTGATCTTGGTGTATTCCGCACGATAAACCGTGGGGGTGTAGCACTGGATGAAGAAGTCCACCGAGGAGTCGTTGAACGCATCGAACCGGGCCAGCACCGGCCTCTCCTGATCAATGTCTTCCGCACCCTCCAGAAACGCCTGCACTTCTTCGACGATCGCCTTCATCTTGCCAAGATCGTCGTAGCGGAGCCCGATGACCTGCTTGATCATGCGATGAGACATCCGACTCGGATTCTCGATCACGATGGTCAGGAACATCCCGTTCGGGATATATAGGGCATTTCTCGAATGCGTCCGGATCAAGGTCTGCCGCCATCCAATCCTCTCGACGGTTCCTTCGATGCTTCGATCCGGAGAGCGAATCCAATCGCCGGTCTTGAACGGGCGATCCATGTGCAGCATCAGGCCCCCGAAGAAATTCCCCAGCATGTCCTTGGCCGCGAACCCCACGACCAGGCCACCGACCCCGCTGAAGGTCAGGATGCCCACGATGCTTACGCCGAAGGTCTGGAGCAGACCCATGCCGACGAGTACGACGATGGCCGCCTGCAGGGTCCGGGCAACGGCCAGGTACAGATCTTCGTCCAGTTCCTCACCTTCGGCCCGGGCGCGCTGGCGCGCCTGCTCGCTGTAATTTCGGATCAGCGAGAACAGGAACCACCCCAGGATCAGGAATACGCCTGCTCTCTGAACCTCCTCCATCCAGGAGGCGTCGGCGAATTCCCCCAGCAGCACTCCCCCGGCCAGTGTCAGTGCCACGAACCAGATGAGAATCTGTACCGGCTTGGATGCCGAAAGCAATACGGCATCATCCATGATGTAGGAAGTCCGTTGGGCGCCACGTTGCAGGAGGCCCAAAAGCCAGCGTCCCGCAAAACTGGCCACCAGCGCCCCGCCAAGCAGCAGCAACACATGCAACAGCCGTCCCTGCCCCAGGAAGGCCGCGCCGGATTCAAGCCATTGCTCAATCATAGGTTCAGTTCCAGTTCATCCGTATCGGCATAACGGGCCGCCAACTCCACCGCCTCCTTCCACATCGGCATCTGGTGCAGCTCTTGGAGCGATTCGGCCCCCGGAGCACCCCGCATGCGGAACAGCCGCAGGCTGGCCACCGGATTATGGTATTCCTTCAAGTGCTCAAGCACTTCAATGACGGCCGGGCGATTATTGCACAGAAGCGCCACGTCGCAGCCTGCCTTGAACGCCGCGCGCACCCGGGACTCGATATCCTCGTGCAGGTGGGCCGCATGCATGTTCAGGTCGTCGCTGAAGACCACTCCGGAGAAATTCAATTGTTCGCGCAGGGTACGCTGCAACCATTCGTGCGAGAAGGTGACCGGAACCTTGTCTACTTCCGGGAAAATGATGTGGGCCGTCATCAACCCTTCGTTGTAGGCGGACGCCAAGTGTTCGAACGGGATCAGATCCTCTCCTCGAATCTCCTGAAAACTGCGCTTGTCGACCGGCATGTCCTTGTGGGAATCCTCATGAACGTGCCCATGTCCGGGGAAATGCTTGATGACCGACTTCATCCCGGCCTGGTGCATGCCCGCAATATACCGGGAGGCCAGTTCGGAGACGATGTAGGGCTTTCGATGGAAGGCGCGCCCTCCGATGACCTCGCTGGTGCCCCAGTTGAGATCCACCACGGGAGCGAACGAGATATCCACCCCGGTCGCCCTCAACTCGGCCGCCATCAGCCAACCCATATGGGTGCAGGCCTGGTAGGCATGCTCCCGGTTCTGGCGGTACAGTTTGCCGAGTGCCTGAGCGGCCGGCAAGCGCGTAAATCCTTTCCGGAACCGTTGCACCGTCCCACCCTCCTGATCCACGCAGACCGCTAGGCTTGGCGTCCGGATCTGATGAACCTGACGAATCAACTCGCCTAGCTGCTCGGGAGATTCGTAGTTCCTCGTAAACAGGATCAATCCTCCCACCAAGGGATGGGCAAGAATCTCCTTATCCTCAGGCTCCAGCGCTTTCCCTTGTACATCCACGATCAATGAACCCAGAGGGAGTTCCAGAGGAGAAGCTGCTGTCATTGTTTTGCCCAAACCGGTAGACCTGTCTCGTCGTTGTAAAGGAAATTCCCATGTTCCGAAGAAGAAGGCCCCGGCGCCATCTGTGCGGCACTGCTTCGTCCGATTTCATATAGATGCCGAGCCAAAGACTCCTTGTTCGCCAGCCTTTTCCTGTGCTCAAGACACTCTCTCAACGCAATGCTAACCGCGCCAGTCTTTGTCTCTCCCGTCAACTTGGCTAGTTCCTCCGCAAGTCGACAGGTTTCCTCATTCCTAATGCTGAGACCCATCCGATTGCCCGCTAAAACAAACATTCAGAACATTCTAATGGTATCCAACTTGATTCGCGCTACAAATCCCTAGAGTCTCTCTTCCCCAAAACCTAAAATCCCGGGCATAATGCGTTACGATAGTTTGTACAACACCGCATTAGAGGAATGCCATGCCCGTAGAAATCAAGCGAGGATTCATGCAAATGCTGTCCGAGGCCGTCGGCCAGGTGGACGAAGTCTCCGTCGCGACGGTTGCGCAGGCACTGGATGACCCCCGCGTCGTCGTCATCGACGTACGCGACCAGAACGAACTGGTCCAAAGCGGCACCGTGCCCGGCGCGCATCATGCTTCGCGCGGGATGCTGGAATTCCATGCCGACCCGTCCTCGCCAAAGCACCTTCCGATCTTTGCCGAGGCTGAGAGCCTGATCCTGTACTGCGGGACCAGCGGCCGTTCGGCGCTGGCCGCCAACACACTCAAGCAGATGGGCTTCGAAAACGTGGTGCATATGGCTGGAGGATTCAAAGCCTGGGTGGAGGCGGGTCACCCTGTAGATTCTTTCACGCCGGAAGGCAGCGGCTAAATCTGATTCCGCCAAGACCCGGGTGCTCTTTTCGTGCTCGGTCCTTTCTGTTGCGTTACCCGGTAGGGTAAACTAAACCGCACCAATTCGAGAACTTTCGCGTGACCCATAACCAGTGAATCTAGTCGCCCCCCCCCCCCAATGGCATTGACTTAAGGGAAAAAGTCATTGACTTAAGGCGGCAACCGTTGTCGCCAAAGGGTTTTTCTCCGTTTTGTCTGGACCTCGTACCGGGCATTGCATCAACCTGCCGAGCCCGTGACCCGGGCCGTTTTCTCGGGCTTCCACTTGCCCACCGGCTTGCGCGAGCGGCGGGGGAAGGAGCGCCCGGGGCGGGGCGCCTGCCACAGGCCGGCGATCTCCGTGAACATCTGCCGGACGGTCTCGCCGCCCCGCTCGGCCTGCCGCAGGCACAGCGCTTCCAGGTTCCGGGCGACCACCGCCAGCGCCTGCCCGAAGTGGGCCTGGCGCGGCGGCGTCTGCGGCGTCCGCGACGCATTCAGCCGGTCCTCGCCATGATTCGCGAACTGCCGAGCCAGCGTCAGCAGCACATAGTGCGCGAACAGCTCCTGCTTCACGCCCCGCTCGCTGTGGCTGTGGAAGCCCTCGATCCCGACCGTCTGCTTGGAACTCTTGAACAGCTCCTCGATGCCCCAGCGCTCGTGATACAGGTCGGCCAGCTCCGCGATCGGATACTTCCGGCGCGAGTGCAGCGTGGTGCCCAACAGGTAGTCGGCGCCCCCGATCCGATACTTCACCAGGCGCAACGGCAGGCGATCCCCGCCCAGCCGGACCTCGCGGTCGGTCGCCTCGGACTGGACGAACGCGGCCACCTCGCGCGCGGCGTTGACCCTCAGGCGGAACACCGCGTTCAGGTCCCGTTCCAGATGTTCGCGCAGCAGGGCGAGCGAGAAGTAGCCGCGGTCGTACACCACCACGTCCCCGGCCGCCAGATGCGTCAGGTGCGCGCGCGCCGCCCGGCGCTCGTCGGCATGGCGGTGCAGGTCGAAGTCGACCGGAATGCGCGTGCGCAGGCGGTACAGGCAGCTGAGCAGGCCCTGCGGATAGTGCGCATTCGGCGCCGGCACCGGATACCCGTGGTCGGCCAGCTGGCGCGGCAGGTTCAGCTTCGAGCCGTCCACCGCGAACAGCCGATGCCCCTTCCAGAGATGCGCCGGCTCGTCGGCCTCGCCGCGCTGCAGCACCTCGGCGTGCAGCTGCCGGAACAGGTCTTCGGGCAGCTTGGCGCGCGCGCGGCAGGCGGCCGCCGGCGTCACCGGACGATCCTGCGGCAGGGGAATGCCCAGGCTGCGGCACTGCGCCCACAGTTCCGACAGCACCGGCCCGTACCCCGTGCGCGCGGGGGCGCGCACCAGACGGAACACGAACAGCGCGACCAGCAGGGTGTTCAGCGTACGCTGCCGCTTCTGCCAGCGGCGGTCGCATTCACGCGCCCGCGCCTCCAGGGCCTCGATCAGCGGCGGCCATCCGGCCACGAAGTCCGCCTTCGGCGACGGCGCGACCCTGCGCCGCGGACGCCGGCCCTCGACCAGCAAGGCCCGGAACTCCGGATCCAGCGGACACACGAACACCTTCTTGCGCGCCCGCGCCGCGCCCCGGCCCCGGGTCTCGCCCAGACACTGCCAGTTCGCCGCCCGGTAGCACGCCCCGTCGAACCGGCCCGGGTCGACGAAGGTCTCGACCAGCACCGGACGGTAGCCGTGCGCCTCCTTCCAGTCCTCCGCCAGCCGCCCGGTCACCTGCGCCAGCGCCTTCGACGCCAGGTTCGGCACCCGAACCCAAGGCAGGATCAGAAAGCGGCTCTGCCCCAGCACCCACGACAGGCGCCGGGCCCGGGCCTTCGCATCCCA